>SLAV01000075.1 GCA_007126655.1 Haloferula sp. | reverse complement strand
CCCCGCCGCCGTCACCACGGCGGCCCGCGCCAGCAGGCGCGTGTCATGCGGCACCAGGCCGCCGGCCTCGTGCCTCAGCAGTGATGCGGGATCCTTCATCATCGCGGCGGCACGCCGCGGATCTTCCCGCAGCGTGCCGCCATCATCTCCACCCCGGCATCCATCGCAAGCCCGGATTCGACGACCCCGCTGCCAAGCGATTTTTGACAAACCGCCGCGTTTCGCCTATCTCCCGCGCCCGCAAGCTTTCCTCACCACCATGACCGCACCCGCACACGAATCCCACGAATTCCGCGCCGAGATCCGGCAGTTGCTCGACCTCGTCGTCCACTCGCTCTACACCGACAAGGAGATCTTCCTCCGCGAGCTGGTCTCCAACGCGTCGGACGCCATGGAGAAACTCCGCCACCTCGAGGCCACCGAGAAGGACGTCCACTCCCCGGACCTGCCGCTCGAAATCCACATCACCACCGACAAGGAGGCCGGCACCATTACCATCGCCGACCACGGCACCGGCATGAATCACGACGAACTCGTCGAAAACCTCGGCACCATCGCCCACTCCGGCACCAAGGCGTTCCTCGATGCCGTGAAGGAGACCGGCAAGCCGCCCGGCGACCTCATCGGCCAATTCGGCGTCGGATTCTACTCCGCCTTCATGGTCGCCGCAAAAGTCGAGATCCACACCCGCACCTGGCGGCCCGACGGCGAACCCCTCGTCTGGACCAGCGACGGGCAGGGCGGATATGAGATCGAACCCGCCACCGGGGACACCGCGCGCGGCGTCAGAATGATCCTCCACCTCAAGGAGGATCAAAAGGAATACGCCGAGGAAGACCGCGTGCGCCACCTCATCGAGCGCTACAGCAACTTCGTCGGCTTCCCCATCCTCCTCAACGGCACCCGCGTCAACGAGGTCGAGGCGCTCTGGCTCAAGAACAAGTCCGGGGTCAGCGAGGAGCAATACAAGGCGTTCTATCAGTTCGCCTGCCGCGCGTTCGACGAACCCTCCTACCGCCTCCACTTCAGCGCCGACGCCCCCATCGCCATCAACGCCCTGCTTTTCCTTCCCACGGAGAACCCGGAGAAAATGGGCTTTGCAAAAGCCGACCCGGGCGTCGCCCTTTACAGCCGCAAGGTGCTCATCGACCCCTCGCCCGACGGCCTGCTGCCGGACTGGATGCGCTTCGTCCGCGGCGTCGTGGACAGCCCCGACATCCCGCTCAACATCTCCCGCGAGTCGATGCAGGACAGCGCCCTCGTCCGCAAGATCGGCACCGTCATTTCCAAACGCGTGATCAAGCTGCTCGAAAAGGAGGCCGCCGCCGACCCGGAGAAATACCGCACCTTCTACCGTAATTTCGAGCGCTTCATCAAGGAGGGCGTGGCCGGCGATTTCACCCACCGCGAGTCGCTAGCAAAACTGCTCCGCTTCGAGTCATCGCTCACCGACGCCGGCTCGGTCTGCGGATTCGCCGACTACGTCTCGCGCATGAAGGAGGGCCAGGACGCCATCTACTACCTCGTCGGCCCCGGCCGCGATCACATCGAGACCTCGCCCTACCTCGAGGCCTTCAAGGCCCGCGGCCTCGAAGTCGCCTACTTCACCGACGCCGTCGATGAATACGTCATCGACTCGCTCGGCACCTTCGACGGCAAGAAACTCGTCTCCATCCGCCAGGGCGGCGTCGAACTCGACGAGGCGGATGCGGAGGGCGAACCCCTCGGCGAAGAGGAAACCACCGCCCTCTGCGACTTCCTCAAATCCCACCTCGGCGACCGCGTCACCCGCGTGGGCAAGGGCAAACGCCTGGTGGACAGCCCGGTCATCGCGCTCGTCCCCGAGGACGGCATGAGCCCCCAGATGCGCCAGATGATGAAGGCCATGGACGAGAACTTCAAGGACGAGGTGAAGGTCGAACTCGAGATCAACCCGCGCCATCCGCTCATCCACAAGCTCGCCGCCGCCCGCGAGGCGAACCCCGAACTCGCCGGCCTCGTCGCCGGCCAGCTCTTCGACAACGCCCTGATCGCCGCCGGCCTCCTCGAGGACGCCCGCGACACCGTCAAGCGCATGAACCAGCTCATGGAAAAAGCCATGGCCTGACCGCCCCCCACCCTTAGGGGATTCATAAGAACAAGCGGGCCGCCATCTTCTCCAGCACCACCCCGGACGCCACCATCCCGAAGCACCCCGTGACATGCGCGGCGCTTCCATATCCCACATCGCATCCCAACTGCGGCGCGCCCGCCGTGTCGCCTGTCCGTTTGCATGAAACTCCGCCGGTGCCATCGGGGAAAACCTGTGGTTCATCGGAAAACACCGCGTCGATCCCCATCGCCTCGGGTTTTCTCTTCATCGGCACATTGGGAAACCCGTGCTCACGCCGCAACCTGCGCCGCAACGCGTGCATCAGCGGATCGCCCCCGCTCACCGCCAAATCCGCCACGCGGACCCGCGTCGGATCGCGCCGCCCGCCCGCCGCACCACACGTCACCACCGGAATGCCCCGCGCATGGCACGTGGCCACAAGCAGCGCCTTGTGCCGCACCGTGTCGATCGCATCCACCACGCAATCGAATCCCGCCTGCAGAATCTCCTCCGCCGTGCGCTCGTTGAAAAACGAATTCACCGCCAACACGTCGCAGGCCGGATGGATCGCCCGCACCCGCTCCGCCATTGCCTCCGCTTTCCGCATCCCGATTTGCCCGTCCAGCGCGTGGATCTGGCGGTTGACGTTCGTCAGGCAGATTTCATCCATATCCACCATTGTCAAATGCCCCACACCGCTGCGTGCCAGGCACTCCGCCACCCACGTCCCCACCCCGCCGATCCCCACCACCGCCACGCGCGATTTCGCAAACCGCTCAAGCGCCACATTCCCATAAAGCCGCGCAACACCGCCGAAACGCGGATCCTCGGTTCCATGATCATCACCCGCCTTCATTGCCGGCCTTTCAACCACGGATTGCACGAATTGCCCGGATTTTCCAAACTGCCGCAGGCGGTAATCCCATTCTGTGCAATCCTTGGTTCGTCACTCCGAATCAGTATGGATAAAAAAATGGCGGCACCCGTGGCTGTCACGAATGCCGCCGGTGAATTTCAGGATTCCTCAGTTCAGAGACCTTTCTCGACCATCAGGTCAACCAGCTCGACCACGCGGTTCGAGTAGCCCCACTCGTTGTCATACCAACTGATGAGCTTGAAGAAGTTCGGATTGAGTTCGATCGAGGAACCGGCGTCGTAGATCGACGAGTTCTCGTCGTGGATGAAGTCGGTGGACACCACTTCCTCGTCGGTGTAGGCGAGGACGCCCTTGAGGTAGGTTTCCGACGCCTTCTTGAGCGCCGCGTTGATCTCCGCCAGCGAAGTGGCTTTTGTTGTTTTCACGGTCAGGTCAACCGCCGACACCGTCGGGGTCGGCACGCGGAAGGCCATGCCGGTGAGCTTGCCCTTCACCTCCGGGCAGACAAGGGCCACCGCCTTGGCCGCGCCGGTAGTGGAAGGAATGATGTTGATCGCCGCACTGCGGCCGCCCTTCCAATCCTTTTTCGACGGCCCATCCACGGTCTTCTGCGTCGCCGTGTATGAGTGCACCGTGGTCATCAGGCCCTCGTCGATGCCGAAGCCCTCCTTGAGGAGCACGTGCACCAGTGGTGCGAGGCAGTTCGTCGTGCAGCTCGCGTTGGAGACAATATGATGCTTGGCCGGATCATAAAGATTGTCGTTCACGCCGAGCACGATCGTGGCGTCCTCGCCTTTGCCGGGGGCGGAGATGACGACTTTCTTCGCGCCGGCCGTGATGTGGCCCTGCGCCTTCGAGGCTTCGGTGAAGAGGCCGGTGCATTCAATGACCACTTCGACGCCGTGTTCCTTCCAGGGAAGGCCGTCGGGCGTGCGGGCGCTCACGACCTTGATTTCGTGGCCGTTGACCACGAGCACGTCGTCCTCCTCCTGATCCGGGGAGGATTTCTTCGAGCTGACGGTGCCCGCGAACTTGCCTTGGGTGGAATCGTATTTGAGAAGGTAGGCGAGGTTGTCCGCCGGAACAATGTCGCCGACGGCGACGACGTTGTATTTGGTGCCGAGGTGCCCCTGTTCGACGAGGGCGCGGAATACGAGGCGGCCGATGCGGCCGAATCCGTTGATTGCGATGGTTGTCATGGCTTCTGTGGGGTCGCCCGGGCGGCATTTCCGCGCGGGGCCGCGCATTTTGCACGCGGGCGGTGTGGCGTCAATGCCGGGCGTCGAAAAATCGGCTGCGCAAATGCCGGTTGCCCGATTCACGGTCAGCCATCCGATGCCAATATCTGATTGCCTCGGCCGCCGGGTTGCGTTTCCTTCGCGCATGCCCCACGCCACAAACAGCCTGCCGAAGCGCCTCGCCAGCCGCCTCGCCGCGACCTCCGTCCTGCTCGCCGCCGCGATGATTCCCGCCGCAAAGGCGGATCACCACGTCATTCCGCTCGATGGCGAGTGGCGGTTCGCCCTGGATGGCGAAAACGAAGGCATCGAGAACGAGTGGCATTCCCACACTTTCGACGGCGTGGTCACCCTCCCCGGCACCACCGACACCAATGAAAAGGGCGAGAAAACCACCTACCGCCCGGCCGACCGCCTCGCGCGCCGGTGGATGTGGATCAACCCGGCATGGTATCAGCGCGATGTCACCATCCCGGAATCCTGGGACGGCCAGCGCGTCACCCTGTTCTTCGAGCGTTCCCGCAACAGCCGCGTCTGGATCAACGGCACCTTCGTCGGCCACGAGGACTCGCTCAGCGCCCCGCACATCTTCGACGTCACCTCCGCCCTCAACCCGGGGGAAAACACCATCACCGTGCGCATCGACAACTCGCGCCTCCCCCCCGTCGGCCCCGCCCACGCCGTGGACGAGCGCACGCAGACAAACTGGAACGGCATCGTCGGCGAAATGAAACTCCGCGCCACCGACCCCGTCTGGATCGAGAGCATCCAGGTCTTCCCCAACGCCGCCGAACGCGAGGCCCGCGTGGTCGCCGAAATCGGCAACATCACCGGCGAACCCGTCGAGGGAACCATCACGGTGGATTCCGAAAGCTACAACACCGAGCCCACCGCCACCTTCCCCGTCCAAACGGTCGATTTCAGCGCCCCGGAAAAATCCAACACCGTCGAGTTCACCTACTCCCCCGGCCCGGACGCCCCGCTCTGGGACGAGTTCGATCCCGCGCTCATCCGCCTCTCGCTCTCCCTCGAGGCCGGTGAACACGCCGACACCCGCACCACCCGCTTCGGCATGCGCGATTTCACCCGCGATGGCAACCGCATGCTCCTCAACGGCCGCCCGGTCTTCCTCCGCGGCCGCATCGACTGCGCGAACTACCCGATCACCGGATACGCCCCGATGTCCCGCGGGGAATGGGAGCGCATCCTGCAAATCCACAAGGACTGGGGCCTCAACCACATCCGCTACCACTCGTGGTTCCCGCCCGCCGCCGCCTTCGAGGTGGCCGACGAACTCGGCCTCCTCCTCCAGCCCGAACTGCCGAACAAGCGCAGCGCCTTCAACGCCCCCGACGAGGACGACCAGGCCTGGTATAACATCGACTTCATGGAGCTGGAGACCATCGACACCGAGGTCTCGCTCTACGAGTTCGGCAAGCGCGAGGGCGAACTCGTCTTCCAACACTACGGCAACAGCCCGTCCTTCGTCCTTTTCACCCTCGGCAACGAACTCGGCATGACCGACGGCATGGCCGATCTGGTCGCGCATTTCCAGGAAATCAACCCGCGCGCCCTCCACGCCCAGGGCTCCAACAACATGCACTGGAACCCCACCCTCCCCGAGGGCGACGATTTCTGGGTCATCGGCAAACTCAACCTCGAGGACAAACCGCTGCGCGGCTCATTCGCCTACCACGACTTCCGCAACCCCCACATCGAGAAAAGCCCGCCGAGCACCGACTTCGACTTCTCATACACCCTCGAGGGCGTCCCCGTGCCGATGATCGGCCACGAGACCGGCCAGTTCCAGGTGTCGCCCGACTTCCGCGAAATCGAGCAATTCACCGGCGTGCTCGAGGCGCGCAACTACGAACTCTTCCGCGACCGCCTCGACGCCGCCGGCATGCTCGACCAAGCGCACGATTTCTTCCGCGCCTCCGGCGCGCTCTCCGCGATCTGCTACCGCGAGGACATCGAGACCGCACTGCGCACCCGCGAACTCGGGGGCCTGCAGCTCCTCGACCTCCAGGATTTCCCCGGCCAGGCCACCGCGCTCGTCGGCATGCTGAACGTGTTCATGGAATCCAAGGGCATCATCGAGCCGGAGGAATGGCGCGAGTTCTGCAGCGAAACCGTCCCTCTCTTCATCATGGAGAAATACTCCTGGACGAACAACGAGACGTTCACCGGTGAAATCCGCGTCGCCCACTACGGCCCGGCGGACATGGAGGACGTCACCATCACCGCCACCATGGCGGACGCGGACGGCCGCGTCATCGCAACCACCGAATACGCCGCGGAGAGCGTCCCCACCGGCGACGTCACCACCATCGGAACCTTCGAAACCGCGCTCTCGTCCGCCGACATCACGGAGGCGCAAAAAACCACCCTCACCATCGAAATCCAGGACACCGGTTACCGCAACAGCTACCCCGTCTGGGTCTTCCCCGCCCGCGTGGACACCAGCACGCCCGAGGGCATCATGTTCACCCGCCAACTCCACCACGGCGACACCCTGGCCCACCTCGAGGCCGGCGGCAAGGTCCTGCACATCCCCGACACCGGCAAACTCCCGCACAGCATCGTCGGCCAGTTCCAGAGCGAATTCTGGTCGCCCATGTTCGCCCAGGCCGCGCGCCGCCGCGAGATCCTCGTGCCGCCCGGCAGCCTCGGCATCCTGTGCGACCCCGACCACCCCGCACTCGCCGCCTTCCCCACCGAATTCCACAGCAACTGGCAGTGGTGGCACCTCGTCCGGAATTCCCGCCCGCTCATCCTCGACGGCACGCCCGACGAATACCGCCCCATCGTCCAGGTCATCGACAACTTCGAGCGCAACCACAAGCTCGGCCTGCTCATGGAAACCAAGGTCGGCGAAGGCTCGCTGCTCGTCTCCACCATCGATCTGCCCGCCATCCGGAACCAGCCCGAAGGCCGCCAGTTCATGCACAGCATCCTCCAATACATGGATTCCGACGCCTTCGCCCCCGAACACGAACTCGACTTCGGCCTGCTCCGAAGAATCCTGCCCGAATAACCGCACCGTAGCCACAGCCTCCGGCTCCGTCCCCATCGCATCCACCCCAACATGAGAAACGATCCCCCCAACCACCCGTTTCTCGACCACCTCACCGCGCCACTCCGGAACAAACCGGAGTGCCGCGCCAGGGCGGAGGCCATGCTTCAAGAGGCATTCGATCCGCATTCCCCAGCCGCGCCGCTTCCGCCACTTCCCGCCCGCGCCACATCGCGCAAACTTCGCATGATCCTGCCATGGGCCGCCGCCTGCATCGCCCTCGTCCTCGGCATCTTCGCCAACTGGCCCGCGATCAGGACATACCATCACATCTCGAACCTCGACATCTTCAATCCTTACTCCGGACTCCCCGCGCCCGACACCGACGGACTCGGCGAACGCGAGCGACTCCTGTTAGGCGAACCCGGGCTGGATCCCGTCGAACAAAGACACCGGCTGCATCTCCACGACCCGGAGAACCCGGCATACTACATGGATTATGCCGTCGCTTATCTCAGCGCCCGCGAGGAGCTGCCACCCGGATTTCTCGACACCGCCGCCCGCATCGCTCCCGACAACGCCGCCTTCCTCTGCTTCGCCGCCGCGGTCATCGGGCGCGATTCCTATGAAAAACTTCATACTGGCGGTGGCCAGCCACGCGAAGTCGATGGAGTGAGGCTGCCCGCCCCCGCCGTCGAAGCCAACTATGAGATCACGAACGAGGAGGATTTCCACGCCGCCTGCCGCCTCTTGTCCAAAGCCGCGGAATTGCCGGAATTCAGGACTTACTGGAACGACATGGCTCTCGCCAGGCTCGCCCTTCTCCCTTCCGATTCGCTTGGGGAGATGATAGATGCGATGTTCTTGGCATTCATGAGCACAAGCCACATGATCCATTTTCGCGGGATTGCGGATCTCATATCCGCCCGGGCCGAAATGCTCTCGAAAGAAGGTGATTCCGAAGCGTTCATCACTTTGACGGCGGAGCACGACGCGTTGAAGGCCGTGATCGCGGAAAACCAGGATCTCAACCTCGTCAATGAACTGGTTTACGAAGTGAAGGCCCGCGCCACGGACATCAACTTTCACGCGGCGGCGGAGCGATTGGAGCTGCAGGAACTCACCGGAAAATACCTTCGCCAACGCGATGGTTTCCAGACCGCTCGCGACACCAGGGACATCCGGAGGCATCACGGCGATGATTTTTTTGATACAAGGCACATGCCGGCCATCGCCCTACAGGCCCTGCCCATGATCGCCTCACAGGTCGAATCTCCGCCTCCGCTCACCGGCGCGGAACTCAAGCCCCTGCGCCTCGCCGAACACGCGTTTCTCGGCTCCATTGCCGCGCTCGCGCTGTTGCTCGCCATGCTGCTCGCCGGCACGGTTGTCGCGCTCTCGCGCTTCATCATCCCCCGCCACATCCGCCATCCCGCGTCGCGCCTGGCCGCATTGCCGGGAACCGCCGACATGCTCTGGATCATCATCCCCGGAGCCATCGCGCCGGTCCTTCTCCATTTCCTCATCATGCGCCACACCCCGCTCGGCGGCAGGGATTACGGTTTACACACGGATTACTGGATGCCCGCCGCCCAATACGCCGCCCTGCTTCTCACCCTCCTCATCGCACCACCGCTTCTCGCCCGCTGGCGGCTCTCGCCATGGCTCGCGGCGCTGGGCGTCTCCAAGCGAGTCCAAGCGTTCCCTCTTGTCGTCCTCGCCTCGTCCGCCATCTGGATCCTCGCCGCCTACCCCATGCTGACGCGGTTCGGTCTTTCCGCGCCCGTTGTTTTCATCCTCGCGATCCCCCTCCTGCTCTTCATCGGACTGCTCTTCACCACGCTCGTGCGGATGATCAAAAGCCCGCCCCCCGCGCGTCTTGCCCGCGCGGCCGCCGCCAGCGCCGCGCTCCCGGCATACGCCATCGCCGCGGTCGCAATGATCGCCCTCATCCCCGCCCACCAGGCCAGGGAAAGGCATTGGGTCGTGCAGGACACGCTGATCCGCATCGATCCCATGGCATCCGAGCCGGACACCTACGAATTCAGGGTCGCCGCCGTCAAACGCGCCGAAATCAAGGCCATCCTCGGCATCGAATGAATCACACCAACCCCGCAACCACCCCATGAAGCTCATCACCCTCGCATCCATCGCCCTCCTATGTGGTCCCGCCATCGCCTCGCCGCCACAATCCCCCGCCAACCAATCCCCGGAGACAAACGTCGAAGGCTCCTGGGACGCGGAACTCGACCCCGCCCTGCCCAACGTCCTCATCCTCGGCGACTCCATTTCCATGGGCTACACCGGACCCGTTCGCGAAAAACTCGCGGGCGAGGCCAACGTCGTCCGCCCGATGCGGGCCGACCACCCGCGCCCCGAAAATTGCGGCGACACCACCCGCGGCCTCGCCAACATCGACCGCTGGCTCGGCGACGTGGAATGGGACGTCATCCACTTCAACTGGGGCCTCTGGGACCTCTGCTACCGCCACCCCGACAGCCCCGATCACGGCAACCGCGACAAGGAGAACGGCACCGTCTCCACCACCCCGGAAGATTACGAAGCCCACCTCGAAACCCTCGTCGAACGTCTCAAACAAACCGGCGCGACCCTCATCTGGGCCAACACCACCCTCGTCCCCGAGGGCGAACCCGGCCGCTTCGTCGGCGACGACGTGAAATACAACGCCATCGCCGCCCGCGTCATGAAACGCCACGACATCGCCATCAACGACCTTCACGCCCTCACCGCCGGATTCCCCGCCGACCACTTCATCGGCCCCGGCGACGTCCATTTCACCGACAAAGGCACCGCCCGCCTCACCGACCAGGTCGCGGCAAAAATCCGCGCCACGATCCGCATTGAAAAACCCTGAAGACCGCCCGGCCTCGGAGAGCCAGCGAAAGTCGGGTCAGGAAATGCAGTTGCTCGAAAACACCCCGAGCGAACGGCTGCCTGAGCAATGGGTGGTGGCCGCGTGAAATCCGGTGCCGGCTACCACGAAGCGTTCGCAGCTTGATGCAGTGATGCAGACGACCGGCTTTTCTCATGCCCGGGGCGGCACAAACTCCACCGGGCCCGCCTGCCAGATCCGGTAGCGAAGCTCGACCCCTTCGGGCAGATAGACGACCACCGGCATGCGGGCGTTGTAGCCAATCAGGGTCTCGCTTGTGGTGCGGACGAATGCCTCCACCGGCTCCTGGTCGCCGCGAACGCCGATCCGGGTTTGGCCGAGCGGACCAAGTTCCTCCATTTTGTAGTAGGAATATCCCCATCCTTGCAAAGTCTCCTTGATCAAACCACCGCCGTAGAAATAGCGGTTGACTCCGTCGGTCTCGATGGTTTTACCGACGATCAGCTCGACCTTGAGGTCATCCGAATCGTCGCGTTCCGGTAAAATGATCACATGTCGTTCCATGCCGTCGCCGGCTTCGGGAAATGCGTCGATGATGGATTGATGGGCCATGCAGAATGTCGCCATCCCGAACCAGAGTGAAACAAGCTTGGGAATGAAATTGAATTTGTATGGGGCACTCATTTTTGGGTGTGGGTTGTGTTTGTTGATGAGATCCACTCAATCAAATCCCTCCGGATTATGGAAACCCAATCGGCGGTTTTCCCTGACGATTTTTCCTCATTTCTGCCCAGATCCCTCCACCTCGCGGTTCACAGGCCATTCGGCTCAATCTCCGGTGGCAATTCCAACGGATCGGACCGACTCGGCTTTGACATACAAATGACGCATCAACCCGTCCGCCTTGACCATTTCACCGCGCAACTCGATGGCGTCGCCAGCAGCAGGCGGGTCGGAGTCTTCTGGCAACCGGGCGATCACCTCGAACTTGTTCCGCCCCCCGCCGCCTCCCTCAAGCGGCACCTCGACCGTGGCCATCCCGCACGCACCGGCACCGAATGTGAAGTCGAAATCGGCGGCTCGAACACTCTTCAGGATGCCGCGCACCCGCACCGGGCGGCTCGCATGGTCCGCCGCGAACAACCGGTCGATTTCCGCGACACCGAGGTCTCCACCGAACAACGCACCGCCCACCTCGGACGCCTCTGTTTCTGGCTCTGGCTCCGGCTCGGGTTTCTGTGCCTTTTGCGGTTCGGACTCCGGCTCGGGTTCGGGATCCATTTCACGCCCGGGTTCCTGTGGTGATTCGGGTGCGGGTTCGCGAGCGGGTGGTCCGGATCCGGCCGAGGCGGCTCCGGCGGCAGCCGCAGCCGGAGATGCGGATGGTGCGGCCTTGGATGCCGCGACCGCGGTCGCCGGGCCGACCAGGGTCGGCTCCAGCGCCACCAGCTGCCGGACCGTGCCGACCAGGTTCACCGTCGTCGTCTCGGCTCCGGAGTGGTCGATTTGGAAGTGGGTGTCGTGGATTTCCAGATCGTTCCACTCCGTCATCGCGGCGAGGATCCGTTTGCGGCGGTTCTCATCGAGGAAACGCGCGACCAATTCGGGATCCCGGCCCTTCACGCTGACGAATGAATCGAATTTGCCGTCGCCGGTGCGGATGTCCTGCGCGCCGAACGCCTCGGCCACGCCGCCAAAGAAACCCTTGCGCCGAAGCCGCAGGCCGAGGCGCAGGGAGCGGCGGTAACCGATCCGGTAGCGGCTGTAGCTCCGCGAATGCTTGCCGGAACCCCGGGTGTAGGTCTCCACGCTGACCCCGCAGCCGTCCACATTCCCCGAAATCCTGCGTTGTGCGAACAATCCGCCGGGTTCGTAGTGGATCCCCAGATCGTCCGCCGCCTTCGCCCAGGCTTCACCGACCTGTTGGGAATAATGGATCATGAAGGCGGCGACTCCCGCCACCAACAACAGTATGATCACAATCACGCCACCCTCCATAACGCGTGCGATCATTTGACGGCGGACCGCATGATGCAATCCGAAAGGCCCGCACCATGCCGCCGGCCAACTTTGCTCACGTGAAGAAAGGAGCCGGAGGCTGCTTCTACGGGGTGAGCCGGGAATGTTCAGTCTTCGGCGGCCTGCTCCGGTCCGCCGAGATGACGCAGGAGGAAACCGGTGCGGACGAGATTGCCATACCGGGTTTCCGCCGCACCGTGGCCGGCGTTGAAGATTTTGACGTATTCGAAAAGCTTGCCCTCTTCCTGAAGCGCGGCGGCGAGTTGGTCGGTGGACGCCGGGTCCACATTGCGGTCCATCTCCCCGACGATCAGCATCAGGTTGCCCTTGAGGTTCGCGGCGTGGGTGGCGTTGGAGTTTTGCACGTAGCTCTCGTCCACCGGCCAACCCATCCACGCCTCGTTCCACCAGATCTTGTCCATCCGGTTGTCGTGGCAGCCGCAGTCGGCGACGCCGGTGTGATAGAAATGGCCGTGGTGCAGCAGAGCCGCCGCGGTGCTCTGCCCGCCGGCGCTGCCGCCGTAGATGCCGACGCGGCCGAGGTCCATCCACGGGCGGTCGCGCGCGGCGGCGCGGATCCACGCGATGCGGTCCGGAAAGCCGGAGTCCGCGAGGTTTTTCCACGCCACATCATGGAATGCCTTGTTCCTCCAGTTGGTGCCCATGCCGTCGATCTTGACGATGACGAATCCGTGGTGGGCCATCCGCATGTTGCCGTTCCACGCTTGGAAGGACTGCGGCACGAAGAAACCGTGCGGACCGGCGTAGATGTGCTCGACGACGGGGTAGCTCAGCTCCGGGTCGAATCCGCGCGGCCGGTAGATCAGCCCGTGGATGTCCGTCTCGCCGTCGCGGCCTTTTGCGACGAAGCGTTCGGGCGGCAGCCAGCCGTTGGCCTCCGCGCGGGAGATGTCGGCACGCCCGATTTCCGCGTTTTTGTTGCCGCTCGACGCGTCGCGCACCTCGGTCACGGGCGGGTGGTCCGGGCGCGACCATGTGGCGGTGATCCACCGGCCGCCCGGCGAAATGCGGATCGTGTGGTGGCCCGGGGCTTCGGTGAGGCGCACAAGCCGGTCCGAATCGATCGAGACGCGGGCGAAGTGGCTGTGATACGGATGCCGCGCGTCCATGCCGATGGTCTCCACCAGGAGTTCGCGCGCCTCTTCATCGACCTCCAGCACGCGGCGCACGTTCCACTCCCCGCGCGTCACGCGGCGGACCACTTCCCCGGTGGCGGACTCGATGAGCAGGATGTGGTTGTGGCCGTCGCGCTCGCTCATCCACAGCATCCGGTCGCCGTCCCCGAGACGGTGGAACCAGGTTTTTTGCGAATAGTCGATGAACGTCGGGCTGGTCTCCTCGACCACCACGGTTGATTCACCGCTGCGCGCGCACAGCCGGATCATCCGCAACAACTGATGGCCCCTGCGGTTGTGGAGAAACTCGAAAAAACGCCCGTCCGCCGACCACCATGTGCGGTGGTTCGACCAGGGGTTGGCAAACAGCGACTCGTTGATCGTCAATTCACGGTGACCATTTTCCTCGTTTATCCGGAAAAGCCGGGGCATCGGCTGACGGATCTCGTCGCCGGGCTTCGCATAATCGAATTGGTGCAGCTCGGGTTGGAGTTGGTCCGGCGGCGCGGCCTGGACGATTGAGACGCGCCGCGTTTCGACCTCCCGCGCCCGCCAAGCCACGAGCGCGCCCGAATCGGGTGCCCAGTGGAACGGCCCGGAATACGGGTGCGCCTCCGTGCCGTCGTCGGTGAGCGCGACCGGCTTCCCACCATCCGCCGGGTGGAGGAAAAGGTTATGATCGTCGATGCGAGCGGTCCACCCGCCGTCGGGCGAGCGTGCTCCACGACCGCGTCCTCGCCCGGAGCGTGCTTCGGGCTCGTCGCGGGACTCCCCGGCCTCCATCAGTCCGTCGCGCGCGTGCCACGTCCAGCGCCGGTCGAATGCCTGGAAGGAAAACGAATCCGCACCCTCGTCGGCGGGCACCACCTCTTCCAACGGCAGTCTTCCCGCATCGACATCGCGACCGGCCGCCTCTGCCAGCGCCTCCGCCAATGCGGCGTGATCGAAGGCCGGGCGGATTTTGCCGGCTTCCGGGTCGAAGGAGGAAAAACGCGACCTACGCCTGCCCTCCGACACGCGGAAAACCAGCCTTGAGTCGTCCTTTGCCCAATAATCCGCCGTCACCACCCCGCTCACGGACGCCCGCATCTCGCGCCCCGTGCGATCCGCCGCCCGGATCATGGCCTCCACTTCGCCGTGAGCACCAGTGCATGGCAAGGCGAATGCCAGGGATAAAGCGGCCATGGCCGATGTGCGGAGCAAAGTCATGAATCAGGAACGGTCACCAGTAAATGGATCTTGCACCTCTGACCACCGACCATCACCCGCACCGAAAATGCGACCAATTCGCAATTCTATGCGTCGCCATGGCTTGCGCTGCGTGATAGCTTCGCGGCGTTCACACCAATCGACGCGGCCATCACGCGTCCGAACCAACCATCTGAACCAAGCATCGAACCATTCAACGAATGAACCAAAACCACCACAACACCACCTGCCGTGCCCTGCCGTTTCCCGTTCCTGCGGAAGCAGCCGCCGTCCTGGATGCCGCTCCATCCGTCATCGTCGCCGGCCGACCGGCCGAACTGGTCGAATTGGCCACGCGCGATGCGGTCAACGGCTGGCACGAGGTCGCCTATGAGGTCCCGGGCAAGGGTCGGGTGATCGAGGCTCGCGTCTGCCGCGCGAAAAACGGCGTGAATGCGAATTACACCGAAGCCTACATGCGCCGCCGCGATCCGGACTGCATGGTGATCGGTGACGACAAGCCGACCGACAAACCGACCTACAAGGAGCGCTTCGGCTCCGGGTTCGAACCGCTGCGCGAGGAAACCTTCGAATGGCTCAAGGGGCAGGAACTCGCGGTGTTCGCGTTTCACGCCGGCATCGTCGGCAAGGGCACCGACGCGCTCGTCATCGCGCCCGCAAACGCCGGATTCTTCGCCTTCGGCCTGGCGCTGCTGCAAGGCATCATCGATCCCGCAGAAGTTCCGGAAGGATTCTCCCCAGGCACGGTGATCTACGTGGCCCCTCCATTCCGCCACACCCATTTCGATGGCAAACAGGTCGTCGTTCACAACCGCCTCGATTCCGCCCACGAGCTTTTCAGCTACAACCTCTATCCTGGCCCGAGTGCAAAAAAAGGCATCTACGGCGTGCTCCTCAACATCGGCGAGGCCGAGAAATGGATCACCATGCACTGCTCGACCGTCCAGGTCATCACCCCTTACGACAACAAGCTCGTGATCTCCCACGAGGGGGCGAGCGGCGGCGGCAAGAGCGAGATGCTCGAGCCCGCGCACCGCCAGCCCGACGGCTCTTTACTCCTCGGCCGCAACGTCATCACCGGCGACGAACGCCAGCTCACCCTCCCCCGCGCCTGCGACCTGCGCCCGATCACCGACGACATGGCGCTCTGCCACCCGACGCTTGAGAAAGAAAACGGCAAGCTCTCGCTGATCGACGCCGAGGAAGCCTGGTTTGTCCGCATCAACCACATTTACCGCTACGGCATCGACCCGCACGTCGAGGGCATGACCATGGCACCGTGCGAACCCCTGCTTTTCCTCAATGTCGAGGGACACCCTGGCGCGACCACCCTGATCTGGGAACACACCGAGGATGAACCCGGCGTACCCTGCCCGAACCCGCGCGTCGTGATTCCCCGCCGCTGCGTGCCCAACGTGATCGACAAACCGGTCGATGTGGACGTCCGCAGCATGGGCGTGCGCACCCCGCCATGCACCGCCGAAAAGCCGACCTACGGAATCATGGGCATGTTCCACCTCCTGCCGCCCTCGCTCGCATGGCTGTGGCGGCTCGTCGCCCCACGCGGGCACGCCAACCCGAGCATCGTGGACAAGGAGGGCATGTCCTCGGAGGGTGTGGGATCCTACTGGCCGTTCGCAACGGGCCGCCGCGTGGACCATGCCAACATGCTGCTCGACCAGATCATCAACACGCCCGAGATCCGCTACATCCTGTGCCCGAACCAGCACATCGGCGCCTGGGAGGTCGGATTCATGCCGCAGTGGATCACCCGCGAATACATCGCCCGCCGCGGCGGCGCCCGCTTCACTGAAAAACAGATGAAACCGTCGCGCTGCCCGCTGCTCGGCCACACCCCGCGCAAACTCGTCATGGAAGGCCGCACGCTAGGCGCATGGTTTTTCGACGTCGAGCTGCAGCCGGAGGTCGGCGCCGCCGCATACGACCGCGGCGCGGAAATCCTGCACGACTTCTTCAAGCAGGAACTTCCCCAGTTCCTCGTGCCGGATCTCTCGCCGAAGGGCCGCGAGATCATCGAATGCTGCCTCTCCGGAGGAAGCACCGCGGATTACGACCGCCTGCTCGACCTCCCGGTGCTCGACACAGCTTGAGGATTTCCCGCAAGCCGCAGCCGATTCGCGATCCGGATGCAATCCGGAAGCGATTCGGTATTGATGCACACCCTCACAGTGCGGACACTCGACCCCGTGAGCGAGGCGGCCCTGGGGATATTCGATTCGGGAGTGGGCGGCCTTACGGTCGTCCGCGCGGTGCGGGATCTCCTGCCCAACGAGCACGTCGTCTATCTCGGTGACACCGCCCGGCTGCCATACGGATCGAAAAGCCCGGAAACCATCCGCCGCTTCGCCGCCGAGGACATCGATTTTCTGCTCGGCAAAAACGTGAAGGCCATCGTCGTGGCCTGCAATACCGCCACCGCGCACGCCACGCCGGATTTCTGGAAAAACTGCCCGGTCCCGGTGATCGGGGTGATCAAACCCGGCGTCGAGGCCGCCCTGGCAAACCCGGATGCCGAACGCATCGGCATCATCGCCACGCGCGGGACCATCCAGTCGCACGCCTACCAGCACGCGCTGGCGCAGCGGCGACGCGGACTCATGATCCACGGCGTCGCCGCACCGCTGCTTGTCCCGTTGATCGAGGAGGGCTGGATCGCCGAAGACGTCACGCGCGACATCCTCGCGAGATACCTGCAGCCGCTCATGGCCAAGGGCATCGACACCCTGCTGCTCGCCTGCACCCATTACCCGCTGCTCATCCCGCTGTTGCGCGGGATGCTGCCGGACGACGTGCGCCTGGTTGACTCGGCGACCACCTGCGCCGAGGATCTCCGGCGCATGCTCGACGCCGGCGGGCTGCGAAACCCGCGCGAGGCCGGGGGTTCCCTCGAAATCCACCTCACCGACCTCTCCGAGGAATTCGAAGAACTGGCGCGGCGCTTCCTGCTGCACCCGCCGGGCAGAATCCGCCGCGCGATCCTCGACTGAGTCAAATTCGCGCTTACACGCGGCCCGCAAATGCGCTTGAGTGGCCGCGACGATGAAACTCGCGCGACTTGGCGACGGCCCGGAGATCTTCCACACCCTGCAGGGTGAGGGCATCGGCGCGGGCGCGCCCGCGGTCTTCATCCGCACCTCGCGCTGCAACCTGCATTGCGTGTGGTGCGACACGGATCACACCTGGAACTTCGAGGGCACCCCGTGGCGGCATGAGAAGGATGCCCAGCCCGGATACCGCAAACACCGGCGCGCCGACGTGACTTGGGAAATGACGCCCGCCGGGGCGGCGGAGGCCATCCTGGCATTCGGCTGCCCGCACACCGTGATCACCGGCGGCGAACCACTGCTCCAGGAAGCCGAACTGCTTGAAATGGCCACCCTCATCCGCGCCCGCGAGCCGGATCATTTCTTCGAGGTGGAGACCAACGGAACCCGGCTGCCGGGCGAGGCCTTCGCGGAGATCATCGGACGCTTCAACGTCTCGCCAAAACTCGCGAATTCCGGGATGGACGCCCGGACGCGTCTCGCTCCGGACGTGCTTGACGGCTTCGCCGGGATGCAGAATGCGATCTTCAAGTTTGTCGTGGCGGAGCCGGGCGACCTCGACGAAATCCACGAATTGGCGACCCGGCACGAACTCACCAACCGCCGCATCCTGCTCATGCCCGAGGGGCGAAACATCGCCGAGCTTGATGCCACCGCCGCCTGGCTCGCCGAACGCTGCCGCGACCTCGGAATTCGCTTCTCCGACCGCCTCCACATCCGCCTCTGGGGCGACAAACGCGGGGTGTGAGGGGAGAGGTGGTGTGGGCCCTCGGCGCAATACATGGGCGAAAGCGAATAGACCGTTCTGCTCGCGACCCGGGCACGGTGCGATGATGACCTGCCAGGGACGGCAAACTAATAAACAGCAATGCCGAAGTCACGCCCGCTGCGATCCATTCTGCTTTGATGAAACGCAATGAGCCACTGGATCAACGGAAGGCAAATCCGTGTTTTACCGTCCGCGGCTGCGGCCGTTGCCTCACGGATCAGATCCAGCGTGTCCGGTGTTCGTTACCGGATCATGCCCGGCGCTGCCGGCTACGGAACCGGGATGGAGCGTCACCAACGATGCGCTTGAATGAACGGTTGAATTGGGAAATCGAATTGAAACCCGTTTCAAACGCCACCTCACTGATTCGTAGCTTGGGATTCAAAAGCAGGCTTTTCGCCTTCTCGACACGGATACGGGCCAGATATTCCGTGAACGTCAAGCCCGTCGCCTGCCTGAATACCTTGCAGAACTGGCGCGTGCTGACATTGACCGCCCGCGCGGCTTCATCGAGCGAGATCTGTTCTTGATGGCGCGCGTTCATGTAGCGCTTGGCCCGCCCCACGATTGCGGGATCATCACGGGAAATTTCGCACTCGATGTGGCTGCCGATGATTTCTAAATGTCGGGCGAATGTGGAGAGTAGGCGCAGCATCGCGTCATACTGGCTGCGCCCTAGAACCCTGGTCTGGAAGTAGGCTTCCTCCAGAGCTTTGAAATCGACCTCCGCGCCCCAAGCCAAAAGTTGCCTTGTCGTGCGGCTGAATTCCTCCTGATTCGGCTGGTGGAGCAGGACTTGCCCGGTGTGGAGAAAGGCAATCAGATCATGCCCCACCCTGACCGGGATCGCACTGTCGCAGAGGCCGGCGAAACAAAAGAGCGATTTCGTCCCGTGATTTGCCGCTTGGTGCAGATCCCTCCGCATTTCCAAACAATTGGCACACCCACCTTTTGTTCGGGCGACCAAGGCGCAAAACCGGTTCGCCTTGTTCATCTGCGCATGTTTTCCGTCCAGGCCGCCGACCGGTTGAATCTCCACGGAAAGACCGGTCGCTTCAAAAAACGCCCGCTCGTAATCCTTGAAAAGGCGGCTGGCTGAAAGCTTTTCGGTCAGGATACGCTCGTGCGATCCGTGTAATTCGGGATTTCCATGGTCGTTTGTGGCCGGGCTGGTCTCATTCAGCATGATGGATTCATTCGGATTTGCCTGATCTGCGCAGGTTTGTGCCTGTTTTGCGGAGACAGGATAGGTCGCAATCTGAGATGATCAACACCCTATGATCCGTTTACCCCCTATGGTCCGGTCCAATTTCGAGCCCAAAACCGCACAAAGGAACGATGCGAAATCGCACTCTTCCACCGCATCACCGGTGATCAAAAAAACGATTTTGAAATTCATCATACGACCTGCCTGCCGAAGCAACGCGACGCGCCATTACGCACGACTGACCTGGCAAACCATTCCGCTGTTCCATGCATGAAACATTCCATGTGGCATTGCTCCGATGGCTGACCGTTCCACCGGTTGGATACGTCTTCTATTAATTCTGAAAATCATTTCGCTTCATCATCAAAACAACACTACCAAACTCAAGACCCATGAAATTTAAAACCCGTTCATTTTTCTATCGATTGATGTTTTTGATCGTATTTTCATCATTCAACCTGTCGGCAGGTATCGGAGAAGAGCAGAAGCTTAGTGCCGAAGCGGGTTATGAACCCGGACCACAGATGAATTCAAACAGGCTGCGCCATCATTCGGTCGTGCTGTCCGACGGAAGGGTCGCTCTCATTGGTGGCATCAGGGAGAACTTCATATCCTCAAACACCGCGGAGATTTTCGATCCAGCCACGGAAACTTTCACCACGTTGACCATGCGGCACATTCATGATTCACCGTCATTGGCAAAAATGAACGACGGGCGCTATCTGATTGCCGGCGGATCACGCAACTGGGGAATTCCGAGTTATGATCACGTTGAAATTTTTGATCCGAATGATCTCAGCTTTACCTCAACCGGCAGCATGGTCCGATTCCGGGCGAGCGGGGGTGCGGCCGCGCTGAATGATGGTCGTGTGGTTATCGCCAGCGCCTGGTGGACCCATAACAACGCGCATACCTACGGAGAGCTGTATGATCCAGCGGTCGGCACTTTCTCGGAAATCGGCCCTTTTTCCATCAGCAGGTCATTGGCCGCTGTTATCCCCACGACTGATGGCAAGGCCCTGGTGGTGGGTGGAAGAAGACCAACTGGAGGCTGGGAAAACATGCCGGTTGAGCAATTCGATCCCGAGACGGGTGAGATTACCACGGTTCACGAATACATTATCGACGAGAACGAGATCTGGTCTTTTTCAAACAGCCTGGGCATCACCGCGCAACAGCTGCTTGATAACGGTTCTTATTTATGGCTCGCCCAAAACAGAAGCAGTGGTGAAAAAATTCGATTCAAGCTGATTTCAATAGATCCGGACTCCAAGGAAGTTGAGGGTGTGCACATCTCGCCGGCTCTTCCTGATTCCGAATCATTCATGTTTCTGGGCCAGCCCGTGATTGATAACGAGAATGATGCGGCCTACCTGATTGCCCGTGTCAATGATGCTTCATCTTACAAGATCGCCGTCTTCACGGTTGATCTGAATGCCCGAACTCTCACGCAGTCTTCCAATTTCCATAGTCCCGAAGGCTATGAACTGCGCAGCGCACCGGCGGTGCTGCTCGAGGACGGGCGCATTTTTGTCAGCGGCGGGTCGGTCAGTGACAACTTCGATGCGGTAAAAAAAACACTTTTCATCACTCCACCCCAACCTTCGCAGATTGTGGATGGATTTACGCTGAGCTACACGGCAGGCCAAGGTGGACGCCTGACCGGATCGACCATTCAAATGGTTGAAGCCGGGCAGAGCGGAACCGAGGTCACAGCCGCTCCCGATGCCGGGGCGTTATTCGATGCCTGGAGCGACGGGTTGTCAACCGCCTCACGCACGGATACCGATGTTCAGGCCGACCTTGAGGTGTCGGCTCTGTTCCGCAGTGAGGGCGGTGTCGAGATCGACTGGTATGTCGCGCACGGGATTGGCCCGGAAGGCGAGGCAACCTGGGCCGACCTCGACAGCTTAGACTTGCTCGGCAAGGGCATGACGCTGGCCCAGGAGTTCATCGCCGGGACCGATCCCAACGATCCGCACTCCCGCTTCGTCTCCTCGCCGTCTGTCGTCGAGGGCGAGGGCTTTGAAAATCATTTCGAACCCAGCCTCCCGGCGCGGCGCTACTCGCT
>SLAV01000240.1 GCA_007126655.1 Haloferula sp. | reverse complement strand
GTCGGAGATGACGGAGACGTATTTGGTTTCGGTGACGCCGGTGCGGGAGTCCTTGACGTGGGTGAGGCGGTTAAGGGTGTCGTAGCCGGGTTGAGAGGATGAAGCGGCCGCCCATAGGAAATGAGACATGCTCCAATCGAGTGAGAAGTTGACGGTCCAGGCCCATTTTCCTCCTGCGTGATACACTTGGGTTCCCGAACCATCGGGCCGGGTGGTGGTGGTGGTCCAGTTTTCGGGGGTGGCGGGATCGAGGTCGGTGATGGTGTGGGTGAAGGTTGCCGTGGCATGTGTGGGTGTGGGCCCCTGGCCGATTTGCCAGGCCCAGGATTGGAGACCGTCCGGAGTGCGGTCGGTTTGGGAGACGATGGTTTCTATGCCATTCGGGTTGGCGGTGTCGCTGTCCTGCCAGACTTTTTGAGTGGTTCGGAGGACTGCGATGACGTCGTTGCCATCAGTGCGTGTGGCGGGTTTGGTTTCGGTGCGGGTGATTTGATCGGTGCCGTAGTCGATGGCCCCGGTGGCCGGGGAATCGGGATCGTAGTTCCCGTTGAGATCGACGGCGGTGACGACGCGTTCGCCGACGGAGTTGTAATCGTAGAGCGTGGCCACGCCGTCGGCGTCGATGCTGGCTTCGAGTTGGCCTTGGTCGTTGTAGTGGTGGACGGTTCCGCCCGAAAAAGACTGGCCCGGGGCTCTTTCGCGGAACGTCCTGCCGAGTAGATCGACGTGTTCGATCCGGCTTTCGACGCGGGTGCCTCCGGTGCCGTCCGCAGGATTGATGCTCCCGGAAATCCGACTGACGATGCGATAGATCAGGTTGCCACGGGTGGTGGCGACGAATCCGGATTCGGTCGGCGGCTCGAGGTCGCCCCAGGTGCGGTGCTGTCGGCCGTCGAGGTAGTAGTTGGTGGCTTGGAACGGGACGGTGGCGCCGTCGTCGGCGACCTGGATGACGGTTCGCTTCGTTTTTTTGCCGATGCCGGAGGGCAGGTTTTCGGGGCTCGCACCGCCCGGATTGAGGTAGGTCGTTTGCGAGGAGGAGAGTTCGACGAGCGCGCCGGTCTGTGGCGAGGGGCCGTGGCGGGTTACGGTGGCACCGGAAAGCGAGCGCACGGTTTTGGAGATGTCCGACGAGTTGCGGCGGGTGGTGACCGATAGGCCTTCGTAGATGGTTTTGGTTGTGATGCCGAGACGGGTGGAGGATGTCCGGCGCTTGAGATCGTCGTAGCCGTGGGTGGTGGTGATGCCGTAGCGGTCGGTTTCGGTGGCGGTTCCGCAGCAGTTGTAGGTGTATTTGCGCGTCCAATTGCCTTGGCCGTGAAGTGCGGCGTTGTCGGCGAGGTGATAGACTTCGAGCGGGCGGCCGTAATCGTCGGCGTCGAGGACCTCCATGTCGTCTAGCACGATGCCGTGGCCGGTACCGACGGCGGTGGTGGTTTCCCGGCTTTTGGCCCCGAGGGCGGTGTATTTGGTTACGGTTGAGGTACCCTCGTGCACCGGGTCGCCTGCCCCGTGGGCGCGGGTGACGGTTTTTTCGCCTCCGGAACGCAGGTGGGAAAACGTGGTGACCGTGCCATCCGGATGCTCGATTTTCACCGGCCGGCCGCCGAAATCCGAACCGGGTGATTCGACGGTGGTTACGGTATCCAGGGAATCCGTCTCGTTGTAATAGCGCTTCCGCGTGACGGTGTCGCCATTGTGGATGGTTTCGGTCCTGGAGACCAGAAGGTTGTTGATGACTTCTTCACGGACGCTCTTTTTGGTTCCCGGATCCCATGTGGTGGTGACGACGCGGGCACCGGAGGATCCCTGATGCGGGGTGGTGAGCACATGGATGTTGGTGCCGTATTCGTGATACTCTTCGTAGCCGTCGGGGCGGCGCATCCAGCGGAGCAGGAGCGCCCCGGCGTAGGACGAGGGGAAGGTCTCCTCGCCATTGAGGTAGTAGTTCCACTCGGTGACCAACGCGTCGCCGCCGGGATCCACGGTTTCCCTGATCTTTTTCCACTGGCTTCCGAACAACTCCCACTCGGTTCGGACGTCCGAGATGAGATTGGCGGTGGTAGCAGCGACCTCGCCGGTGTCGCCCGCGTGGCGCTCGTAAATCATGCGGCGCTCCTGACGGGTGGACGCGCCGAGGCTTTCGCGTTCGATTACCTCCTTGCGCATGCCGCTGCCGTAGAGATAAGTCCAGGTGGGATTGCCAGACCCGCCGCCATCGTCATAGCGCCATTCGTGGACCGTGGTCGTGGCGTGGCCGTCATTGCTGACGGTGGCTTTCACCTTGTTGGCGGCGATGTTTTCGAATTCTATCGAGCGGAACGGGTTGGGATCGTGACCGACGTTGCCCGGGGTGCCGTCGGGGCTGGTTTTGCGATGGATCTCGACGAGCACACCGATTTCGTTGCCCTGCTCTTTGATGGGCGAGAGGATCGAAAAGGTCGATCCCGTGTCGATGTTGAGGTTGTCGCCGTCCGGTGTTTTGGTGAAGCCGCCGTTTGAAGCAATCCTCAGATCGCCGAGGGAGATGCCTTCGCTGGGATCGATTCCGAATCGCAGGCCGACCGTGTTGTCGCCATGGTAGGAGTTCCCGATTCCGAATTCGGCCTTGAATTCGCCGTCGCCGCCTCCGGCACCATCGGCGGAAACCTCTCCCTCCAAGCCACGGGTCCCCGACATGCAAGTGCCTCCCGATCCCTCGCAGCGGGATTTGCAATCACGGGTGTCGAGGCAGCCGGTGATGCAAACCTCGCCCCCCGGACAGAGGATTTGATAATGAATCCTGGATTCGACCGCGTGGGCGTCGAGGGCGAACTCGACGACATCGCCCGATTTCACCCATTCCTCCCCTTTGGCATCCCGCAGTTTGACAGTGGGATCGCCCGTGCAGGTATTGGGGATGGTGAAACGGATGTGGAATTGGCCGTTGCGATCCGCCTTGATGGGAATGCAGTCGCCGGAGGAGGCGTCGCGCTCTTCGTGGATCTCGCCGCCGCCGGGACCGTCGATTTGGGAAACCGTAACGCCGTCATTGTCGATGCAGCCGCAACAGGAACTTGCGGGCGGGTTGTCGGGAGGGTAGGCGCAGGCCGTCCCGTGCGGAAAAAGCGCAAGGGCGGCGGCAAGGGAGACAAGGGTTGCGAAACGCGTCGGGGTAGTCATGGCATTCGGACTGGATGGGGTGGATGGTTCAGTGAGCGGCGGGGCCGATGGCGTGGAAGATGGCCGCCTCGATCCTTTCATCGGCGGGATCGAGGGTGGCGAGAATCCGGAGATCTTCGGGATCGCCGATGGTTCCCAGCGCGGCGACCGCGGCCATGCGCAACAGGGCATGTTCGCGTGGCGAGGAGGCGATGTTCATGAGCCGGGGACGCTGGTCGGAGAGACCGCGTTCGCCGACGATACGTGTGGCGGTCATGCGCAGGGCGAGGGAATCGCCGGAGGCCGCATCGGCGGCGAGCGCCGAGCGGACGGCCCGGGTCACGATGGAATCGTCCATGCCGCGGCTTCCGTCCGGATCGATGAGGTGGAGGCCCAGCATCGCGGCGGCCCGGAGTTCGCCTGGCGAACCGGCGAACTCCGCAAAGGTTGCTTCGATGTCGCCGCGCAGGTCGGGCGTGGCCTTGGGCCAGATCCGTCGCAGGTGCTGGAGGGCGTAGTCCCGCGTCACCGGGGCGCGCGAAGAGTCGCGTGCGACGGTGGCCAATACTCCGGCAAACTCGCGGAGGTCGGTTTCCTGACGGTGGAGGAGGTTGGCGGTTTCGTGAAACCAGGTCGCCCGCAGGGCAGCGGGGGTTCCGGGTTCTGGAGGCGTCAACAGGGCGCGCAGCAGCCCCTCGACTTCGCCGGCCTCTAGCGGGCGGCGGATTTGCATGACGCGGTGGGTGCGTTCCGCGTGCGTGATTCGCCCGCCGCGTCCGATTGCGGCGGCGATGTCGGGCCGCGCCGAGTCGTCCGGCCCGGAATCCACGGAAAACGGCCGGATTTCGGTGGAAGCGAATGGTTTCGGACCGGACTCCGGGGACGACGGCCCGGCACCGGGCCGCGAAAGCGTCCACAGCACTGCGGCGGCAATCGCGATCACTGCGACCGCGGCCCATGCGAAAAGACGACTGCTTGGGCCGGGTGTTGGTTCTTCAGAGGGCTTCATGGGTCTTCGGGTGAGTCGTGGGTGTTCGTGTCGGAGTCGTCGCCGTCGGTGCCGCCGCCCTGTGGGCCATCATCATAGAGATTGATTCCGTGGCATACCCAGGCCGGGCCGTCGCCCGGGGCTTTGAAGATTTCGACCTGGGCGCGACCGAACTCGTCGAAATCTCCGGCGGCCAGATGCAACCACGAACTGCCATTGGCAAACACCGCATCGGTGACGTGCAACTGGAGCCAGATCGAGAGATCGGGCGGTATCACCCCGTCGATGGTGTAACCGACACGGACCACCCGGGTGCCATCGGCAAGCGTTCTGACCACATGGTGGTCGCCGGTTCGGGTGGACGCCGAAAACTCGAAGCCGTGGATGGGGGCGGTATCGAGTATTGGACCGTCGGGCAGGCGGGCGACCACCCGCGCGGAGGTACTTCCGGTGGCACCCGCGAAGGAGGCATCGAAGATGCGCGGCTGCTCGCCGGGCGCGGAAATCTCCGCGAGTCCGAGGGACTCGTCGGCTTCCAGATCGGCGGTCACGGGCAATACCGGGGGTTTCCACTCCCGGATTTGGCCGGTGGCCGTGTGAAATTCGCCGCCAAGATCCGCTGTGGTAACGAGGAAATCCACCGCGGCGGTCGTGGTGCGCCCGTCCGGCGAGGTGGTGCTGACGGTTTTTTCCAGACGGCCCGTGGTTTCGAATTCGTTAACCAAGGGTTCGGCGGATGCGCCGTGGTGAAGTTCCCCAACGGAATCCCTCAAGGCGAAGTCGGAGCCGTCCAGTTCGAGGTCAGGATCGAAGGAAGTCAGCCGGAGTGAATCGCCTCGCCGGACGTGGACCTCACCACCGTTGTACAGATTGGTGGCGGTCCACTCGAGTTCGAGAATTTCGACGATGGCACCGCCTTCGAAGGATACTTCGACGCGCTTGGGTCCGGAGGGATCCAGCGGCACGTCGGCATACCAGCGGCCTTCAAGGCCCTCGCGCACCGGGATCTCGGTGCCGTCTTCGGTGCGGATTTCGACGTCGCCGTGGAACCGGGCGAAACCTTCGAGACAGGCCGGCGACGCGGCGAATCCGGCGTCCCGGGTCTCGGCGCGGTTGACGTCACGCCACGCGTTTTCAAGCCAGTCGGGCAGGCCGTTGCCGTCGGCATCGTCTCCGGCCAGGGCGTGGATTTCCAGCGAGGAGATCACAAGCGACACACCGGAGCGGACATTTTGGTTGGTGATGGTAACCTCGTGTATCCCAGCCTCGAGCCACGGGGTCAGTCGGCTCACCCGGCTGGCTTCCGGCCCCGGCGCGAAGACGCCCCCGCCGATGGCGGTGCCATTGATGGCAAGCGAGACCGGGATCCCGGGATTCGGCGGCGAGGCGGCCTGCGACCAGCCGAAAACGACAATTTGATACACCCCGGGTTGCTCGACCGCGAATTCCCAAACGGTCGCGCCGCGTCGCTCCATCGACTGGATCGTCTCGTCCCCGAAGCGTGAGAACCAGCGCTGCCCGCCGGGAAGCGGCGCGACCAGCGGAAGTGCGGCGTAGAGTTCCGACGGCATGGCGTCGGGAACCAGCGGATCGGTGCCGAAGACATGCACCTCGTCGTAATCCGAGACTCCGTCGCCGTCGGTATCCGGGTTGAGCGGGTCGGTGCCGAGATGGTATTCCTCCATGTTCGTCAGACCGTCGCCGTCGGGATCGCCGAACGGCCCGTCGTCGCCATGCGGGTTGGTCGGATCGAGCCCGTACTGGATTTCCCAGTCATCGGGCAGGTCGTCGTCGTCCAGGTCGTTGGGATCGCGGAAAAAGGCGACCAGATGCCTGCCGTCAATGAGCTTGAATTCATCCGATCCCGGAGTCTTCCAGCCGATGGAAAAGAAATCGTCGTCATACTGGAAGCCACCCCGCGCGTAGAGCGCCTCGATGTAGTATGCCCCGCCCGCTTCGAGCCGCACCGGATCGGACATCTGGCCGGGCCGCCGGTGCCATGAGCGGAAGGGGGTGCCGTGCCAGAAGGAGGCGACGCGGCGGCGGTTGAATTTCGAGTCGTCCGGGCTGAGATACAATTCGCCGACATCCCGCCCGGCGATGGAGAACACATAGTCGCCCGTCTCGGGAGCAATGACGTGGGCGCGCATGCGCGCGCCGAAATGGGTGCCCTCGCGGCGCGGGGCGTCGAGCGCGTCCCGCCATTCGCGCCGCGTCGCCTCGAGCGGGAAGCGCGCGTCGCGCCACAATCCGGTGGCAATTCCACCCTCATCACGATGCGCGTCGAGCAGTCCGTGAAGGTTTTCCCAGACTTCCCACAACGCCAGGCCCGGGGTGCCGTGGACGTCCGGTGTGTTGGGATCCAGGCCGAGCTGGAATTCGCGGAAGTTCTCAAGCCCGTCGCCGTCGGGGTCGCCCCAGGCGCCGTTGTCCCCGCCCGGATCATTGGGATCGAGGCCATGCAGGATCTCCCATTCGTCGGGCAGGTCGTCGTCGTCGAGATCGCGCGGATCGAGGCGGTACGGGCTGAAGAATTCCGCGGGGATCACCGAATATCTCCCCTCGCCCGGGCGCTTCCAGGCGACGCTGGAGTGGTCCGCGCGGTCCGGTTCATCGCCACCGCGTTTGAATAGCACCTCGATGTAATAACTCCTGCCGCCTTCCAGCGGCACCGGCCCGCTGGGCGTGTGCCCGCCCGTGTTGAAGGACCGCCAGCGGGTGCCGACCTCGACGCGGGCCACGACGCGCTTGGTGAACTTGTCCTCGGATTCCCCCAGATAGAGGATGCACGCGTTGTTCCCCGCGATCGAGAAATGATAGTCCCCGTCCACCGGCGCGGTGAGCAGGCCGCGCACGCGCACTCCGT
>SLAV01000312.1 GCA_007126655.1 Haloferula sp. | reverse complement strand
TTCGAGCGGCGGGCGGATGGTGAGGACCGGGCCGTTGATCGACATGCACGAATCCGCGCCGGCGATGAAGACGGTTTCGGACCAATCGGTGATGTTGCGCAGTGTGATGCGGCCGCGGCCCCATTCGATCGGTTGGTCGAACCGCAGCATGAGGGGGCCGCCGGGAACGGCCGCGTCATCATGGGCGGCGGGCAGCATGGCGGTGATCCGCGGCGGGGCGTGGGGTGCCGGGCCCGGTTCGTCCGTCGCCGGAGGAGCCGGAACGGCGGCGGGGTCGAATCCCGCGCCGGCGTCGTGGCCGGCGGTGCCGAAGCGGATCCGGTCGAAGGCGGCGAAAGCGCCGGATTCGCAGGCCAGCGAGATGGCGAGTCGCCCGCCGGAGGCGTGGTCGGCGGCGGCGGTGAAGAGGAGGCTTTGGTCTCGCAGCCATTTTTCGCCGGGGGTTGTGAACGTGGTTTCGGCGAGGACGTCGCCCGAACCGGAGTCGAGCAGGCGCACGACGGCGGTGGAATTGGAGAGGCCGACGTCGAGGGTGAGGACGTAGGTGACGCCGGGGCGGATTTTTTCCCCGGTCGTCTGGCGGAGGGTGTTGCCCGGAAAGAGGCGCCCGAAGAAGCGGCCCTCGGTGGGGGTGAGGTTGTTCCGGCGCGCGACCACGCCCCACCCCCATTCATCGGGACGGGCATCGTGCCAGCCGGCGATGGCGTCCCCGTGGCTGGTTTCCCGCCCGTCCTCCCCGAAGGCCGGGTTGCGCACGGGGATGTCGGCGGGCGCGGCGGACGTGGTGCGGAAGGACCAGCCGTCGTTTTCGGTGATCCCGGGAAACGCCCGGCCGGATTCGCCGAGGATCGCGCCGGGATCGATCAGGACGGCGAATTGGCTGTCGGCGGCGAGGCCGTTGGAGAACCCGTCGTGCAGGAGCAGATCGACCCTCTCCGGCAGCTCGCGCAGGAACGAGGCGGCGGAGGGTTCGATCTCACCGGCGACGGTCGTCCCTTCCAGCCGCACGGCGCGCCCGGCGCGGATGATTTCTCCCGCCAGGCCGTCCGGCCCGTCCACCCTCACCGTTCCGTCGAAGACGTGGAGGTCGGTGGACGGGGTGCCGTCCCGCAGGGCGACGACGCCGAACGAGGTGCCGAGATCGACGATGCGCTGGCGCGGCGTGGCGACGGTGAATCCATGCCCCGCTTCGGAGGCGACCTCGAAGAACGCGCGCCCGTGGTCGAGCCGGACTTCGCGCGGGCCGGTGAGCGCGAGCACGGCCGGGGCCTGGACGACGGCGCGGACGTCGTGCGGCAGATCGAGTTCGGCGACGCCGTGTTCGAGGGTGAGAACGGAGCCTTCGCCGAGCGTGCCGGGGTCGCCGTTTTTCCGGTCGCCCGTGTGGGCCGTCGTGAAGACGGACTCCGGGGCGGCGCGAACCACGGCGGCGGGTGGGGGCGGCGGCGCGTTGACCAGCCACAATGCGACGGCACCGAGCAGGATCGCGGCGGCAGTGGCGGAGAGGGCGGTCCGGACGATGCGGCGTTGACGCAACGCGAGGACGCGCTCGACGGGCACCACCGGAGACCGCCGGATGGTTGCCTCGGCGGCGTAGCGAATCTCAAGGGCGCTGTGGAGACGCGAAAGCCTCCACCATTCGGCACGGGCCTCCGGGTCGGCGACGAGACTGGCCTCGAGCGCGGCGGCCTCTTCGGCGGGGAGATCACCGTCGAGCATGCGCAGCATTTTTCTCTGGAGGTCGCGGGAAATCATGACGTGCGGGCGGCGAGCGTCTGGTCGATGCAGCGGCGGAGCACCTCGCGGATGCGCATCAGCGCGATGCGCAGGCTTCCGGCGGTGCGGCCGGTGCGGGCGGCAAGATCCTCGAGCGTGTGTCCGGGGGTGTAGCGCTCGCGCACGAGTTCCTGCTGCGAGTCGCTGAGCTTGTCGAGGCAGAGGTCGAGCGCGGAGAGCAGATCTTCGGCGGAATGCTCCGGCGGTTCGACCTCGGCGAGCAGTCCGACGGTCTTTTCGGAAAAGGCGACGTGCCCGCTGCGGCGCTGGCGGTGGAGCTGGCGGAGCGCCTCGTAACGGGCGATGCGGAAGGCCCAGGCGAGGAAATTGGTGCCCGGCTCGAAGCGGTCGCGCTTGCGCCAGAGCACGGTGTTGGTCTCCTGCAGCACATCGGCGACGTCCGGATTGCCGGGCATGAGCGAGACGATGAAGGCGCGGATATTCCCCTGATGTTCGGTCAACAGTCTCACAAAGTCGGACAGCCTGGCGGCATTGTCGCTTTCATCGCTCATCGGGTTTACTGGATACCAATATTATCGGTCGAATGTTACATTTCCTGAAAAGGATCGCTCCGACGAGGACCGGGGAAATCGAAATCAGGCAGGAAGTCCCGCCCGACATCCTCTCGTTCAAGCTGGTAGGGCCGGACCGCCTGCGGGGCACGCTGGTTTTCTGGATCACGCGTGACCGGCCTGCGGGAAAACGAGTCCATCGAAGTCGCCGTGAACGCCGGCACCCGCGAACGCATTGCCAGCGCTGTGCTCCAACCATGACCCATGATTCGGATGGAAAACCGGGCGAATATTTTCGCGGCACGCGGCGTATGCAGGTCACACGCCACCACTGAACCCATTCATCATGCCCCACCATCACTCCAAGAGAAAGAATCCATCCGCATTGGCCATCGTCGCCACCGTCACGCTGCTTGCCTGCGCCGTGCCCGCGGCCGCCTCGGAACACCCGCGCGTTTCCGGCGTCTATCCGCACCTCACCATGACCAACAGCTCCGCCGAATGCGGCGTCGGCGCGATCATGCCTTGGGCCGGCCGGCTGTGGGTCGTCACCTACGCGCCGCATTCGCCACGGGGCGACGACAACAAGCTTTACGAAATCACGCCCGACCTCGAAATGATCGTCCGCCCCGAATCCGTCGGCGGCACCCCGGCCAACCGGTTCATCCACCGCGCCACCAACCAGCTCAACATCGGCCCGTATTTCATCGATGCGGAGCGCAACGTCCGCGTGCTTTCCCCCGAAGACGCCCCCGGCCGCCACACCGCCACCGCCGCGCACCTCACCGACCCCGACCGCCTCTATCTCTTCACCATGGAAAGCGGCGTCTATGACGTCGATGCCCGCGACCTGTCCTTCATCGTCCGCTACCCCGACGTGCAGCCGCGCGGCGACCGCTTCATCTTCGGCTATCACGGCAAGGGCGCCTTCACCGCCCAGGGGCGGCTCGTCGTCGGCAACAACGGCCGCCCGCGAAACCAGGACGACCCCACCGGCCCCGCCGGCGTGCTCGCCACGTGGGACGGCACCACCGTCGCCGAAAACGACGGCACCTTCACCAAAGACCACCTCGCCAACCCCGAATCGGAAGGCCCGCCGCCGGTCGATCCCGAGCCGGAATTCCTCGCCGGGTGGAACCAGATTTACCGCACCCAGACCTGCGAGGTCACCGGCCCCGGCGGCATCTTCGGCAGCCCGAATCCGGAGACCGACCCGGTCTGGGCCACCGGCTTCGACGCGAAATCCGTGCTCGTCCACGTCATGGAAGACCGGGAATGGAACCTCTGGCGGCTCCCCAAAGGCTCCTACTCGCACGACGGCTCCCACGGCTGGCACACCGAGTGGCCGCGCATCCGCCAGCTCGATCCCGAAGACCCCTCCAGCATCCACCTGATGCACATGCACGGCATCTTCTTCGATTTCCCGGAAACCTTCAGCGCCGCCAACTTCGCCGGTCTCAAACCGATCTCCAGCTACTACAAAATGCCCACCGACTACGCCATGTTCAACGGCGAGATCGTCATGGGCAAAAACGACCTCTCCAAATTCGACAACCGGCTCGCCCTGCGCAACCAGAGCAACCTCTGGTTCGGCACCATGGACGACATCAAAAACTGGGGCTCCCCCGCCGGGCACGGTGCCGTCTGGATGAACGACATCGTCGGCGCCGGCCATACCTCCGATCCCTTCCTCATCGAGGGCTTCACCAGCCGCACCCTGCACCTCCGCAACCTCGGCGAATCCCCGGTTGAAATCGAAATCCAAACCAGCAAGGGCACCCCGGAATGGACCTCCGCCCGCACCCTCACCGTGCCCGCCGGTGGCTATACCTTCGAGTTGCTGGGCGACCTTGACGCCCTCTGGGTGCGCCTCGCATCCTCCGCCGCCAGCGCCGACCTCACCGCCTTTTTCCATCTCCATTCGCCCTACCCCCGCGCCGCCCCCGCCGAAGCCGCCGCCTCCCCCGAATTCGCCGCCCTCGCCGACATCGGCGACGACGCCCCCGCGTCGGACGGCATCATCCGCGTCCGCGACCACGACGACCTCTCGCTCGAATTCGCGTCCCCCGCCGGCTACCACATCATCGACGGCGCGCTCAACTTCACCGACAGCGACGACGCCGATGCCGAACAACGCCTGCGCAGGGCCGCCGCCACCCGGAAACACTTCGGCGGAGACGACGCCTCCGTCTGGGTCGAGCAAGGCGGCGTCCGCTACCGCCTGCCCCGCCTGCACGATGGCTACGAGGAACCCTTCCCCTCCGGCTGGGCCCGCAGCGAGCGCGAGGTCGTCACCGAGCGCGCCCTGCTCAACTGCCACGGCACCTTCTACGAAGTCCCGCGCCAAAACTCCGGCGGACTCCGCAAAATGCGCGCCCTCGTCACCCACGGCAAGCGCATCACCGACTTCGCCGCTTGGCGCGGTCTCTTCGTCCTCAGCGGCGTGCACGACGACGCCCCCGAAGCCCCCAACCTCATCCGCAACCCCGACGGCACCGCCGCCCTCTGGCTCGGCGAAGTGGACGACCTCTGGCGCATGGGCGAACCACGCGGCCACGGCGGCCCGTGGAAAAACACCGCGGTCGAAGCCGATGCGCCGTCCGATCCGTATCTGATGTATGGCTACGACCGCAAGGAACTGACCCTCGCCGCCACCGAAGACGCCACCATCACCCTCGAGGTCGATTTCCTGGCCGACGACACCTGGTCGGTCTATCAATCCTTCGATCTGAAAGCGGGCGAAACCGTGAGGCACAAGTTCCCCGACGGCTTCCACGCCCATTGGGTGCGCGTCGTCTCCAACACCGCCACCACCGCGAGCGCGCAGCTCATCTATGGGCCTGCAAACTGAAAGCAGGTGGATGAAAGCCACGGATTTTGCGGCGATTCATTTTCCTTCCCGAAATCAACAAAATGTCCGCCGTAATCATGTCCGCCGTAGTCTCTGGCGGAGGAGGACAATCGGCAATCCAACCCAACCGGCGCAGTGCATGGCCAGCGACAGCACAAGGGGGCGCATCTTCTAACACCTTGACCCGCCGCCGCGCGATCCCCTCCATCTGTTGCCCACGCCACCGCGCACAAGCCAACTCACTTCCACATGCTCCAACGCCCCGCCATCCTGCTGCTCGCCACTTCGTTTCTCCACCCGCTCGCCGCGGGCACCAGGTCCGCCGCCGTCCCACCGGAGGCAGCGCCGGCGGATGACATGCCGGAAGCCCCCTCCTGGGAGGTCACCGGGGCCGCGGGCCTCGCGCTCACCGACGGCAATTCCGACTCCCTCGCCTACAACATCCGCTTCCTCGCCAGCCGGTTCTCCGAAGCCAACGAGACCTGGATGTCCGCAGATTACCACTACGCCGACGACGACGGCGAGAAAAGCACCGACACGCTCCGCCTCGGCATCCAGCACGACCACAAGCCCGGCGGGCCGTTCTATTTCGGCGGCACCGCCGGCTTCCTCGCCGACCCCGTCGCGGATCTCGACCACCGCTTCGACCTCGGCGCGCACGGCGGCTGGCACGCCTTCGACACGGGAAACACCCGCCTCTCGTTCGAGGCCGGCCCCGGATACGCGTGGGAAAAACAGGGCGGCGTCAGTGACGACTACATGAGCCTCCGTTTCGCTCAGCGCATGAGCCACCGGCTCAATTCCCGCGCGCGCCTCACCCAGTCCATCGTCTTCACCACCGAGGCGGCCGATTTCTCGAACCACCTCCTCGTCGGCGAGGCCGCCTTCGCGATGCGCCTCACCGACCGCCTCGCACTCAATACCGCGCTCCGCCACAGCATCGACAACACGCCCGCGGCCGGCCGCCGCAAAAACGACACCACCCTCGTCCAGGGCCTCAGCTACATTCTCGGCGGCCAGCCGGGCGACAACGGCGGCGGAGGAGGCTCCCGGCGCAGCCTCATGCCGTCCCCGCCGTCCGAATCCGTCTCGCCCGCGGGCTGGACCGCCGAGGCCGCGCTCGGCCTGTCGCTCGCCCAGGGCAACTCGGACACGCTCAACCTCACCTTCACCACCGACACCGCCCACCGCGGCGAACGCGGCGAGTTTTTCCTCAACACCGCATACACCTACGCGGAAAATTCCAACGTCACCAGCATCGACGCCCTCCGCGTGAGCACCAAATACAACCGCTTCATCGACGGAGACTGGTATGCCGGCGCGAACCTCGGCTTCTTCCGCGATCCGCTCGCCGACATCGAATACCGCGTCACCCCCGGCGCGCACCTGGGTCGCTATCTCGTCCGCAGCGACGATACGACCCTCAGCATCGAGGCGGGTCCGGGCGTCACGTTCGAGAACGCCGGGAAAGGCCGCGACGAATACGCGTCGGCCACGGCCTCGCAGCGGCTCGCTCACAACCTCACGCGCCACCTGCGCCTCAATCAGGCCGTGATTTACCAGGTGGAGCTTGGCGAGCCGGAAAATTTCACCGTGCTGGCCACCGGCTCGGTGGATCTCAGGATCAACGACCGCCTGTCGTGGCGCAACGCCGCCTCATGGCACTTCGACAACCGTCCCGCGCCCGGCAAGGAACGGCGCGACACCACGCTCACCTCCGGGCTGGCGTATCGCTTCTGAAGAAGGCGGCGGCGCTTCAATAGCGCGCCTTCGCCTCCGCCGCACGGCGGACCCTTTGTGGAGCCGCCTTGGCGGCCTCCTCGCCCTCGCGCTTGAGCAACGCGATCATCGAGGGGGTGAT
>SLAV01000083.1 GCA_007126655.1 Haloferula sp. | reverse complement strand
CAGGAACCTGCGTAGCGGGTGACGTGCCCCGTAGGAGTGAAGGGCCGTGAGGCGGCCCTGAATCAATTCTTCCTCCGCCTTCACGGGCTGTGGGAGGGGCTGATCCAGCTCCCGCGCCCGCCGCCTCCGCCCTATGACATCGACACAATGGAGCCGATCGAACCACCTTGGCAGGCAATCAAGGAGTGGATCCCGGACGAAGAACCCGACCTTGACTGGTTCCACCGTCCCCGGAATCCGCCAAATCCCGACCCGGATGGCATCGACCAACGACCGGAGTGGCGGGCTCCAGAGGCCAAGTTGGACGACGGTCGCATTCTGGTCCTCGAATCCTCCTGACCGCGCCCGCCAGCAAAAAATGATCCCGCTGCCAGAAAATCCATGGCAAGGCTGTCTGGAGAACTACGTTCGCACAATGTGAATAACACCGTAAATCCTCCCAATTGCGCCAAGTCAGGGTGTGCTGTGGAGTATTCTTCATTTCAAAATTTCAGTTTCCAGTGTTTCAGCTTTACCCAAACTCCCCTTTTCCCCGCCTCCGGTCTGGCCACCGGCTCTTTCAACGGCCTTCACCCCAAAAGCAAATACCCAGGAGCATGTCGGCATTGGCATTGCCCCCTACCACCTCCAGCGCATCAAGGCACCCGTCGGGGAAATCATCCGCAGCGTCGGCCCGCACCTTCTCTTCTTTTACGCATGGCAGACCGGACCCGGCATCCGCCAACTCCCCGGCCACGGTCCGCTCGATTTCCTCTCCCTCCTCCAGGCCCTCACGTTTCACTACTACCGCAACTCCGCCTCGCACGGAGAACCGGGCCCACCCGTCGGTAGGGCTGGCTCAAGCCAGCCGGTTGTCCCCGGCGTTTTCGTCCTGATGGAGGGTGACCGGCCAGCCTGTGAACTGGTTGTCCGGGCTGCCGTCGGTGGCGTCGATGCGGAACTTGAAGGCCTCAAGGTGGTAGGTCTTCGCCGCGGTGTCCACGGTGACGAATCCGAAGCCGCTCGCCTTGATGTGGGCGCGATGATAGGGGTGCAGGTCCGGGTTGTCCGGTTCCGGGTTGGCGACCGCGTACATGTAGGCCTTGTTGCCGAATCCATCGAGATACTCGCCGGTGTGCGGCCTGCCGTGGGCGGGGCGGTTGGCGTGTTCCATGCCGACTTCGTCGGGCCGCCACCAGCGCTGGTATCCGGCGGCGATGGCCGGGGTGCAGAACGACCACGAGCTGTCGCGCTGGTTATCCACGCCGTATTGGGCGAGGCTGGCGAGGTGCTGGTCGCCGCTGATGTGCAGCGCCTTGGCCGGGCGGATCAGGTCGATGGCGCGGTCGCGCGGCGTCTGCGGCCAGCCGCCGGAATCGAGGTCGGCGACGAGGTGGCCGTCGTATTCCCCGTGATGCGTGGCGAGGTTGGCGAACGGGTTTTGCGAGAGCACGATTTTCATCGTGTGGCCGCGCCAGTCGTCCGCCCATTTTGAGAGGAATTTCTCCTGGCGTTCGCCGAGCAGCTCGAGGCCGGGCTTGTCCATGGCGCGGGTGTCGATGTGCGGGTCGGAGACGTGGTCGGGCCTGCCGCCGCCGGCATCGACCTCGTGCGGGCCGCTCTTCCATTTCCGGTCGGAGAGGATCGCGAAGCCGACGCCGCCATACACCATGTCGCCGTAATACACGCTCATGCCCTGTGCGATCGGCTCGGGGTTGAAAAAATCCGGGTGGTGCGCGGTGTGGGTGAGGTGGACGACGTTGACCATTTCGACCGGCTGGATGTAGCCGACGTAAGAGGAGGTGCCGCGCGTTTTGTCGGGCATTTCGATGCCGCCGTCGCCCCAGAGGTTGCCGTGGAAGACGTCGTGATCGTCGGTGATGAGGATGGTCGGGGCGTTGCGCATCGCCTCGCGGAAGGCCCAGCCGTGCTGATAGTATTTGCGCAGGTAGTTGAGGATCGCCGGGTCGGCCGGCTCGCGGATCACGCGGAAGCCGCCGTGGGATTCGTAGAGCTGGTCGCCGGAGAAATACAGCAGGTCGGGATCGAGCTTCACGAGGTTCTCCGCGACCGGCGCGTAGGGGAACGCGTAGTCGTTCTGGCAGGTCATCGCGGCGATGCGCAGCGGGCGCCCGGCGGGGTTCGCCTTGATCGTGCCGGTCCATTCGTGCGGCCGTTCGCCGCCGCCGCGCAGCCGCTCGCGGTAAACGACGCGATACGGGGTGTCGCGGGTTTCGTCCCAGTTCGGCACGCGGAAGGTGGCGATCCATCCCTTGTCGTCGAGTTTCGCGGTGCCGTGCGGTTTCCAGTTTCCTCCGTGGCGGGTCCACAGCTCGACCTCCGGGTTGTCCTCTTCGCCGAGCGGGCCGGTCAGCGCGCTCAATTTCATGACGAACCCCTCGTCGCCGCGCGAATCGCTGAGCGTGTATTGGGTCCACAAAACGAGGCCGAAGGCCTGCTCCGGCTTGTCGCACAGGGTGGGGCCGCCGGCGCGCCAGTCGCTGAACGCCCAGGCAGGTTCCAGCCTGCGGCCCGCGGGCGCTGGATGGCCCTCGTATTGGAACTGGCTGACGAGCGCGAGATTCCCGAGCACGTCCTGTTTCCGCGTTTGCAGCGCCACCTGGCCGAGCGGTTCGCCGTCCGCCGTGGTGGCCGTCAATTCGAGATCATATTGATCGCCATCGCCCGGCGTGCCGCGCAGGGCGAGCCGGCATTCGCCGGACTCGAACGGGCGTTCGAGCGGCGCGGATTCCCCGCCGAGGACGAGGCGGTCGCGCAGGATGCCGGCGTCGATGCCGCTGCCGTGGGCGAAGCAGTTGCTGCGGAAATCGTCGATCCGGTGGCGGATGCCGCAGCGGATGCCCGCTCCGTTGTCCTCGGAAAGCCCGGCGGGCTTGCGCACGCGCACCGTGGTGGCGAAGCCCCGCCCGGCATCCACGAGCTGGCGCGTGAGCGAATGGATGCTGCGGTTGCGCGAACTGACGACGCATTCCGCCCAGCCGCCCGCGACGCGCCAGTCCTCCATCGGATTCGCCCACACGCCCTCGCCGAGGAACACGCGGTCGTGGCTCTCGTGCCAGCGGTCGAGGCGGGTTTCCTCCGGCAGCACGGCTTCGCCGGCAACGGCGCGGCGGGAGATCAATCCGAGAAACGGAACCGCGGTGAGGAGCTTCAGGGTCAGGCGGCGTGAGATGGATCGGATTTTCATGGTGCGGATGAGGGCTTGGTGCGGAACGGGCGTGGCTGCGGGCAAGGATACGGGGCCATGACCGCCGGGTGAAGGAAGAAACAATGCGCAGGATTGCATGAATCAGGCGGATCCTTCGGCGAACACCGCCAACACTCGCGACAGTGGGAAAACCCGCACCCGCAAGTCCGGCCCCGGGCACACCACACGATCTTGTCAGGGATATGGCTTTTGTCCTTACGTGGATCCAGGAAGTCCTCGACCTCCTCAAAGCCAACGCCCCCCACCTCGCCCCGCTCAACGTCTGGAACGCCTACGCCCTCCTTCGACGCCCAAGGCAGCCTCGGCAAAATGCACGCCCTCTTCGGCGAACACATGGACCGCATCATCGACGAAATGAACGCCGCCCTTACTGCATGAAGAATTCAAACCACGGATTGCACGGAATGCACGGATTAGGAAATGGCGCTACCGCGCCAAAACGAAACCCAACCCTCTTCATCCGTGCCCATCCGTGAAATTTGACGAAGTTTTTTGAATTTTGAGTCAGTTCGTCCATGTCCGCTTTGCTTCCATTGTGGTTTGAAAACCCGAACGCCTTTGTCGCGCGCAAACCCCAAATCCATGCACAACAACCCCCATAGTTTCCGAAGAACCCAAAACCTGGATCGAAGCCCTCACGGTGCCGGGGATGCCGGATTCATTCTACGAAAAGGAATTCCCCTTGCCCGACCGCCGGGAAACCAAGCACCGTGAGTTCTCATTCGAACCTGACGAGGACTGATGGCCTATCTTCTCGATACCGTCACCCTCTCGGCATTCCGGCGCCCGGACAAGGCCGACCCCAATCTTCTCCACTGGCAGCAGACACAGCGGGGAACCGTCGGATACATCAGCGTCATGACACTCAATCAACTCCGCTACGGCATGAGAAAAGTGGAGCCTCGCGATCCGGTCTTCGCCTTCCACCTCGCCGCTTGGTATGACAAAGTCGTGTCCCTCCGCGACCAATTCCGCATCCTCGACGTGGACCGCCCCATCGCCGAACTCGCCGCCGACTTCCGCGCCGAACACAACATGCCGTTCGAGGACTCCCTCATCGCCGCCACCGCCAAAGTCCACAACCTCACCCTCGCCACCCGCAACACCGCCCACTTCCAAGACTGCGGCATTGACCTCATCAATCCATGGGAACCCACGACCTGATTCCATCCAGATTCCTCTCTCTTCATTCCGTGTATTCCGTGCATTCTGTGGTTAGAATGTTTTTGAACCACGGATTGCACGGAATGCACGGATTTTGGAATGTGGACACGGCCTTCGGTCTTTATCCACTGCAGACCGATCATCTTTTGCCCGGTTACTTATTCTACTTCTGCCGCAGCTTCAATTTCCACTCGCTCGACAAAAGCACCACGATCCCAAGTTTGGCGAAACGTGACATTGAATCGATAAATTTCCCACTCCCGCCCCTCGCCGAGCAGAAGCGGATTGTGGCGAAGATCGAGGAGTTGTTCAGCGAGTTGGACGCCGGCGAGGAGAGTCTGCGCCGCGCGCGTCGCCAACTCCGCGTCTATCGCCAGTCCCTCCTCAAACAAGCCTTCACCGGCCAACTCGTCCCTCAAAACCCCACCGACGAACCGGCATCCGTGCTGTTGGAGCGGATCTGGAAGGAGCGGCAAGCTCACGTCATCCGAATAGTCGAAGAAAAAAACAACCCGTAAACGGTCGTGATTTGAATGAATTTACCCAAGTTTATCTTTTCTTGATAAACTCGGTTCACTTCCCTACATTTCCCGCATGGATCCGATTTACAACCCCTACTCGCCCGGGGCGGGCTCGCCGCCGCCCGAGTTGGCAGGCCGCGACGCCTTGGTTGAGACCGCGCGCATCGCCTTGGAGCGCACCCGTCTTCGCTTTCCCACCAAAAGCCTGATGCTCTGTGGTTTGCGTGGCGTTGGCAAGACCGTTTTGCTGGATCACATCCGGGAACAGGCCGAGCATTCGGGGATCCATACGGTTCGAATTGAGGCTCCGGAGCAACGTTCCCTTCCTGCCTTGTTGGCTCCCCAGCTGCGGCAAGCCCTGCTGCGGCTCTCCCGTGTGGAAAAAGCCCGTGACTTGGCTCAACGGGGATTGCGGGCACTGGCGGGCTTCGCAGGGGCTCTAAAGGTGAAATATGAGGACATCGAGGTGGGTCTGGACTTGGAACCCGAACCCGGACTGGCCGACAACGGCGACCTTGAGCATGACCTGCAGGATCTTCTCGATGCCGCCGGGGCCGCTGCGGAATCCGCCGGCACCGCGATCACGATTTTTATCGATGAACTGCAGTATGTGGAGGAGGAGCAACTTGCCACCTTGATCACCGCGCTGCATCGGACCGTGCAGCGCCGTCGGCCGGTCATTCTTGTCGGGGCTGGATTGCCTCAACTTCGCGGGCGCATGGGCCGGGCCAAGTCGTATGCGGAACGGCTGTTCGATTTTCCGGAAATCGGGGCACTGAACAACGAAGAGGCGAGGCGAGCCTTGGAGAAACCCGCCTCCAGTCAAGGGGTGGCTTATGATGAAGATGCCGTGGAGCAAATTGTGAACGAAACCCAAGGTTATCCGTATTTCCTGCAAGAATGGGGCAAACACGCTTGGGATGCGGCAGATGCCTCGCCCATCACGCTCGCGCATGTCGAAATGGCCTCGATCACGGCTGTCGCAGCACTGGACGAAAGCTTTTTCCGTGTGCGCTTTGATCGACTAACTCCTTCCGAGAAGCGCTATCTCCGCGCCATGGCGGATCTTGGACCCGGGCCTCACCGCTCCGGGGATATCGCCGAAGTGCTGGGCCGCCCGGTCAATTCATTCGGCCCTACAAGAAACAACCTGATCTCCAAAGGCATGGTCTGGAGTCCGAGCCACGGAGATACCGCGTTCACCGTGCCCATGTTCGACAAGTTCATGAAGCGAATTATTCTTGGAGATGATTGGAAAACGCTGTGAACACTCCTTTGGGCCTTCTTAAATACCCGACGCTGCACGTTGGGCTTCGGCTCATCGGAGTGCGCCGGATCCAAATCCCTCTTTCCCTTCACGTCAATCTTCCCTCATGACCACCGACACCATCATTTCCAAAGTCTGTAGCTTCTGCACCACCCTTCGCGACGACGGCGTGGGCTATGGCGACCACCTCGAACAAGCAGCTCAACTTTCTCCAGCACATCCGCTCCATGCTCAGAACCACCGGCCGCGCCGCCGTGGTGCTGCCGGACAACGTGCTTTTCGAAGGCGGCGCGGGCGAGACCGTGCGCCGCAAGCTGATGGAAATCATCGAGAACGTCGAAGCGGGGCTGGCGAGCTTCCGCACCGTGGCGGCGGCTTTGCAGTCGTCCGCCGGTATCGCCCGATGAGACATCCGCATCCGCAGAACAGTCGTGGCGAGCACCTGTGGGACATGAACGAGGAGAATACCTTGCTGGAACTGAAGCCACATGGGATTCCGTCGCTCAGATCAGCCCCTCGCGCAGCGCCTTGGCGACGGCAGCGGTGTTGGTGCCGACCTGCAGCTTGTCGTAGATGTGGCGGATGTGGGTGGAGACGGTGTGGATGCTGAGTTCCGTGCGCTCCGCGATCTCCTTCTTGACCATGCCGTCCGCCATCAGCGCGAGGATGCCGCGCTCGCGGTCGGTCAGTTGGTATTGCCCGCCGGCAACGCCCTTCGGGGCGATGCGGGCGAAGGCGTCGAGCACCTTGCGGGCCACCCCGGGGGTCATGGGCGCGCCGCCGTCCATCACCTGGCGGATGGCCTCGCTGATTTGGTCGATGCCGGCCGACTTGAGGACGT
>SLAV01000068.1 GCA_007126655.1 Haloferula sp. | reverse complement strand
GAACTTCTCCTCAATCTTCTCATCATCACCACCAAGATCATGTTCATCACGTTCCTGGTGGTGCTGCCCATGGTGCCGCTCTCGGTGTATTTCGAGCGGCGTTTTTCGGCGATCATCCAGGAGCGGGTCGGCCCGAACCGCGTGGGAATTCCGCTCACCCTTTTCGGGATGAAGAAGGACTTCCACTTCTTCGGCCTCGTCCAGCCGGTCGCCGACGGTCTCAAGCTGTTTTTGAAGGAGGACGTCACCCCCGGGCACGTCAACAAGCCGTTCTACTGGCTGGCCCCGGCACTCACCGTTGTCCCGGCCCTCATCACCGTCTGTGTCGTGCCGTTCGGCTCGCCGGTCACCATTTTCGGCCATACCGAAAAGCTCGTCGTGGCGGACATCGACATCGGTCCGCTGTTCGTCTTCGCCGTCGCCTCGCTCACGGTTTACGGCATCACGCTGGCCGGGTGGGCGTCGAACTCGAAATACTCGTTCATCGGCGGCGTGCGCTCCACCGCGCAGATGGTTTCCTACGAAATCTCGCTCGGCCTCTCGATCATCCCGGTGCTCCTCTATTACGGCGATCTGAACCTGTCCAACATCGTCCAGTATCAGGCGGACAACGGCTGGCTCTTGTTCCCCTTCTGGCAGGACGGCTCGCTGGCGCTGCCCTCGCTCGAGGCCGCGATCTTCTGGATCCCCGCCTTCATCGCCTTCATCATCTTCACGGTTTCCATTTTCGCCGAGACCAACCGCATGCCCTTCGACCTTCCCGAGTGCGAGACCGAGCTGGTCGGCGGCTACCACACCGAATACTCGTCGATGAAATTCGCGATGTTCTTCATGGGCGAATACGCCGCGATGGTGATCGGCTCCGCCCTCATCGTCACCCTGTTCTTCGGCGGCTGGTCTTTCGGATTCGGAGTTGACGAGGCCATCGCCGGCCTCTCCATCGGCGGTTTCCAGATCGGCGGCTTCGTCCACATGGGCATTTTCCTCGGCAAACTCAGCACCTTCATCCTGTTCTTCATTCTGGTCCGCTGGACGGTGCCGCGCTTCCGCTACGACCAGTTGATGAAGCTCGGCTGGGTCGTTTTCTTCGAGGCCGCCCTCATCAACGTCTTCCTCGCCGCCCTCATCATCGCCATGCCCGAAATCGGCCTCCTGGCCGCCGCCGCGGGCCTCGTCCTTCTCGCCGTCGTCACCGCCGCCGTCATCTGGGTCGCCAAAGTCTCCGAACCACCCGCCCGGATCATCCGCGTCTGAACACCCACGCATGCGGCGGATGTCATCGATCCCGCCCCATAACCCCGATACCTCACCAGCCATGGCCGTCATCAAACTCCAGCGCCCGAAACTCGCCGCAAGCGAGCGCATCTATCTGGGAGCGCTCTTCAAGGGCCTGTTCCTCACGCTCAGGCACGCCGTCAACGCGCTGCGCGGGAAATCTCCCGGAGCGAAATCGCTCGAATCCTCCGGCCTCGGCGTGACCATGCAGTATCCCGAGCAAAAGTGGGACGACCACCTGCCCGACCACTACCGCGGCGCGCCCGCCCTCGTCACCGACGAGCAGGACCGCGAGCGCTGCGTCGCCTGCCAGCTCTGCGAATTCATCTGCCCGCCCCGGGCGATCCGGATCGTTCCCGAGGAGATTTCGGATGACGACCCGTGGGCCAAGGTCGAGAAGCGCCCGAAGGAATTCGATATCGACATGATCCGCTGCATCTACTGCGGCATGTGCGAGGAGGTCTGCCCCGAGCAGGCCATCTTCCTGCGCAAGGACTACACGATCACCGGGTTCTCCCGCGACTCCATGGTCCACGACAAGAAGCGCCTCTACGAGATCGGCGGCAAGCGCATCGGCCTCGTCAACAAATGGAATGAACTGAAGTAACCCGATCCCATGCCCCAATACCTCTTCTGGTTCTTCGCCACCATCATGCTCATCGGCGGGCTGGCTGTTGTGTCGTTCAAAAACCCGGTTGCCAGCGCGATCTCGGTCGTCACCTGCTTCCTCGGGCTGGCCGGCCTGTTCATCGGGTTGAGTGCGTTCTTCGTCGGCATCATCCAGATTCTCGTCTATGCGGGGGCGGTGATGGTGTTGTTCCTCTTCATCATCATGCTGCTCGACATCCGGGCGGAGAAAGCCCGGAACCTGTCGTGGCTCGCCACGGCGGGCGGCGTCGGACTGGTCGCATTCTTCACCATCCAGCTCGTCGGCGTGCTCGGGGAACCGCTTCCCAACCAGCAGGCCCCCCCGCTCGACCCGGAAACCATGGCCGCCGCGGCGGAGAATTTCCGCGAGGACACCCGCATCGCGCAATCCCTCGGCGAGGGCGGCCTGCCGGACGTGCATCTCATCGGTCACAAACTTTTCACCGAATACAACCTCCCGCTGCAGATCCTCGGCGTTCTGCTGCTCGTCGCAACCGTCGGAGTCGTCGTGCTTTCCAAACGCCAACCGGAGCGCGAGTCATAGTAAACTTCAGATTTTCCGCATTCCAGCTTTCACCCAAATGGCTTCCCTCAACGATTACCTTCTCGTCTCCGGCCTGCTGTTCGCCATCGGCCTGGCCGGCGTGGTGATCCGCCGCAACATCATCATTGTCTTCATGTGCCTGGAGCTGATGCTCAGCGCCGCGAACCTCAGCCTGATCGCCTTCTCGCGATTCAACACGCTGGAAGGCCTTCCCGATTACAACGGACAGATGCTGGTCTTCATGGTCATTGCGGTAGCCGCCGCGGAGGTCGCCGTGGGTCTCGCCATCATCGTCGCCCTCTACCGCTCGCGGCAGACCATCCACACCGACGAACTGACTACGCTCAAAGGCTGATTCATCCCCCCGAATTCCAAACCACCAACCCATGACCCTCGCCTGGATCCTCTTCTATCTCCCGATCGTCACCTCGGCGGTCAACCAGCTCGTGCTGCGCCGCAACCCGGTGGTGCCGTATGTCGCCACGGCGGCCTCCGCCCTGTGTTTCCTGATTTCGCTGGTGTTGCTCGGCAGGGAGGGGGAGGTCGGCTTCAACTGGGCCACCATCGGCGACCTCAACATCCGGATCGCCCTCAAGCTCGACCAGCTATCAACCGGCATGATGGTGATCGTCACCGGCGTCGGCCTGCTCGTGCATGTTTTCTCGCTCGCCTACATGCGGGAGGACAAGGCGGTGAACCGCTACTTCAGCGGCCTCGGCCTGTTCATGTTCTCGATGACGGGCATCGTCCTGTCCGCGAACTTCATCATGATGTTCATTTTCTGGGAACTCGTCGGCCTCAGCTCCTACCTGTTGATCAGCCACTGGTATCACAAGAACAGCGCGGCCGACGCGGCGAAGAAAGCCTTCCTGTGCAACCGCCTCGGCGACTTCTCGTTCATGATCGGCGTGCTGCTGTTGTGGGGCATCACCGGCCACCTCACGTTCGAAGGGCTGCGCGAGTGGGCGGACGGCGGCGGCGTGGCCGCGGCCCCCGCTGGCGTCCTCGGCGCGGCCGTCCTCTGCATCTTCGGCGGGGCCATGGGCAAGTCGGCCCAGGTGCCGCTCCACGTCTGGCTGCCCGATGCCATGGAAGGCCCCACGCCGGCCTCCGCGCTGATCCACGCCGCCACCATGGTCGCGGCCGGCGTTTACATGCTCTTCCGCCTCCAGCTTTCCATCGGTTCCGACGCCTTCGACAACTTCGCCGGCACCACCATCGCGTGGATCGGCGGCATCACCGCCCTGCTCGCCGCGCTCATGGCCACCCAGCAGGACGACATCAAGCGCATCCTCGCCTACTCCACGCTCTCGCAGCTCGGCTACATGATCATGGCCGTCGGCCTGCTGGCGGGCGAGGCCGGCATGTTCCACCTCTACACCCACGCCTGGTTCAAGGCTCTGCTGTTCCTCGGTGCGGGCGCGGTCATCTTCGCCTGCCACCACCAGCAGAACATCTGGAAAATGGGCGGCCTGTGCGGCAGGATGCCGATCACCAGCGCCACCTTCGCCGCAGGCACCGCGGCTCTGGTCGCGATTCCATACGTCACCTCCGGGTTCTACTCGAAGGAGGAGATCCTCGCCGCCGCCTACAGCGGCAGCACCGCGCTCTTCGCGATCGCCGTGGTCGTCGCCTTCCTCACCGCGTTCTACATGACCCGCGCCTTCGTCGTCGCCTTCCTCGGCAAGAGCCGTTCGGACGACGCCTCGCACGCCAGGGAAGTCAAACCGGTCATGTGGGTTCCGCTCGCGATTCTCGCCGTGCTCTCGCTCATCTCCGCCTTCCTCACCGGCCCGCTCAACGCCTACCGCCCGCACGAGGCGAGCCTGATCATCGTCGCCGCCTCCGTCGTCAGCCTCGCCCTCGGGCTGGCTGCTGGCTTCTTCCTCTATCGTGGTAAAAACAAGGACCCGCTGAACATCCCCGCCTTCCGCGAACGCCTGTATTTCGACGGAATTTACGACAACGTCATCGTCCGTTACTTCCAGGACGCCACCGCCGCGATCGTCCATTTTCTCGACGAGTTCCTCATCAACGGCCTGCTCGCCGGCGGAGCCGCCCGCGCCAGCCAGGGGTTCGGCAACCTCTTCCGCCGCCTCCACGGCGGCAGCCTCCAGGCATACTCCTTCGCCTTCGGCCTCGGCGTGCTCCTCGTCATTTACTTCACAGTCTTCTTCTAACATACACCCGATTGACATAGAGCCCCCGAATTTCCCACTCCCATGCTGAGCCTCATCGTCTTTCTCCCGATCCTCGCCTTTGCGGCGATCCTGCTTGGCGCGCCCGCGCGGCGGACCGCCGTGGCCGCGGCCGCCGCCAATCTTGTGCTCGGGCTGTGGGCCACGTTCACTTGGAAGAGCGGCTTCTGGTCATTCAGCGTTCCCGTCCTGGAGACGCCGTCGCTGAACCTCGCCTTCGGCATGATCGACGGGATGAGCGCGGTGATGATCGCGCTTTCCGTCATCGTCACCCTGGCCGCCACCCTTTCCTCCAAGGCACCGGAAGGGCGGGAAAAGCTCTGGTTCGGCTCGGTCCTGCTCATGTCCGCCGGCGCCCTCGGCGCCTTCGCCTCGACCGACATGTTCTTCTTCTTCGCCTTCCACGAGCTGGCCCTCATCCCCACCTTCCTGATGATCGGCCTGCTTGGCCGGGGCGACCGCCGCGAGATCGCATGGAAAGTGACCATCTACCTCTCGCTCGGCTCCATCGTCCTGCTCGCCGGCCTCGTCTGGGTCGCGAACCTGGCGGGCACCTTCGACATGCCGTCGATGATCGCGGCAGTCTCCGGCGGGGAACTCGCCATCGACCCGGCCGTCCAGACGTCCATCGCGGCGCTGCTCATTGTCGGTTTCGGCGCGCTGGTCTCCCTGTTTCCCTTTCACTCCTGGGCCGCGCCCGCGTATGCCAGCGCGCCCGCGCCGATCGCCATGCTGCATGCCGGGGTGTTGAAGAAATTCGGCCTCTACGGCCTCATCCGCATCGCCGTGCCCATCGTGCCCGAGGGCATGCAGTCGTGGCTCAACGTCCTGCTCATCCTGCTGCTCTGCAACCTGCTGTGGGTCGGCATGTGTACCATTTCCCAGAAGCGCCTCGACGCGATGCTCGGCAACGCATCCGTCATGCACATGGGCTACATCTTCCTGGCCATCGCGGCGATGGTCGTCACGCCCGGCAGCACCCTCGGGTTTTCCGCGGCGGTGCTGCTGATGTTCGCTCACGGCGTCTCCGTCGCCCTGCTTTACAGTCTGGCCGACCGCATCGAGCGGGCCACCGGCACGCTCGACTTCGCCGATCTCGGCGGCCTCGCAAAATCCTCGCCCGCGCTCACCTTCATCTTCGGCATCGCCGCATTCACCGCCATGGGGCTCACCGTATCCGCCAACTTCGTCGGCGAGGTGCTCGTTTTCCTTTCCGCCTTCGAGAGTTACGATCCCGCCGCGGGTCTCGCGCCGATCCAAATCGCGTGCATCCTCGCCATCTGGGGCGTGGTGATCTCGGCGGTTTACATGCTGCGCGCCTTCCGCTCGATCTTCCACGGCCCCGCCACCGGAGCCACCCGGGCCGCTCCCGACCTGGCGGTCACCGACCGCCTTTCCGCGCTGTTGCTCGCCCTGCCGCTGTTGTGCATCGGCCTCTACCCGAACCTGCTGCTCAATCTCCTGAAATAACATGCCCGCCTACTATCTCGAAGCCCTTGTCGTGTTTCTCGGCATCCTCCTGTTGATCGCCGAGGCGTTCGTGCCGTCGAAAAACAAGTCGTGGGTGGGTCTCAGCGCGGCGGCCGGTCTCACGTTCATCCTGATCCTTGCTTTCCTCGCGGTGGGTCCGCAGGACCGGCCGGACAAGGACTGGGCGTCCTGGCCGCTGTGGAATTTCTATCAGTTCGACGCGGTCGCGCGTTTCTTCAAGATCTTCTCGCTCACGGCCACCATCCTGGTGCTCCTGATGGCGGTCGATTTCCGCGGGCTGCTGGCGCGGTTCACCGATCATCCCGGCTCCGAGGAGTCCACCGGCGAGTATTATCCGCTCATGGTTTTCGCCTGCGCGGGCATGATGTGGCTCGCTTCCGCGAACAACCTGGCGGGCGCCTTCGTCGCCGTCGAACTCGTGACCATCTCGTTCTACGTGCTCGTCGCATACCTGCGGCGCAACATCGGTTCGCTGGAAGCCGGGGTGAAATACGTGATTCTGGGGGCACTGAGCACCGCATTCCTCGTTTACGGGATCGCCTGGGTCTTCGGCTCCACCGGCACGATGATGCTTTCGGACATGCCGGAGGCGCTCTCCGCAATGGAGAACACGCGGCCGCTGCTGTTCGGCATCGCGCTGGTGCTCGTGGGCATCGGCTTCAAGGTCGGGGCGGTGCCGATGCAGGGGTGGATCCCGGACGTCTATCAGGGCGCGCCCACGCCCACCACGGCCTTCCTTTCGGTCGGCTCCAAGGCGGCGGGCTTCATTTTCCTCATCCGCTTTCTCGAGCCGTTCCTCGCGGAGGGGTCGCCGGTGCGGGGGCAGTTGATCACGCTGCTCGCCATCCTCGCGGGGGCCACGCTGCTGCTCGGCAATCTCGCCGCCATCCCGCAGACGAATTTCAAGCGCCTGCTCGGCTACTCGTCCATCGCGCACGCCGGATTCCTGCTCATGGCCGTGGCCGCCTGGCGTCCGCAAGGGGAGGGCGTTCTCGGCTCGCCGCAGGTGGTCGCCTTCTACCTGGCCACCTATCTGGTGATGACGCTCGGCGTGTTCTTCATCCTCGCCCAGGTGCGCATCCAGCGCGATGGCGAGGAGGTGTCGCATTTCAACGGCCTGGCGAAAACCAACCCGCATCTCGCCTTCGGACTCACCGTGCTGATGGCGGCGCTGGCCGGCCTGCCGCTCACCGCCGGTTTCATCGGGAAATTCCTCGTCTTCTCGCTCGCGGTGCAGGCGGGGCTCTGGCCTTTGATCGGCATCGCATTCATCGGCGTGGGTGCCGGGTTTTATTACTATCTCAAGCTGGTCCGCGCGATGTGGTGGGTCGATCCGGCGCCGGACGCCGCCCCCGTCGAACTGCCCGCGTTCAGCCGCGCGGCGGTCGTCACGCTGGTCGCGCTCACGCTGATTCTCGGCGTCTTCTTCCAGCCGATTCTCAACCTTCTTTGAGCGGCGGCCGGATCAACCGCCCGAGAGCCAGTGGTTGAGGATCTCGACGGCGGCCGCCTGGTCGATCACGCCGCGCTGGTTCCTGGCCTTGCGCCCGGCTTCGCGCAATTTTTCCTCCGCCGCGGCGGTCGTCAGCGCCTCATCGACGAACACGAGAGGGACGCCCGGGATCCGCTCCCGCAGGCGGTCCGCGAATGCACGCACTTTCGCCGCCGCCGTGCCCTCGGTGCCGTCGAGCCTGACCGGCAGTCCGACGACGAGGGTGCGGACGCCGCGCCGCGCCGCCACTTCCGCGATGCGCGCGAGTGCGGGTTCCTCGCCGCGCGTATGGTCCACCGTCTCGACCGGGTGGGCGAGGATCCCGAGGTCGTCGGTGGCCGCCAGCCCGATCCGGGCGTCACCGTGGTCGATGCCCAGGGCGGGGTGGGGCGGCACGGGTTTCACGGCGGATGCGTTCGCCTTCAAAGCAGGTCGTCGGGGAGTTGGTCGGTGAGTTTTTTGATCGCGTCGGCCTGGTGGCGGTTGGCGATGAGCAAGGCGTCGCCGGTGCGCACCACGATCAGGTCGTCCACGCCGAGCAGGGCCACCCGGCTTTCGCCGCTGTCGCTGTAGATGATGTTGTTCTCCGACTCCAGCACGGTGAATGGGGTGTTGGAATGATTGTGGGCGGCGTCCCCGTCGAGGTATTTGGCGATCGAGATCCAGGAGCCGACATCATCCCAGTCGAAGGTCGCCTCGATGTTGAGGACGCGGTCGGCCTTTTCCATCAGCGCGTAGTCGATGGAAATCGGGGTGAGCGACGGGAATTGCGCGGCGATGGTCGCCGGGATGTCCGTCGCATGGCGGATCTCGGAAACAAAGTCGCCCAACTTCGGGGTGTGCTTGCCGAGTTGGCGCATCACGTGCGGGACATGCCAGACGAAAATGCCGGCGTTCCAGGTGAATCCGCCCTGTTCGAGGAAGGTGGCGGCCAGTTCCGGGTTCGGCTTTTCGCGGAACCGGCGCACCTCGTATGGCGGGTGTTCGACTTTGAGGCCAGGAACATGCGCGCGTTGCCCGCGCTCGATGTATCCGTAGGACGGGCAGGCCCATGTGGGGCGGATGCCGATGGTGATCAGCCCGTCGGTGGACTCCGCGGTGGCGAGCGCGTCGCACATCACCGCCTGCCAGGCGGCGGTGTCGCGGGTGAGCGCGTCGGAAGGCAGCACCATCATCGTGGCCTCCGGGTTGCGGGCCGCGACCAGGCCGATGCCGAGTGCCACCGCGGGTGCGGTGTCGCGTTTCGCGGGTTCGGCCACGATGTTTTCCGGCGGCAGGGTGGTGGCGATTTCGCGAACCACGGGGGCCTGGATCTCGTTGGTGAGGATCAGGATGTTTTCCGGTGGGACGAGTCCGTCGAGGCGGAGGATCGTTTGCTCCAGCAACGTGCCGTCGCCGAAGAGGTCGAGAAGTTGTTTCGGTTTCGAATTCCGGCTCAGCGGCCAGAACCGTGTTCCGGATCCGCCGGCGAGGATGAGCGCGTAGGTGTTTTCGGGAGTGGCCATGCGCGGGAAACCATGCAGCCGCACGATGGAGGGGGAAAGCGGGAATCGGTGACATTCGCGTTTTCCGGGGTTGTCGCGCGTCCGGGGATTGGCTAGGCTTTGCGCATGGCAGATGAATACGACGAAACCGTGCCCGCGTGGATGGAAACCACCGCAATGGCCGCCCCGGTCCTGCTCGGTACCGCGGCGGGCATCCTGCTCGGTGAATCGATGCACCGCGGAGCCCGCAGGGGCGTGGCCCTGGGCCTCGGCGCGCTGGGTGTGGCCTCACTGCTTCCGTTTGTTGTCGGCGGTGTTTCGTTCCTCATCGTCGGCCCCCGCAGCAAGATGGGGGTCAAACGCCGCATCCAACGCATCCGCGATGCCGGAGACGGCACGTCCGCCGAAAGCACCGCCAGGGCCGCCGACGATGTCGAGACCCAGCTCCGCGAACAGGGCGTGATGTGATTAACGCCCGCCACGCGGCGGATCGCGGGCCCGACATTCGTTTGCTAGCAAAAAAACATCGACATCTTCCGGGGTATTCATGTTTGAATGCATGGTAACTCCGCAATCATGAACAAACCCACCAGACGCATTTTCTCATCACTTCCGGCATGTTTCCTCCTGCTGTGGGTGGTGTCATCGACAGGCCTCTACGCGGACATTTCCGTTTCGATAACATTCGCCAACTCGCCCGGCGGAACACTGACGAACCCGCATTTCGTAATCGATTCCGATGCCGAGAATTCCAATCCGGCATACGACCGCGACGCGATCCCCGCCTCGGTGGACGTGGCATTCGAATGGGAGGGTGGCGCCGGTGAAGAGTCGGCCAGCTACCGTGCCAGCGTGCGCTTGATCGGTCCCGACGGGGAGCCGGTGGAATTCGCGCACGGATCAACCACCCGCGTGTCGGCGTTTCATTCGGTAACGATGTCCAACGCGAACCCGAACGAGACGCACACGTTCGAGATCGCCCTGGCTCCGGGTGAGGATCTGGGCGCGGGTCCGGGGTTTGAACTGCAATACACGATCGACCGGCAGGAATTCTTCATCGGGCCGGGCGGATTTCCGATTTTCTTCAATGCTCCCGTCACGGACCCGGAAACCTCCGACCCGTTCGTGATCGTCCATTTTACCGATGATCCCGGCGTGCCGGGTGCCCGCAATATCCGGGGATATCTCACGGGGGATCCAGTGTGGGTCAAGACCCATGCGGTTCGGACCGGAACGACGACGATCGCGCGTTCCTTCAGGGTGTCCGTCCCCTATCGCCAGTGGCGTTACGATCTGGACGGTGTTTCGGAAAACACGGAACTGAGATTCACGGTGGAAATGACCGACGACCTGGGGAATCCGGTGCCCCTTGAGAACGGAGGCGTGGATGCCGTCTCGTTCACCCGGTCGGCTTTCAACGCGGGAACTCCGGAAACACCGGCGATGGGGTGGGGAACGCGGACCATCAATTTCGCTCCTGAGGAACAACTGGACGCGCGCAATCGCACCTACAGCGTCCGCGTGCGGTTCGAACACCTCGAAGTCCCCGGAGACGGCATCTACCAGGATAACGGGACTTTCGGGGAAAGCTCCGCCCAACAACTTCTCGACTTCAATGGCAAAATGCTTTTCGGCTCGGGTGGCAACCAGATCGAGGGTGAGTTCTCGGCCATATCCAATCAGCCGTCGCCCGGCGTCAGCGGCCCGGATTTCGTGACCACCACGCTGAACGTCACAAGCGGCGGGTTTCCGGCGTTTCCCGATTATTCATTCGGCGACGGCACGCCGCTGGGCGTCCGCCTGATGACCAACGGCGACGCGGTCGTCACCACGGGCAGCCAGCCGGTCATGGCCGCCGGTGGCGGGGATGTCGAGGCGGATTTCAATGGTGTGCGGGTCTTCTACCCGGGCGCCATCATCGGCTCCGACGGCGCGGTTGCCGACGATGTGCTGGTGCGCCTGCCACAAGGGCTTTCCGTCACGCCGAACCGCGAGGGGTCGGGCGGGCGTTATCTCCCGGAGTTGCCGGTGCCCGGCCCGCGGCAGCTGGACGGCGAATTCCGCCACGAGGGCACGCTCATGCGGTCCATGCCATCCGACGCCTGGGTGTTCGATGAATCGCGCACGCTGCAATACCAGGTCGGCCACTTCACCCTCACCCAGGGCGGTGAAATCTCGTGGGACGCCCCGCAAGCCGAGTGGGTGCATGCCGGGGCCTGGGAGTTGCTGGAAACGAATTTTGACATGAAATTGTATGATCGTCCGGAAATGGCGGTTCGGATGTCCAACGAGGGATACCTGCGCCATGCGGCCCTCGATGGCGCGGCCGGCGGGCAGGTCGTATTCGATGCGGCGTCCGACGGCACCGCACGTTGTCTGCGCGCCGACATCCTGCTCGGCGAGTCGATAGCCGTGTCGGAATTCTCCACCCATTTCCCCCGTGCCGTGGTGGTGCCATACACCCAGGGGCAGCTGGAAATCCGCGACGGGATCGTCACCGACGGGAGTGAAATCGAGGTCACCGCGCCGCTGCTCCTGACCTACGACGGCTCCTGCCCGGACGACGAGTGCGGTCCGGAAGGCGCCGAGGCCAAGGCGGATTTCGAGATGACACTGGCCGGCAACACACTTCGTTTCACTTCGGACGGCGGCATGTTCGCCGAATTCACCAACGCGCCGGATCAAATCCGCTGGGGCTTGCGCGGCACCGGAGACGCCACACACCGCACCGATGAATTTATCGAGGGCGCGTTTCTCGCCAGCGGCAACCAACTCTACGACCGCGACAATCCTTTGGCCGCCGATGGGCCGCTGCAGGATGTCGCGGGCGACACCGGCCCCTCGGTGATCCTACTCGCAGGTCATGACGAAGCCGACCACAATACTCCCATCTACCCGGACACCTCGGGGTATGCCGACGGTGTCGGCGCATGGCCGGGCGCGACGTTCACCGTCACCTCGGCCGGCACAGTCGGAGCCTCCATCCTGGCTGATATGGACTCCGAATACCCCTACGTCCTCCAGAAGGAGGTCAGCAAATACTACGTCCGCCCGAGCGGCCTGTCAGGCCGGCACGTCGCAACCGAGGACGGCTTTGATCCCGGAGTCGACATGTATGGCTACGAGTTCCGCCTCAGCCGCTTCCAACTCACCTTTCTCTCCAACGAAAACGAAATGTCGTGGATCAATGGCCGGGTGGTTGTCCCATATCCCTCGAGCTTCTCGCAGGGCTTCACCGAGCTCATGCTCTCCTGCACCGGTGCGCTGGAAGGCGCCCAGATCGATCCCGATGATGCCGGGCCAAAACCCCTCGAATACTGGAATGGCAGCTTCTCCCCGCTCACCATGCGCTTCGCTCCCGAGGCGGATGCGGACTGCTATGCCAACCGCTTCCTCACCATCGGCCTGCTCAGCGGTGCCGCCAACATCGAGACGCCGCTCGCCGGCGTCCTCGGCTTCCTCCCCACAGGCAACATCGCCCAGCTCGGCACCAACATCGAAAATGTGGACTCCCGCCTCGGCCTGCCCGCCACCGTGCCCATGGCCGGCCCGGGCGAGGAAACCTACGCGCTCAACCCCGTCTCGAAACTCTATTTCAACAACCACGACACGCCCGGCAGGCCGGAAACCGGTTTCGTCTCCTTCGCCGCCACCTGCAACGTCCCGTTCTTCGAAGACCTCCGCGTCCACGTCATGACGAGCGCCCGCGCCGGCGTGCCCGCCCCCATCCACCTCGCCTCCGGCTGGACGCAGGCCGATGAAACGTTCTTCTCCAACAACAAATTCGATGCCTCCCACCGCGGCTTCCCTCCCTCATTCCCCGTCGATGACTACCAGCGCCCGGCCGAGGAAACCCCATTCGTCGTCGTCGCCCGCCAATCGATCTTCGGCCTCGTCCCGCTCGAATACCCGCTGCGCTGGAATGAATCCGCCCGCTTCTTCGACTCATGGGAACCCGAGCATGACGACCTCTTCGTCGTCCACGTCGAACACCAGATCGATTACCTCAGTGCGGACAATGCCGAGATCACTTTCGGCGCGCAATACGACGGGCTGCCGCAAGTCAACCTCGTCAGCAGCGCGTATGACATTGTGGACGAACAGCTCGGCGCGGCGCGCGCCATCACCGAGGCCGCCCAGGTCCAGGTCACGGAAACGCTGAACTCCGGCGTCGATGAGCTCGGCAACCTCGTCAACGACACGATGGAAAACGTGCTCGAACAGGCCATCGACGAACTCGAACAACAAATCATCGATCCCATCTACTCCGCCGTCATTTCCTCATACCAGGCCGCCGTCGCCGCGGATCAGAATTACATCCAGTGGGTGGACGACTCCGCCGACGGTCTCAAGGCGCAGTTCAACGAGTATTTCGACACCTCGGTTGGTGCTGGTGCGGGCACCGTCAAGGGATACCTTCAGCAGCTCGCGAACGCCACCGGGCAGGCATCCAGCCTGGTCACCAGTGTGGACGACGCCGTCGTCCAGGCCATTCTCGCGATTGATTCGGTCGCCGGGGAGATCGAGTTGTTCAAGAACGCCGCCGGAGAACTTGAAGTTGGATACGAGCTGCCGCCGGCCGATGTGGAAGAAACGATTCCCGGCATCATCGCCCTGGTGCCGGGTGACGACGGCCCGGTGCGCGAAATCGTGCAGAATCTGGTCGAGGAATTGATCCGCGAACTCGCTCCGCCGGATCTCGCCGCGGTCATCAACCCGCTGCTCGACGACGCCTCTTCCCAACTCAACGAAAAACTCCGGGAACTCACCGAACGCGCCGATCCCACGCTCGACCGCATCACCGAAGTCCTCATGGAAGCGCGCGGGTTCCTCGTCGATGTCCGCGCGAAACTCGCCGATGCCAATGAAATACTCGGCGACTTCCAGGACATCATCGACAACGCCAACGACGAGATCGATTCCATCGTCGCATCCATGCGCACGACGGCCGAGAACTTCATCGACAACATCGCCGCCTCGGCCGGATCGCCATTCACCGAACCACTGGGGGAAATCGGTTCGTTGATCGATGAATTCGACAAAGACGAATTTGTCGAACTGCTGCGCGCCGAGTTGCGCGACCGCCTGTTGCAAACGGAGTTCATCCAGCAGATCCAATACGTCCTGCGCCAATACATTTCCGAGATCGACATCGCGGTCCGCTCCGCCATCGACTCCGCCTTCGCCGAGGTCAACCGCATCTGCAAACAACTCATTCGCGACGCACTCGGCCCCATTGACGACACAATCAACGGCCTCGTCGGCGACATCAACGAAGTGGTCGGTGCGGGATCACTCGACGGCTACGCCCACATCCAGGGCGACACCCTGCGCCGCCTCCGCATCGACGCCGAAGTCGAACTCAAGGTGCCCGACGAACTCACACTGCAGGCTTATTTCGAAATGCTCTGTTACGACTCGTCGACATCCACCGGCAGCGACGGCAAGTCGTCCTGCCTCGTCGAAGGCGAAAAAGTCGTCGAGGTGCGCATTGGCGCATACGACGTGCCGCTCGACTGGGTCAGTCCCGACTTGCGCGCCGACTTCGGCGTCTGGTTCGCGATGCGGACCGAGCCGGAGGTGCGCCCGCACGGGCTCGGCGGCCACCTGAACAGGACGGATGGCATTCTCGAATTCAGCGGCTTCACGATCACGGACTTCGCCGCATCCGTCGCGGTCGGCGCACAGGAAAACTACCTTGCCGCATCCGCCACGGTCATCGTCTCGGATTACGAGGCGGCCGGCGGCATCTTCTTCGGCCGGACGTGCTCGATCGAACCGCTTGAACTCGTCGATCCCGACGCAGCCTCGCTTCTCGGGGATCCGCCGTTCACCGGCGCATACGTCTATGGTGAAGTCTGGCTGCCGATTTCCGAAATGCTGAGCGGGGTGCCTGCCACCTGTCTGTTCCGGATTTCCGCCGGAGTGGGGGCCGGCGCGTTCTACTTCGCCGAAGGGCCGGTCTATGGCGGCCGCATGCTCCTCGGCGTTTGCGGGGAGGCCCTCTGCATCGTTTCGATCCGCGGCGAGGTGTCGCTCGTCGGCGTCATGAGCGGTGGCGACCTCCGGTTCTCCGGTCGCGGCACCATCAAGGGCAAGGCCGGCAAATGCCCGTTCTGCAAGAAATTCCGCAAGTCGGCGAAGGTCACCTATGAGGACGGCGCCTGGAGCGTGGACTGACCGGAAACCCCGCGCGCCTCAAACCCATTACCCAACCACAACATGCGTTTTCCGAATCCATTGAAACTCCGGCTCACCGCCGCCGCCGCCGCGCTGCTGGCGACCACCGCCTGGCATGCCGCCGCGCAGGGCACCGATTCACTTCTCACCACCGTCGGCACCACGGTCGAACACGAGGGCGACACCTACGCCTACCTGCTGTGGCAGCCCGGCGAGGCGGGAACCACGTTGGGCAAGCGGTTTTCCATCAACCGCAAGGACGGTCCGGCCGATTCCTCCAACGCGTATCAACGCCTCGGCATCCAGACGCTCCACACCAGCGCCAACACCGTGCGCGCCATGCTCGGACTCGGCGCGAAAATCGACCGCTCGCACGATATCGGAATCCGGCGCATCGACGGGCTTTACCGCGACATCACACACGATCCCGGCGCGGATCCCATCGACCCGTCCGCCCCGGGTCTGGATGCGGCGAACCAATTGGTCCACCTCATCGCATCGGCCGTGGGCGACACCGAGACGCTTTCCCGCCTGTTTTTCCTCGGCCGCGCGCATCCCGGCGTGATGATGGCCCTCGGCCACGCCTACCAGACGCCGTTGCCCTCCGGCGTCCACACCTTCGAGATCCGCGAAGTCGGTCTCGATGACGAGGACATCCGCGTCGTCGGCCGCATCACGCTCGACACCGCGAATCCCGTGCAACTCGCCCCGCCCACCTCGCCCGTGCGCGTGTGGCACCCGGTGGACGAAGGCTCGCAATACACCGTCAGCGCCAAAGACCACCTCAACGCCCGCTTTCGATGGGGCCTCCCGCCCCGGCTGATGGAACAGCTTCCCCACGCCTTCGGCTTCGATCTTTTTCGTGTGCGGGAAAAAACAGCGGAAACACTTGGCTGGCATGTTGATCCGCCTACGCCCCGGGAAATGCTCGATGCATTGGCGACCACCGACCCCGGCAATCCCGACCCCGATTTCTCCCAAGTCAACGACCTGCCCATCCTGGTCGAGGAAATGCTCACCCCCGCCGAGGCGGGAGACATGGACGACACCGAAACCATCAAGTATTTCGACGACGGGATCTGGTATGACGGCAAGTACGGCAGGCGCGCGCTCCGCCCGTATGCCGACGGCGAGGCGTTTTACTATTTCGTCGCCGCGCGCGGCATCGCCGGGCACCCGGGCAACCTTTCGCCCGGCACGCTCGCCCGGATGTGCGACACGCTGCCGCCCAAGCCCCCGGTCGTCGATTCGGTGTTCTCGCGCTTCGTCCCGCCGGAGGACGCGGCGGAAGGGCAGGGGGGTGCCCAGTATCTCGAAGTGAAGATCCGCCAGTTGCCCCACGCGCCTGCGGAAGCATCCGCCGGCGGATATTACATCTACCGTTGGGAATCGCCGCAGGAATACCTCAACAATCTCGGCAATCCCGAAATCGGACGCATCGGATACGTCGCCCATGAATCCGGACAAACATTCGTCACCTTCGACGACGACGGCCCCGGCGCACCCACACTCGAAACCCACGAGGACACCTCGGTCTGGTACACCGCCCGCGCCGTCGGCCTCACGAAGTGCTCCGGCGAGATATTGAGCGGACACAGCGGGCCCACCCCCGGCTTCCTCCGCGACTTCGTCGCCCCGGACGCCCCGACCGGCGATTTCACCATTTGCCGCCGCGTGCCCTTCGCCGAATACGAACGCCGAGAGGTTGGCGATCCGGAGAAATTCGGCCTGCCGGAAGACCACATCGGCATCACCATCCGGGCGACGCGCGAGGACTCCGCCATCGTCGCCGCCGACGTGCGCGTCGTCCGCACCATCCTTCCCGACCGCGTGGACCACGTCCTGCATTCGGCCCGCCATCTGTTCCAGCGTTCCGAGTCGGTCGAAGTGCATCTGCCCTATCCCGAACCGCGTGGCGAAATGGAGAACATCCGCATCGAGGTGCGCGGCGTCACCGCGCACGGGATTGTCTCGTTTCCCGCCATGGCAAATACGAACGGAGCCCAGGAACCGGCGCCATTCGTCGTCTATCCCTTCACACTCCGCACCGAGGAGAATTGCCGGCCGTTTTCCGAAGTGACCGAGCCGCGCCCGATGCACGAGGCATTCGACGAGGACGGCAGCGCGAACCCGATTACCGGAAGCATCAGTTTTTCCGATGACCAGAATGTCCGCGAGTGGCGCGTTTACCGTCGTGTCGGCACCGACGGCCCGCTCACTTTGATCGCAAGGATGGAGGGCGATGAGGTCGCCAGCCCCGCGCCGTGGATGGACGACGCGCTGCCAGCCGCCAGCGGGGCGCGCGTCTGCTACTTCGCGCAGGTTCTCGATCAGAATGCGAATCCGAGCCCGCTCTTCCCGATCGGCTGCACCGAGCTGGTCAACCCCGATCTCCCGACCCCGATGCTCGCCAAGGCGGAGGTGATCGATGAAGATGACGGCCGGATGCTCGTGAACCTGGAATGGTTCTGCGATCCCGTCGGCGTCGAGCGATTCGAAATCCTCATCGCCCGCGAAGGAGGCGGCATTCCCGAGGCGGACGGCCTCACCCCGTATCCCGGCGGCGGCCCCGTCAGCATTGAGAGCGATGACTACGCCGACCTCACATTCCACCGTTTCACCACCGGTCGCGTGACCGGACCGAACATGGGCGACGGGCCGGAATTCTCCAGAATCGTCGGCATGGATCCCACCAAGACCCACTTCATCGCCGTCCGCGCGCTCGGCCCCGGCAACCCCGGCATGCGCGCCGCAGGCTCCGCCAGCAATGTGCTCGGTGCCCGCTGGACGCCGCCCGACGACGGCGGCCCGCAGCCGGTCATCCCGTGGCCCGCGCGCCCCGTTGCCCCCACTTTCGACCACCGCCGACCGATTGTGACATACACGCAGGAGGAAGGGCCGTTGTGGGCACTCACCCTACCCCAGGAATTAAGCAATTACGCCACCCAGATTCTTGTCGGAGTCACCCGCGATCCGATCGAGGAGAGCCGCGTTGAGCCGTTCACCAAGCTGGAAACACCGGCCCCGCCGGAAGAGGCCCTGTTCCGCGTCCGCGGCGACTTGGAAAACGCCGGTTCGCTTGAAGACCTGATGCCCTTCATGCTCTACCGCTACCAGATGCCGTCGGACCTGTATCCGGATGCGAGGCCCAACCTCGTCCAGTGCACGCCGATGATCGACCGCATCGCGTGGCGCTTCATCCGCACCGAGGAAGAGGAATTCTACGAAATCCGCGATCCCTATCTCCGATTCTATGAATTCCGCGGCCAGGAGAATTTCGAACTGCCCCTCGCCGGCACGTGGACGGATGACAGCCCGCCGATCACCGGCCCGCCGAGGGGGGCGGAGAACATCCCGCCATACCTCCAGCGCGCCACCGGCCTCGTCCTCCTCAACGACATGCTGCCGGTCACGGTCGGCGCGAAATACCGCCACCTTATCGTCCAGTTCGATGATCGCGGGGAAATCCGGCGCGTGATTCCGCTCGATCCCATCCAACACTGATCACCCCCTTTGCCCAGCCCAATCACCCAATCAAGATTCCCATGAAGCCAGCTCTCCAAGCCGCCGCCGTTTTCCTGCTCGGGTGCCTGCCACTCGCCGCGCTGCCGGGTTCCAAACTCGCCGCCGAATGGCATGTTCCCGCAACAGACGTTCCCGGAATGTTCGCCCTGGTGGACGAGGCCGAAGGCACCGCCCGCATCGCCGTCATGGACAAGGACGGCACCGTCGCATGGCCGCACAACGTGCCCACCGGCATCACCGGCGTGAGCGACGTCACCACCGGTATCCACAGCGTGTCCGGCGAGATGCTCGCCGTCACCTCGCCCGACTCCAATCGCGTCGTCCTCGTCGAGCTGGAGTCCTTCACGCCCCACGCGCGGATTCTCTCCGAAAAAACCGGCATCGGCAGCTCGGGTGTTGTGTCGATGGGCAAAGAGGGCACCCGCCAGCTGATGGTTGCCTCATCGCAAAACGGTGCGGTCAGCGGCAGGTTCGAGAGCCTCACGGATCCCGGGGGCGACCCGGAAGTGACGTCCGCCACGAACGCTTCGGATTTCCTGCCGCGCCGTCTCCAGCCGGTTTCCGTCCCGGGAGATGGCATCGCGATCTCTCTCTTCACCGAAGGCGGGCCGGACCAGCCCACCCGGGTGGGTCTGGCGAATCCCCGGTCGAATGTCATCCAATACGCGGTCGCCGAAACGTTGCCCGAAATGGCCGAGGTCGCCACCGGCGTGGTCAGTCTTTCCCAGATGGAAACGCCATTTGCCATCGGGTATCAGATCGGCCGCGTAAGGGCCACATTGCTCCTGATCGGCACGCCGCTTATTTACGACTCGCCCATGTCCGCCTTCTCTATCCGTTTCCCGTTTCCACCCGCGGCCATCATCCCGGTGCCGCTCGGCGCGCATGACCCGCTTGTGGAAGGCTTCCTCGTCGTCGCCGAAGACGGCAGCGAGGCGCGCTTCATGCGGATCGATTCCAGCGGGGAAAACATCGAGGACGCCGGCCACACCTTCACCGCCGAACCGGGTGCCGCGCTCTCTGGACTCGCCGTGGTGCCCGGGCATGGCATCGTCAAACTCCACGCCCCCGCGCCCGGCATGCCATCCACCACCTACAGCGCCTACCAATGGGACGGCGGCTCGTGGATTGAGACGGATTCCGGAGCCATCCCCGCGCCGGACGAGGCCACCGCATCCTCCGCCGCCGCCCTGATGTATTTCGACGCCCACCCGCTCCTCGCACCCCGCGCCCGGTTGCTTGGCGTCCAGGCCGTGCGGGACTGGACCAGCCTCGAATTCTATTACGACGGGCTGCCCGCCTCGGTAATGAGGGAAAACTTCGCCTCTCCCGAAAAAGGTCTCGTGCCCGCGGACATGATCCCGCTCACACCACCCCCCGGCACGGAATTCGTGGTCGTCAACCAGGCGGAGCCGGGCGTCAGCATCACCGCCCTCGGCGCGCTCGACGCGATTATCGCCCCGCAACTCACCGTCGATCCCCCGTCCGGCACCTACCCCGAGACGCTCCAGGTCACCGCGAATTTCGAGGACGACCGCTACCGACTGCGCTACCGCCGCGACGGGGGCGACTGGCTCGTCTTCCACGCCGCCGTGCCCGTCGCCTGGACGACCACGCTCCAGTTCACCCTTGAGGATCTCGACACCGGCGAGCGCGGCCCCATCGTCACCCGCGAATACACCCTGCCCCCCGAAGACATCGCCAATCTCGATTCCAACGGCGACCTCGTCCCCGATTACGTCGGAGCCTACTTCGGCCTCGACCCGTTCGGCGGCGCGGATTCCAACGGCAACGGCTTCTCCGACCTCGATGAAATCCTTCAGGGCACCAACCCCGCCGACCCCACCGACCGCCCGGCCCAATCGCTCGGCATCGCCATTGGCGGCGGCCTCAGCCTCGTCGCCTCCGCCATCGACCACGCCGACCGCGAGATCGCCACCCGGCAGGACATCACCGCGCGCCGCAACGACGGCACCCTCCTCGCACGCGCCCAGGTCATCGACCACGACGATCCGATCCTGCCCGATGGCACAACCTACGGGGCATTGCTTGAAGCCAGGGATGCCCCGCCATTCCGCGAACTCATCGCCGTCTCCACCCCGGTCTATTTCAACACCGCCAATACCGGAGCGCGCAGCGGGCGCGAAATCATCGCCCACATCCCGTCCGACCCACCGCCCGCCTTCGAGCCGGACTTCACACCCACCTCCAGCATGACCCTCGAACAAGCGGCCCAAGGCTGGATCGCCGCCGCCATCGATGCCGCCGCAAACCACGCGCCCGCCACCGACCTCACCCTGCTCGAGCCAACCGACTCCGCCGTTTCCGTGCTGCTCGAACACATTGCCCACGCCGCACTGGCCCACGTCAGGCCCGGCGACAATCCCGCCCCCCCACTCGACCGCTTCACCTTTTTCCCCGGTCGCGACGCCGACGCCGCGCTGGAATCAGCCGACAGCGCCGACAGACGGCTGCTGCGCAATGGCGGCTTCGACAAACGCCTCGCCCTCGCCCTCGCGGAAGACGCCGCGGCCGACATGAGCGCCGCAGCCACCTCGATCTATCAGAGGCACTCCGCGCAGTCCGCCGGCAACCCCGGCATGCCACTTCCCATGGACGCCCTGCGCACCATGCTCCGCGGAGGTTCCGCTCCCGATGGCTACGCCGGCGCCGTTTCAAGCGCCGCCCTGGCCGCGGCCCGAGCCGCATACGCCGCCGCCGTGGCGGACTTCGCAGCCGCCTTCCGCCCTTTCGATACCTGGGTCATCACGATCCCGGAGTCCCCGCTTCAATCCGGCGTCCATCTCCGCGATGCGGATGACGCCGAGGTCGTGCTCCTGCGCCCGTCCGGCGAGCGCTTCCTGCTCGACCAGGGCCTCGGCCTGCGCCCCGGCAGCCGGTTCACCGTCGCCGGCTTCACCGACACCGCGCCGGTGGGCGGGGCGAT
>SLAV01000293.1 GCA_007126655.1 Haloferula sp. | reverse complement strand
GATATTCTGCATTGCGAGCCTGCCGCCGCGGAGCTGGACGGGACCGCCGAACCCGCTGGGCGGGCCGCTGGATGAGTCGCCCACGAGGAACAACTCGCCATCCGGCATCACGTCGATGAACTCGGTGTGCGTCATCTCGCCGTTGCCGGTGACCTCGAGCACGCCTTCCTCGATGCGGGTGAAGCCTGAGTATGTCTTGTTCTCGCTGCGGAACCGCTGTGCTCCGGGGCCGCGCTTGATCACGTTGCCCGCGCCTTCGAGGTCGGCGCGGTAGGCACCGCCGCCCGGGGTGGTGTCGATCACTAGCGTGCCGCCGTCACCGAGATTGACCAGGCCGCCGCGCTCGCCGACCAGCGCGCCGGTCACCTGGGTGGTCCCGTCGAGATCGAGCGTGGCTCCGGGGCTGAGAACGAGCGTCGCATCGGGGCTGAGCACGTTTTCGCCGGTGGTCCGCAGGGCGCCCCCTGCGACGAGGGTGTTGCCGACATGGTCCTGGGATGCCCCGACGAGAAGCGTGCCGGGGCCGGTCTTGCGCAACTGCCCGTCGCCGCGGATCGGTGCGTTGAGCGCCGCGGTGACGCCGCTTTCCACGCCGATACCGGTGGTGGAGAACAAGGTCGCCCCGGGAGATGCCTCGAAGCTGTAGTCGCTGCGCATGGACAGGGAGAACGCCTCGATTCCGCCATCGAGTGTCACGTCGCCCGCCGGGCCATCGAACACCGCCGCGGCTCCCTGGAGCCACTCGCCACCATTCCAGTTCGTGCCGCCCGCCGATTCCCAGGTGCCGTCGCCGCCGTCGCCCGGTTTCCATTCGAGTTCCGTGAAACTCTCCAGCGGGGTAATCACGAGATTGTTGATCGCGAGTCCCGAGCGCAGGCTCCCGCCGTCCCCCGTGGTGTTGGAGAACTGCCAGCGGAACCATGCGGTTTCACCCGGCCCGATGGATCCCATGATGCCTCCGGCCCCGTCCGAATAGTTCTCGAGATCCAGAATTCCGGTGACGGTCGCCCGGTTTTGCGGAAGCGAGCCGTCCACATCCGTTTCCGGCGTGGTTTCCTCCGAAGGATTGTCCGTGGAGAACACGTCCTCCTCGAAGGTTGACCGCCCGCCCGCCTCGGCGGGCGTGAGGAACCGGTCGAACTTCATCCGGATGCGGTTGCGGCGGTCGCCGATGAACCAGGCCTCGACGTCGTAACTCACTTCGAAATAACGGATCGGCTGCCCGGTCTCGTTTTTCACCGGCAGGAAAACCCGCGCGTCGCGGAGATCGACCGGATTCCGCTCGCGGATGCCGAAGGAATGCTCCTCCCCGTCCGCCGTATATGCGGTGAAGGCCCCGGTGTTCACACCCTGTAACGGCTCCATCGTCCGGCTCTCGTCCCACCCGACGGATATGTCGGCCGGAAGCGTGGCTTCTGTTCCCCGGAACGTGTTGAAATTCTCCCCGAGCGGCTCGCCGAACGATTGGAAGGTGAACGCGGGTTCCTCCGCCGGGGCAGCGGGGATCGCGCTGATTGCCGCGGCGGCCGCCAATGTGATAAGTGGTCTGGATTGTGGATTGGGTTTCATGACGACTCGTTGTGTCGGAATGGGATGACCTGAGGAGGCCGATGTCATTAATTGCCGGAGGTCCGCGGGTGAGTCCACGGGTTCCAGATGAGATTGGGCCGGTTGTTGTCGGTGTAAAATCGCCCGCCGCCGCTGTATGTGTCGGGCCGCAGATATGCGGCTTCGTATGCGCGCATGCTGCCGTCGAAGAAAACCAGGTTCGTCATGCCGCCGGGCTGGCGCTCGTCCACATGGCGTCCTCGTCCGCGCGGACGGTCGTTGTAACTCTGGTTGAGGTCCGCGAACATGACGGTCTGGGTCGGCTCCAGAATCTGGGGCATCCGCACCGGCCTGTCCGGGTCGTCGCTCGGTCCGTTCGGATTGTAGATCTGCGAGTTCATCATGTATGAGAAGGCGGGCCTGCGGGAATCCCGCCACTCGACCAGCGGGCAGTAGTGGATCCCCCACCCATTGGCGTGGCTGTCGCGGTCGTTCGCGGTGAAATCGGCCATCCCCTTCTCCCCGACGTAGGGCGGAAGCACGTTGAACCACGCGCGCTCGTTGGCTCCGGCGGCGATCGCCGCCCAGGTCACGCGGTCGCGGTCGCCCTCGAACGGGATCGCGCCGTTGTGGTCACTGGCGTAAAGGACCAGGGCCTGGCCCCACTGCCGCATGTTGTTGGCGGAGACAACCGAGTGCGCCCGCGCGCGGATGTTCGCGTAAGCCACCGAGGCGATGCCCGCCAGCACGGCGATGATCAGGGTGACGACAAGCATTTCCACCAGGGTGAAACCCCGGGTCCGAAGTGAGCAGGATGTGGTTTTCATATCAAATCGGCAATGGGATTCGAGTCCGGGCGCGTCGTGTGCCGCACGCCTTGAGGATGTAAAAACGTGTTGTGATTCCGAAAGCCTCCGGTTGTTACAATTGCGTGACATTCCGGCGGAAGGCCCCGGTCGGAATTGTCACGGACAACGACACGCCCCACGGTAAACGGGCGGCCTGATGCGGCCGCCCGCCGGGATGCGGTGGTGGTTTCGAAACGGAGTCGCCTTTTCAGCGGCGGCGGCGGAGCAGGGCGAGCGCGCCGAGCGCTCCGAGCAGCGCGGCGGACGGCTCGGGCACGGGCGTGATCGACACGTTGTTGATTCCGAGGCCCGCGCGGTCGCTGCCGCTCTCCCCTTCTTCGAGGTTCGAGAACTGCCAGCGGAACCAGGCGGTTTCTCCGTCGGCGAGCGGGCCGAAGAAGTTTCCGGTTCCGTCGTCGAGCGCGGCCAGATCGACGAATCCGGTCACCGTGGTGCGGTTCTCGGCCAGCGATCCGTCGAGATCGGTTCCGGCGGGCGTTCCCGCCGGGGCGGGGTTCGGAGTCGAGAAAATGTCGGTCTCGAATGTGTCGCGGTCGGGCGAATCGAGAAGGTTGTCATACTTCAGGCGGATTCGGTTGAGGCGGTCGCCGACGAACCAGGCTTCGACGTCGTAGGAAATGTTGAAGCCGGTGACAGGCGCGCCGGTGTTGTTGGTGAAGCCGAAGAAGAGCCGCGCGTCGCGGAGATCCACGGGATCGCGCTCGCGGATTCCGAACGAATGATCGACGCCGTCCGCGGTGTATGCGGTGAACGCGCCGGTGTTCACGCCCTGGAACGGTTCGGATGTGCGGGGTTCGTCCCAAGCGACAAAGAAGTGGGTCGGAACCGTGGTGGAGGTGCCCCGGTAATCGTTGAAGTTTTCCGTGAACGGCGTGTAATCGTCGAAGACGTGTGCGGAAAACGCGGTGCCGGCGCAGGCGAGGGCACAAGTGGTGAAGAGGATGTTTGTTTTCATGTTAGGTGGATGATGGGATTGCGCCGCCACGCGCGGACGGCGGAAAGACCATTTCAGGCATCGTGATGGATCGGAAAGGGTTTCGCGTTACAATTCGGTAACATTCGCCTTCCGCACCATCCCGCCGTGGCCATGCCGGTCCGTCGCGGCGCCGGTCGGGGAAATGCGGGGCATGAAGCGGGCTGCCTCGCACTTCCGCCTTGGATGGATCATGCCGGCGCGGCAAACTTTTCGGCATGACCCAGCACCCCACCCTTGGCATCGGCCTGGCAGGCTTCGGAACCGTCGGCTCCGGCGTCTGGAACACCCTGCACCGCAACGGCGCGCTCATCACCAGCCGCACCGGCGGCGGGGTGTCGCTGGAAGTGGAGCGCATCCTTGTGCGCGATCCGAACAAATCGCGCGCCACCACGCTTGACGCCGATCCCGGGCTGCTCACCACCAATTGGAGGCAGCTGGTCGATGACCCGAAGGTGGAAATCGTCGTCGAACTCATCGGCGGGACCACCACCGCCTTCGACATCGCGGAAGCCGCGCTGCAGGCCGGGAAACCCGTCGTCACCGGCAACAAGGCGCTGCTCGCCGAGCGCGGCATCGAGCTTTTCGCCCTCTCGCGGGAAACCGGCGTGCCGATCCACTTCGAGGCCGCCGTGGCCGGTGGCATCCCGATCATCCGCACGGTGATGGATTCTTTCGTAGGCAACCACATCCAGTCGTTCTTCGGCATCATCAACGGCACCTCGAACCACATCCTCGGGCGCATGACCGACGCCGGTCTCACCTTTGGTGAGGCGCTGGCGGAGGCCCGGTCGCTGGGCTATGCGGAGGCTGATCCCACGCTCGACGTCAACGGCTGGGACGCCGCCCACAAGGCGATCCTGCTGGCCACCCTGGCCTATGGATTCCCCATCGATCCCGGGGCGGTCCACGTTAGCGGGATCGAGCAGGTGCGCCCGATGGACATCGCCTTCGCCACGCGCCTGGGCTACGCCGTGAAGTTGCTTGCCGTAATCCGGGAGCACGCCGAGGGCGGCGTCGAGCTGCGCGTGCAGCCATCATTCATCCCGAACAGCCACATCCTCGCCTCCGTCCACGGCGTCTTCAACGCCGTGGCGGTGAACAGCGACGCCGCCGGCGAATCGCTCTTCTACGGGCGCGGCGCGGGGCAGGATCCCACCGCCTCCTCAGTCGTCGCAGACCTGGTCGAGGCCGCGCGCGGCGCGCGCCACGTCGAGAGCCACCGCGGCTTCCTGCCTTACCGCGAGACCGGCGCGCTCATTCCCGTGGAAGACACCGCGACGTCGTATTACGTCCGCTTCGACGTCACCGACCGCCCGGGCGTGATCGCCGACGTCGCCCGCATCCTGGCCGAGCGCGGCATCGGCATCTCCGGCACCCACTCCCCCGTGAACCCGGACGATCCCGACGCCGATTTCGTGGACATGGTCTTCCTTCTCCACACCTGCCCTTTCGGCAGGCTCCAGGGTGCCCTCGCCGAGATCGAGGCGCTCGACTGCATCAACAGCACACCGGTCGTCTTCCGCATCGAGACGCTCGCGTGAGGGCGATTCAGACTCTGCGAACGTATATTCTCGCCGAAACCGAATCGCCGTTCCTCACACTGCACTGCCGCGATGGAGCGACTTTCAGGCGCGAGTCCCTGTCCGGGACGGACTCCGTCCTGCACCTCCCGGAAGCGGGAATCCGCGTCCCGCTCGCGGGGCTGTATCAGGACGTGGGGTGAACCGTACGCGCGTTCAGTTTCAGGAACCCGCTTCCAAAGCGGCGAACCGCTCGACCGCTTCCGGGCCTGCCTTCTCGCGGTAGGTTTCCGCCACAGCCGACTGGCCGAGCGCCTCCAGGTAGGACGCCGCGCGGGCGTTCGCATCCGGATCATCGGGGCGGTGCCGGGCAACGAAGCGGGACAGGAGGACATGATCCTCGTCCTTGAGATCATCCAGGGCAACGCGGGCGATCTGCCCGCCATCCGGCGCTTGGAATGCGAGGACGCTGCTGCCGCTGGCATCCACGAGGTGAACCCGCGACCGGCTGATGCTGAGGTCGAGCGGCAGGGATTTGAAGCCGCCGTTGGCATTGATGTTGACGAGATCCCGAAGGAGCGAGGTGCCGAGCGCCCTGCGGAGTCCCGCTGGGATCGTGGGTTCCCCGGCGCTGGAATCATCCTGCCAAAGCTCCACGTTGTCGCGCATTTCCCATGGTACGAGGACGAACTCACTGATGGAAATGCCCGCTCCCCTGCCTTCGTAGTCGCGTTTGAATTCGAGGACGTTGCGGCCGTTGTTCAGGTCGATTTCGACCGGCTCGGTGGCCTGCCACAGGCCGACGGTGTGCGGCAGCGGCATTCGCACGGTGGTGTCGCCGTTGACGGTGACTTCGAAGCTCTGCCGCCAGCTCGCCGTGGCGACCCGCGCGAAGAGCGCATATTTCCCTCTGTTGCGGGATTGGACGGCGTATTCGAAGGACGGGTTGTTGGCGGCGCGGCCGTAGTGGAGCTGGGTGCCGCCGAGGAAGCTGTCCATGAACTGGATGCCGTTGCCGCTGCCGGTCGGCCGGCTGGTGGCGGCGGCGGGGATGCGGATGAGGCCGTCCTCGACGCGGATGCGGCGATCCCGGTCAGAGATATGAACATCGGGAATTTCGATGTGTTCGCGGGTTTCGGTGGCCTCTGCGATGTCTTCTCCCAGCGGGCCGAGCGTTTGGGCGTCCGCCGCCTCGATGAGATGGCGCTGGATGTTGAGTGCGAGGCTGTGCCAGAATTCCGGTTCCACGCGGTCGTAGTGGCCCCAAACGCGGTTTTCGCCCATCACTTCGCCGATCCAGCGGGCGCGCTTGACCTGGAGGAAATGGTCGCCAAGCGCGCGGGCCTGGGTGGTGGCGAGAAAGTCGCGGTCGTCGCGGTATGCGGTGCGCGTCCAACCGTGGCCCCAACCGCCGCCGAGGTTGATGACCCATCCGTCTGGCGTCCAACGCGCCAGCGAGGCGTGACCGGTCTGCGGGCGGGCGATGGTCGGCATGCCGTGGGAGCGCAGGAGGAATCTGCCGATGAAGGCGCGGCGGCCGCAGATGCCACCGTTCATGAGGATGTTTTGGAAGAAATGGAGATCATCCCTGTCGTATTTCACGTGGGACGATCCATACGGGATGTCGGAGCGCACGAGGGCGACATAGCGCCAGCCTTGGTTGGATGTGGTGATGTGGTCCGGACGGTAGCTGCGGAGCATTTCTCGGCCCCAGCGTGATATTTCGTCCGGCTCCTCGCCATCGACGACCATGCGCATGTCCCAGACGGTGAGAGTGGCGAATCCGGGGTCGAGTTCGTCGGCGAGGTAGGCTTCCTCGAATTGAAGGTAGCGGCCGACCGGATCGACGGTGTCGGGCGCATCGGTGTCAGCCACGGCGTTGCGCTGGGCGACCGGGGTGGCGTGCTCCAGGGCGATGGCCAGAGCCAGGCGCTGTAACGGGCCTTCTTCCTTGGCTTTCGGGCTTGCGGCTTCGATGTCGTGCAGAATCTCCATGGCACGGATGTAGTTGCCGTCATTGGCCCCGTCGGCGACGGCCATTTGGACGAGCATGTGTTCATCACCAAGCATCCGGTCGATCATTCCCCGTGGTCTGATTCCGCGCGCGG
>SLAV01000358.1 GCA_007126655.1 Haloferula sp. | reverse complement strand
CAACGGGTCGGCCAGAACCTTTTCCGCAAGGCACTCATGGACTACTGGGGCGGTGCCTGCGCCGTCACCGGCATTCACCTCCCCGAACTCCTCCGCGCCAGCCACGCCAAACCCTGGGCCGCATGTGTCAGCGACGCCGAGCGCCTCGACGTCTTCAACGGCTTCCTCCTCTCCGCCCAGCTCGATGCCCTCTTCGACGCCGGCCTCATCACCTTCGACGACACCGGCGAACTGGTCCCATCCCCCCGCCTCGACAACTTCCACCGCATGCTCCTCGGCCTCACGGAGGCCAAACCACCAATCCTCCGCTGGATCAGCCACCAGCACCTTCCCTACCTCGGTTGGCACCAGGCGAAAGTCTTTCAAGCATCGTGAACCATGATGCAATTGCATGCCCATTCGGTATTCAGAATCCATCCTACTCGGCCCCCAGTTTCGGATAGAACTGTCATAGCAATTAAGGCTCCCCGGCACCATACTCGGCGTGGTTTCTGACGGCGATTTCACGCGCAACCCTCACCCCTTTCGCGTCTTTTGCCGAAGGATGGTGCGTTGCGGTTATTGACGCAGGAAGAAATGGAGCGCTTGTGATCGGGTTGCTGGAATTCTTCCGTTGTTGGTGCGGAAATTCACGCGCGACAAACCAGGAAACCCCGCCCCCGCCTGGCGTGAGTAGGGCCGCCGGAGGCGGTCTCGAAAGCCCCGGGCGGGGGAGTTTTTTGAGTTCAGAGTTTTGAGTTTAGAATGCAGGGTGGCTTTTTCAGGGGCTTTTCCTTGGAGGGCCACCTCATGGGTGAGGTGGCTCCTATTTCGTTGAAGACGCAGGACGGCGAGACACAAGAGGCGATGGGGGTTGCGTGGATGTGGGGACAGGATGTCCCCACGACGGACTGGGACTGCAAGTCCCAGCTACGATCACGCGCTTTTCATCGGATACTTTCCTGGGTCTTGAAGCGAAGCGATCTCATCACTTCCGCTGATCGCTTTTTGGAATCTCGTCGCCATCGACAATCTCTCCGGCGGGAACCATTGCCATGGCCTTGAGGAAGCTTTCCTGTGAGCCCATGGCTGCCCGCTGGGCGATGAGGTGGTATGTTTGGAGGGCGGACAATTTTTCAGGCTCGTATCGGAAGAGGGATTGGCCACGGTACGATTACCACGGACGAACAATCTGCAAGATGGACAGTGGGAGAGCTGGACCGGTCCGTGTTCCCAACAACGCTGCTTTCCAACCCGCCTTGCGGCGACGCAGTTGCGCTTCGGTCATCATCTGTTTTCATGGTTTCAGTTGTGCCGGGTCTCCCAACCGGCGGGGTTTGTGGGTCTCGACGGGCGCACTAACTGGAGCCTCGGGTTCCAAGTAGGAGGTGCCTCCGGCTCCTTCTACCACCGCTAAAAAAGTCCGCCCCCTCGTGAACCGCCGCCCATCGGCGGATGATGCTCCGGACATCGCGGAAATGGCGAAACCGTCGCGATTCAATCCTCACCGGCCTTTTCACCGATGTCGATCGAAGTGAATTCGTATGCCCCGACCGGCAGATACGCGTCCGGGTTGCCGACCACGTTGAAATTCGCCTCCACCACGATGCGTTGGTCGCGGACAGCCGCACCCGGACGGATGGGTTCGACGTGGAAGACGACCTCGTCGTGCTCCGGACCGAATCCAAGAACTTCCGCCGGAATGCCGGTGCCCGCCGGGATGAAGTCGCCCCCGTCCTGTATCGAGGCGACCCGCCGGAGAGGCCCAACATTTCCCCCGTCTCCGGATTCACCCTCTTCCGGACCGAGCTTCCAGAGCCGAAGCACGCCCGGCGCAGCTTCATACCGGGCTTCGCCCGCATCTCCGGATTTCACGACACCCGCCGGGTCGGAGGCGTCGTATTGGAAACGGATCCGCATGTTTTCATGGCCGCCGCCGGAGACCGGCATCGTCAAGGTGACCGGAACGAGGCGCGCGGACTTTGCGCGGTCGGCGCCGTTTTCCGGATCGCGTGGCTCATCGTCTCCAAAATGATCGAGACCCGCCGCGAAACCGGGCACCCCGCCGATATCCCCATCCCCCGCATCGACCCGCAGAATTTTCCCCGGCGCCGCCGGGTCCAGCGGTTTGTGGAGCGGCCACTCGCGAAGTTCGTGTTGATCGGGCGCACCCTGCGGGACGTCGAATCCCGCGCTGTTGTCCGGATCGATCCCGAGGGCGGTCGGCAGCAGCGTCAGGGAGGTGAGCAAGCGCGTTGCGGGAGCGTGCCATTCCCGTTTGCGGAGCAGGCGCAGTTCGAGCTTGTGGGCCTCGTCCGCCGACGCCTCCCGCCTGACGAACAGCGTGAGACCGCGCGGGTGGGTCATTTCCCAGTGGATCTCGCCGCCGGATTCGAATTCGAGCCTGCCGTCATACGGGATGCGCATCGGAACCAGCTCGCCGGAATGGGCGCGCCGGATCACGGTGAATCCGGGCTGGGGATCGCGCGTCTCTCCCGACGCGCGCCTCAGCCACAGCGCCGCCCCGGCGGAAACGGCGTCCGCGTCCGGACCCAGTTGAATCCGGATCCGGTGGTCCCGCTCCGGACAAATCGGCAGCACACCCGGCTCGCCCTGCCAGCCGGGCTTGCCGGCGCCCGGCAGTGGCAGGCCCGGCCAATCCGGGCAACCCGCCGCGGAGGGGACGATCCGCGCTTGAACCGGCAGCGGGAGCAACTGCCCGGAATAACGCGGGTTCCCGTTCCGGTCGTAAGCGAAATTCACAAGATCCATCATCCGCGAGTTCGAGGCGCTCGGGCGCAGCGCAAACGTCGAGCTGCCAATGGGAACCTCGCCGTCCCGGGTATTCCGGTGATAGGAGAACGGCGAACTCCGCCGCCCGTCCTCGCCGACCTCGGGCATCGGCACGGAGACGGTTTCTCCGGGATTTGCGATCGCATCGCCTCCGCGCTCGAATGACGCACGGATGTAGGAAACGAAATCCCGAGTCTCGGGGAACTGGTTGTCGATCCAGAACACCGAATGCGGGTATGCGACCGGATCGTACACGTCCACGATTTTCCGAATCGAAAGCGGACCATCCGCCGGCGTCGAGATGAACGCGAGCGGATACCGCGCTCCGTCGGGAATCCGGTGCGAGGCCCGCCTGCCGTCGTTGGACGTGAATTCCACCTCGCGCGGCCCGCGATAGGAAATCGCATGGCCGAGTTGCGAGGTATGGAGCCACGCGAATTCACCGGGCGCGCCGCCATGGTGCGGTCGCACCTGGGTGATGCCGGCCGATTGGTTGCGCAGCCCGACCTGGAAACCCGCCAGCATGCCCTCCCATTCCGCGACGTCCACGCGGGCCAGGCTGTGCAGCGTCGTATTCCCTTCGGAATCGGTGAATCGCACGTCAACATGGCGCATGGAAACCTCCGGGTAATCCGGATGCGCCGAGGCGACCCACTCCACCGCGAACGATCCGCTCCCCAGGTCGGTCACGGTTGCGTCCGACTCGCGGCCATCGACAAAACACGCGATTTGCCCGGAGTCCGGCGGCGGCCCGGCCGGATTCGAAACCCGGACGAGAAAGGTGTGCGATTCGCCGGCGAGAAGGTTCACGACAGCGGCCGATCCGTTCGCCGAAGCGACGATCGAGGCCGGAGCGTCTGAATCTCCGGAACCAGTGGGGGGCTCGATTTGCAAGTGAGGCTCGCGGACCTCGCCGATACCGGGCGAACCGCTTTCAGGCCTCGCTTGGCCGGTGAGGGCAAGAGCCGATGAAACGGATACGACACCGGCCATACACAGTCGCCGGCGGCAGCGCGTGAACACCCGCCCCGTCGTCCCTCGCCGGGGCGGACCGTGCGCCATGCGGATTCCGCTATCTCCTCGTGCTCTCTTCATCTGATCAAACCATGCCATCAGCCCATGGATTGACAAGACGCAAACCCGCGATTGCGGAAATCCCGCCCCTCGCCGATCTGGACCGCGCCGAACCCCGAACTTGCCACCCCGTCCGGCCGCTGACACGCTGCCGCCGGCCCGAATGACCCCCAAGAAACACATCCACTTCACCGGCATCTGCGGCACCGCCATGGGGGCCGTCGCCGCCGCCATGAAACGCCGCGGCTTTACCGTCACCGGCTCCGACAATGGCATCTACCCGCCCATGTCCGACTTTCTCGCCGCCGAGGGCATCGACATCGCCGGGGGCTTCCACGAATCCAACATCCCCGCCTCCGCCGACACCGTCGTCATCGGCAACGCCATCTCCCGCGGCAATCCCGAGGCCGAGGCCGTGCTCGACCGCCGCCTGCTCTACCAGTCGCTGCCGGAGGTCCTCAAGGAGCACTTCCTCCGCGGCAAACGCAACCTCGTCGTCACCGGCACCCACGGCAAGACCACCACCGCCTCGATGCTCGCGTGGATCCTCTCGAGCGCGGGCCTCGACCCCGGCTTCCTCATCGGCGGCCTGCCGAAAAACCTCGGCTGCGGCGCCGCATTCACGGAATCCGGCCTCAACGTCCTCGAGGGCGACGAATACGACACCGCCTTCTTCGACAAACGCCCGAAATTCCTCCACTACCTGCCCGAGTGCGTCGTCATCAACAACATCGAGTTCGACCACGCCGACATCTACGGCTCGCTCGATGAGATCCTCCTCGGCTTCCGCCGCCTCCTCAATATCGTCCCCCGCGCCGGCCTGGCCTTCATCAATGGCGACGACCCGAACTGCATCGAAGCCGCCCTCGACGCACCCGCCCCCGTCACCACCGTCGGATTCGGCGAAAACTGCGCCATCCGCATCCGCACCACCACGCTCCGCGCCGATGGCGGCGAATTCACGCTCGATGGAGCGCCGTTCGCCGTCCCCATGGCCGGCGAGTGCAACATCCGCAACGCCGCCATGGCGATCTGCGCCGCCCGCTTCGCCGGCGCGGACGATCCGGCAATCCGCGCCGCCCTCGCCACCTTCGAGGGCGTCGCCCGCCGCCAGGAACTCAAGGGCGAGGTCAACGGCATCAAGGTGATCGACGACTTCGCGCACCACCCCACCGCCATCCGCCTCGCCGTGCAGTCGCTCCGCCAGGCCCACCCCGGCGCGCGCCTCTGGGTGCTCTTCGAGCCGCGCTCGAACACCACCCGCCGCGCGATCTTCCAGGAACCGCTCGCCGAAGCCCTCGCCCTGGCCGATTTCGCCGTCGTCGCCGGCATCCCCGATCCCCACAAAATCCCCACTGACGACCGCCTCGATCCCGCCCGCCTCTCCGCCGACATCGCGAAACTCGGAACCACCGCATGGCATCTCGAAGATCCCGACGCCATCGTCGCCAACGTCGCCCGCGACGCGCGCCCCGGCGACGTCGTCGCCGTGCTCTCCAACGGCGGCTTCGGCGGCATCCACCGCAAACTCCTCACGATGCAAACCCCCATCGGCTGAAAACTCGCGCGCCTCGCCACACCGTAAACCGACACCTGCCGACGAAATAAGCGCATCCCCTACGGAATGCCAAATTCGTTCCGCCCCCCATGGAACGAAAATGAAATGCCATAAGCATCCAAAAATTAACTTTTATCTGCGTTCATCTGCGGTTCATTGTCCCGTTTTGGTTCATGCGCGGCCGCTGCGCAACATACCGAGACCGAGCAGGGTCGCCACCAGCACGGTAATCGGCACGGGGATGGCGGCGGTCCAAGTGGCGGGGGAGCCGTTGATGTGGGCGGAACCGAATGTGGAGACGCCGATGTTCGTTTCCACGCCCTGGAGGATGCCGGACTCGGGATCTTCACCGGAGATGCCCGACATGACCCAGGTTTGCTCAATGTCCGGTGTGTCCCAGAAAGCATCGCCGAGATCCTCGATGTCCGTCTCGGCATCACCTTGGACGACTCGGAAAATGACGTCCCACGTGCCGCCATCGATGTTGCGGGAGGCCTCAACACCCGATAAACCGGTGCCAGCTGCTCCGCCCGCCCCATCTTTGCTCGATCCGAGCTTCCACTCGAATACCGAACCCGCTTCGTCATTCAGCGTGCTGCCCGAAGTCTGTGTGCAGCCCCCGACGTCGCCGGTTCCATGGGTGCATTCGTCGGTGGTCGCTCCCACAGTGCTGCTGCCATCGTCACAGAACGTGCCGTCGAAAAAAACGTCACCCCCGGAGCCGGAATCACCCCCAGAAGCATTCGCGGTGGTGAAGACGGCTGCAAGCAGCGAAATATCTAACAGGATAATGAGGGGGTTGCGCCTGGTTTTCATGTGTCGGGATAAGTTGGAATTTGTAGGGATTAGGGATTTGTAGGGATCACGGTGGAATTCACGGGCATGAGTAAAGCCATGCATTCCACCGATGATGTGCTTATGCTTCAAATCCGCGTCGTATCGTCAAGGTGAAAGTTAGAAATTCCGGGTTTTGACCAGGCCTTGCGTGTTGCTCAAAGCCTCTACGAGTTGGCCTGCCGCTTCGGCGGCGTCGATCTTCGTGGATCGCGGCTCAGGGTGGTACCTGAGGGAATGACCGCAGCCGCCCCTCAGACCGGCGTACGTCCTGCAATAACCACCAAATCAAAATCCCCAAGGACGCGCTCGAAAAAAGCCGACCTGTTTCCGAAGAACCTCAAAGTCGTCGTGACGGATGAACGTGTCCCCGACCAAGTCCGTCAGAACCCCGGCCTTTATCAGAAGATCGGCGAAGACCATCACGACGAACCGGAAATCACCCGCTCGATGATGCACTGGAACCGGACCGTGATCTCAAAGTTGCGCCTCAAGGAGGATCGCACCAAGCCGCCGGCCGAACTGTTCCCAAGAGTGCAATCGGTTACCGGCGTATCCCCCCAGCTGGGATTCAACCGCGGCGGCGGCGTAACATGCCAAGACCGAGCAGAAGCCCCACGAGCGCGGTGGTGGGCTCAGGAACAGCGGTCCAGGTGAGGGTGGAGCCGTTGATCTCAAAGGAACCGAATGTGGAGACGTCGATATTGGTTTCCACGGTCTGGAAGGCACCGGACGCGAAATCTTCGCCGAATATGTCCGACATGGCCCAAGTTTGCTGAATGTCCGGTGTGTTCCAGAAAGCATTGCCAAGATCCTGGATGTCCGCCT
>SLAV01000121.1 GCA_007126655.1 Haloferula sp. | reverse complement strand
CCGAAACACACCCGCGGCCGACCGGCAGACCGCAAGCCCCCGCCAGCAACGCATGGCAGGCGCCCTCGCCAATCTGAACAAACCCGGCAAGGCCAAACCGTTCAAAAAAAAGGAACTCGTCCACCTCTTCCGCGGCGTCGGCTCCATGCTCCGCGCGCAAATCAACACCGCCGACGCCCTCAAATACTACTCCCATGGCCTGCCTAACAAATCCATGGTCGATGCACTCACCGCCGTCCGCGAGGACATCAACCGCGGCATCAGCATCCACGAGGCGTTCCGCCGCACCAACCGGTTCAGCGACACCATCGTCGGCCTGATCCAGGCCGGCTCGGACGCCGGCCAGCTCCACGAGGCGTTCCGCTCGCTCGCCGAGCGCCTCACCAGCGAACTCCACTTCCAAAAGGCCATCCGCAAGGCCACACTGCTCCCATCCGCCATCATCTCCGTCCTCATCGGGGCATTCATCGTTTCACAGGTGAAAATCGTCCCGCAGGTCGAGGAAATGCTCACCGGCGTCGGAGCCGAACCCGACGGCCTCACCGCGCTCTCGTTCAAGGTCAGCCACTTCACCCAGAACACCTGGTGGATCTTCGTGCTGGCCGTCATCGCCATCGCCATCGTCATCTGGAGGTCCCCGCAGGTCCGCATGTTCATCCTCGGCTTCGGCATGGCAAGGTGGCGGTTGTTCCGCCTGCTCATCATGAGCCTGCGCCAGATGACCTTCATCTCCACCATCAAACTCCTCCATTCCAACGGCATCAACCTCGCCAAATCCATCCGCGTCTCCGCCAACAGCGTCAAAAACACCCCGTTCCACGCCGAACTCCGCGAGGCCGCCGACAAATACGAACACTCCGGCGTGCCCCTCTCCACCGCCTTCGCCAAATACACCTCGGTCGATCCCCAGGTCACCCACATGCTCTCCATCGGTGAGAAATCCGCCTCGCTCGACGTCCAGCTCGAAATGCTCGCCGAAATGTATGAGGAGGATGCGAACAACCACATGGCGAACTTCGCCGCCGTGGTGAATTTCATCGTCATGCTCATCGCCGTCCTGCTCATCGCCGCCGTCTTCATCGGCACCTTCCTGCCGATCTTCCTGATGGGACCGAAGATGATGGAAAGCGGCATCTGAACCACACACCCGCGCCCACGCCATGCAACTCACGAGATTCGATCGCTGGCTGCGGGAAAAATTCGTCCATGAAACGCACATCCACACCATGCGCCCGGTCGATCGCCCGCCCGCCGGTGTGCGCGAATCCACGCCCGCCGCGAAACCCGGCCGCCAGTTCCGCCACCGCTACATCACCCGCAGCTCCAAGGCCGCCGACGAACTCGTGCGCACGCTCCGCCAAAACAACATGATGTTCACCACCCGCATTGTCGACCGCCGCGGCTGGCACGTGCGTTTCATCGCCCCGGAGGCCCGATCCCCAACATGGTGGCTCATTTCGTTCACCCTCACCATGCTTTTCACCGCTTCACTGGTCTTCCTCGGCCACCGCCTGTGGTCCGACCCGGAAATCCGCCAGAACATCCTCGAATCCCTCCACATCATCCGCCAATAATCCCTCCGACGCAACTCCACATCCACCCATACACACCACCCATGTCCGACGCTCTCATCGAACACTACAACGCCGCCCTCGACGCGCTCCAGGCGGGCAATGCCGAAGCAGCCCTCCAGCACGTCGAGAACGCACTCGTCGAAGACGCGCGCGACTCCGAATCCTGGCAGCTCTACATCCTCATCCTCAATGCCCTCGGCCGCACCGAAGACGCGCGCAACGCCGAAGCGAAACTCGCCGGGCTCGACCTCTCCGCAAGCGACCGCGCCACCATGGCCGCCGCCGCCGCCATGGCCGCCGGCGACCCGGCCACCGCCGCCGCCCGCTACCGGGATGCCATCCAGGCCGACCCCGGCCGCGTCGAAAACCACACCGGCCTCGCCCTCGCACTGCTGGAATCCGGCGACCCCACCGCCGCCATGGAAGCCGCGGATGAGGCCATCCGCCGCGCGCCCGACGACGCCCGGGCACACTACACCCGCGGTCGCGTCCTCCGCCTCACTGGCGGGGATAAATCCGCCGCCCTCGAATCCCTGACCCGCGCCGTCACCCTCGATCCCGACCTGATGTTCGCACTTTACGAACAAGGCATGCTCCTCGCCGATGCCGGCCGCCTTGAAGAAGCCCTCAAAAACTTCGAAACCTTCCTCCAGGCAAACCCCGGCGACCCCTCCGCCACCCAGGCCATCACCCAAATCCGCGCCGCCATCTCCCAATCCAGATAACGCCCGGACCAGCGGCTCGCACCGTGGCTGGTGCGTCCCGCACCAGACCGTCCCCGGAGCGTCCCGCTCCGGTTCTCCCCCACACCTCAAGCCACCTGCTTGTCCACATCATCGCGCAGATTCTCGATGATGTATTGCTGTCGGTCCGGCGTGTTCTTGCCCATGTAGAACGCGAGCAGCTCCCGCACCCCCTTGCCCTCCTCGTAGGAAACCGGATCGAGCCGCATCTCCGGACCGATCATGAACTTGAACTCGTCCGGCGAGATCTCCCCAAGCCCCTTGAAGCGCGTGATCTCCGCGTTTTTCCCGAGCTTGCCCACCGCCGCCAAGCGCTCCTCATCATCGTAGCAGTAAACCGTCTCCTTCTTGTTCCGCACCCGGAACAACGGCGTCTGCAGGATGTGCAGGTGGCCGTCGCGGATCATCTCCGGGAAAAACTGCAGGAAGAACGTGAGCAGCAGCAGCCGGATGTGCATGCCGTCCACATCCGCGTCCGTTGCGATCACCACCCGGTTGTAGCGCAGCGCGTCGATCCCCTCGTCGATGTTCAGCGCCGCCTGCAGCAGCGCGAACTCCTCGTTCTCATACACGATCTTGCGCGGCAGCGAATAACTGTTCAGCGGCTTGCCCCGCAGCGAGAATACCGCCTGCGTCTCCACGTCGCGCGACTTCGTGATCGAGCCGGAGGCCGAGTCTCCCTCCGTGATGAATAGCGTCGATTCCTCACGCCGCTTGTGCTTCGTATCGAAGTGGATCCGGCAGTCGCGCAGCTTTTTGTTGTGAACCTTCGCCTGCCGCGCCCGCTCGCGCGCCAGCTTGCGCACCCCTTTCAGCTCCTTGCGCTCGCGCTCCGCCGCCAGAATCCGCTTCTGGATCGCCTCGGCCGTCTTCGGATGCCTGTGCAGGTGGTTGTCCAGCGCCTGCTTGAGGAAATTGCCGATGAACGCCCGCAGCGACTCGCCCTCCGGCGCGATTGTCGTGGACCCCAGCTTCGTCTTCGTCTGCGACTCGAAAACCGGCTCGATGATCCGCACGCACACCGCCGCCTCGATCCCCGCGCGGATGTCCGCCGGGTCGTATTGTTTTTTGAAAAACCCGCGGATCACCTGCACCAGCGTCTCGCGGAACGCCGCCAGGTGCGTGCCGCCCTGCGACGTGTTCTGCCCGTTCACGAACGTGTAATACTCCTCGCCGCTCCCGGCCCCGTGGGTGAAGGCGATTTCAATGTCGTCCCCGCTGAGATGGATCGGCGGATACAGCGGCTCGCTCTCCATCTCCTCGCGCAGCAGGTCCAGCAACCCGTCCTTCGAACGGAATTTCCTGCCGTTGAAAACCACAGTCAGCGCCGGATTCAGATAGGAATAATACCGGCACATCTTCTCCACATGCGCGTCGCGGTATTTCGCCTTCGCCGGGAAAATCGAACGGTCGATCTCGAACGCCAGCCGCGTCCCGTCCGGCCCGTCGTCCGCCCGCGGGCGCTTCATTTCCTCGACCAGCTCGCCCTTCGAAAACTCCAGCGCCTTCGTCCGCCCGTCCCGCCACGCCTGGATCTCGAAAAAATCCGAAAGCGCGTTCACCGCCTTGATCCCCACCCCGTTGAGCCCCACCGACTTCTTGAACGCCTCGCTGTCATACTTCGCCCCCGTGTTGATCTGCGCCGCGCAGTCGAAAAGCTTGCCCAGCGGAATGCCCCGGCCGAAATCCCGCACCTCCACCCGCCCCTCGCCGTCGATCTCGATCCGCACCTCCCTCCCGTGCCCCATGATGTGCTCGTCGATCGAGTTGTCCACCGCCTCCTTCAGCAGGATATACAGCCCGTCCTCGGGAGACGTGCCGTCCCCGAGCTTCCCGATGTACATCCCGGGGCGCATCCGGATGTGCTCGCGCCAGTCGAGCGATTTGATGCTGTCTTCATTGTATTCGGCGGACATAATCGGATTTGTTTCGGACTTCCTAATCACTTCCCCCCGCCCGCGCAAGCCCCCGTTCTCCACCCTGCCATTCTCGCAAATGGGCCTGCACACCGTAGGCGCGGTCGTGAGACCGCGATCCCCGGGCCAAGCGACGCCCCCCTCCATCCTCACGAATGGGCCTGCGCTCAATTGGCCCCCACTCGCAGTCGCAGAAAATATCGCGGATGGTCGTCCGCCTGCTTGCCGGTCAACCATTATTTATTTTCCAGAACCATTATTTATTTTCCAGGAAAATTATTGTTGCAGCCTGCCCCTCGCAAAAATCCTTCCGAAACCTTTCGATTGCGGTGCGCGGCTGATTTGGTAGGGTCCACCGCAATCATGTGGAGCAGAATATGATTCCAATCCTGAACACGCCGGTGCTTGTGCTGAACCGGAATTGGCAGCCGATCCACACCTGTTCGGCCCGTCGGGCGCTCCATCTGCTTTGCCTCGGCCACGCCCAGGTGGTCCAGGTCGATGGCGACGAATGCTACGCCACCCACGACCTCGCCTCGTGGATCGACCACTCGACGGGCGCTCCGGAGTCCGAACTTGTCCATAGCGTGCGGCTGGCCATGCGTGTGCCGCGGGTGCTGGTGCTCGGCGTTTACGACAAGATGCCCCGGCTGGAAGTCCGCTTCACCCGCCGCAACGTCTTCGTCCGCGACAACTTCACCTGCCAGTATTGCGCGCGCGAATTTCCCGAAAACCAGTTGAACCTCGACCACGTCGTCCCCCGTGACAAAGGCGGTCGCACCACGTGGCTCAATATCGTGACCTCCTGCGTCCGCTGCAACACCCGCAAGGCCAACAAACTGCCGCAGGAAGCGCGCATGCACCCCATCAACCCGCCCTGCGCCCCGCGCTGGCGACCGCTTTTCGGCATCATCGAAAAGGACCTCGCCCACGAAAGCTGGAGCCTGTTCGTGGCGACGCATCGCGACAAAACACGGCGATCCGCGTGATCCAACTTCCATCTTGAGGTAACGCAGCCGGTCGGATACGCCTTCCGTCCCGCTAAACCCATGGAAATCCTCGTTCTCTCGGTCGCCGTCGTCCTCCTGTATCTCGCGGCATATCACACCTACGGCCGCTGGCTTTCGCGCCGTATCTTCGCGCTCACCGCGGACAGGCTCTGCCCGTCCCGCGAATTCGAGGACGGCGCGGATTACGTCCCCACCTCGCGGGCCATCGTCTTCGGCCACCATTTCACCTCCATCGCCGGCACCGGCCCGATCGTCGGCCCCGCCATCGGGGTGATCTGGGGCTGGGTGCCCGCGCTGCTATGGGTCGTCTTCGGCTCGATCTTCATCGGCGCGGTGCACGACCTCGGCTCGCTCGTCGTCAGCCTGCGCAACCGCGGCAAATCCGTGGGCGACCTGGCGGGCGCGCTGGTCGGCCCGCGCGTGAGGCTGCTTTTCATGGCGGTGCTCGTGCTCGCGCTCACGCTGGTGCTCGCCGTCTTCGGGCTGGTGATCGCCTCGGTGTTCGAGAATTTCCCGGAGGCGATTTTTCCGTGCCTAATCCAGGTGCCGCTGGCCGTCGCCATCGGTCTTTGGCTCCACCGCCGGGGTGCCTCGATCCTGCCCGCCGCGCTGGCCTCGCTGGCACTCATGTATCTCGCCGTCTTCTTCGGCGACACCGGGCCGCTCGGCCAATTCAACGCCGCCATGGCGGAACTCCCGGTATGGGTCTGGACTTCGCTGCTGCTCGCCTACTGCTACGTCGCCTCCGTCCTGCCGGTGTGGGTGCTGCTGCAACCCCGCGATTTCATCAACTCGCTCCAGTTGCTCTCGGTCCTCGGCCTGCTCGTGTGCGGGCTGGTCGCCGCCGCCCTCACCGGCGGCGCGGCCCTCGCCCCGGACGGCACGCGCCCGAGCCTGGAAATGGCCGCGCCCGCCTTTCAGTGGAATCCCGAGGGCGCGCCGATGATCTTCCCGTTCCTCTTTATCACGATCGCCTGCGGCGCGGTCAGCGGTTTCCACTGCCTCGTCAGCAGCGGCACCAGCAGCAAACAACTCCGTTGCGAAACCGAGGCGCGCTTCGTCGGCTATGGCGCGATGCTTACCGAAGGGTTCCTCGCCACACTCGTCATCATCGCCTGCGCCGCCGGCCTCGGGCTCGGTCTCGCAACCGCCGGGGGCGGCATGCTCTTCGGAACCGAGGCATGGGAACACCAATACGTCAGTTGGGGCGAGGCCGGCTCCCTCGCCTCGACCGTCGCCGCGTTCGTCGCCGGCGGCGGGAACTTCCTCGAAAAAACCGGCATCCCCGCCACCGCCGCCGTCGCCCTCATGGGCGTCTTCGTCGCCTCGTTCGCCGCCACCACCATGGACAGCGCGTGCCGCCTCCAGCGCTACGTCATCCAGGAACTCGCCGCCACGGTCGCGCCGCGCGCGAAATCCGCCGCACCCGCCCGCAACGCCACCCGGTTCCTCCGCGGCAGTCACCGCGCAGCGCTCCTCGCCGTGCTCGCCGCCGCCATGCTCGCCGCCATCCCCGCCGGCGGCGAACCATGGACGCTCGAAAACGCCGGCCGCGGCGGCATGATGCTCTGGCCCCTCTTCGGCGCGCTCAACCAGTTGGTCGCCGGCATCGCCTTCATCGTCATCACATTCTACGTCCGCGCCAAAAACAAACCGGTCTGGTTCCTCATCCTCCCGATGATCTTCATGCTGCTCATGCCGCTGTGGGCCATGGCCACCCAGGTGTTCTTCGGCACCGGCGCCGCCCCGTCCTGGATCGCCTCCGGCCAGTGGGCGCTCGCCGCCATCGGAGCCACCTCGATCATCCTCGAAATCTGGCTCATCATCGAGGCCTGGCTCCTCTGGCAGCGTCGCCCCGAACCCGCATGAACCGGCGGCACAACCCCGCGCGTCCGCAACGTCCCGCGGCGAAATCAGGCATTGGCGAAATCCCCGACACGCGATACATTCATGGCGTGTCCGGCGAACCGAAAAAATCAAAACCGCCCACCCGCCTCAAAGGCAGGCTGCTGCTGGCGGACCCGACGCTCTGCGACGGGATGTTCGACCGTTCCGTCGTCCTCATCACCCACCACACGCCCGCCGACGGAGCGCACGGCGTGATCCTCAACCACCCCGCCGACACCCGCGTCGGCGACCTGCTCTCCGACCCGGAGTTCGAACCGCTGCGCGCCCTCCGCGTCCATCGCGGCGGCCCCGTCTCCACCAACCAGCTCTGCTTCGCCTCGTTCTCGTGGCAGCCATCGCGCGGCCTCCGCCACCACATCTCGCTGCCGCTCGAAAAAGCCATCGCCCACGCCCGCAGGCCCGGCACGCTAGTCCGCGCCTTCGCCGGCTACTCGGGATGGGCCGCCGGCCAGCTCGAGGGCGAACTCGAACGCCAGTCGTGGCACGTCGTCAAACCCGGTCGCGACCTCCTCGGATGCGAGCACGACCGCCCGCTCTGGGCCGACCTGATGGCCCGCATCTCGCCATTCCACCGCATCCTCGCCGCCGCATCCTCCCGGCCCTGGTGCAACTGAAGGCCCCGGAAGATCCGATCCCGCCGCCCGGCCGCGCCCCGACCCGTTTTCCCCGCATGACCGCCGACACCCCGCTCCAGTTCAACCCGATCCCCGAAATCATCGCCGCCATCGCCGCCGGCGAACTCGTCATCGTTTGCGACGACCCATCGCGCGAAAACGAGGCCGACCTCGTCGGCGCCGCCTCACTCTGCTCGCCCGAAATGGTCAACTTCATGGCCGTCCACGCCCGCGGCCTGATCTGCGCGCCCATCACCGCCGAACGCGCCGACGCGCTCGATCTGCCGCAAATGGCCCGCCGCAACCGCGAGGGCCAGAAAACCGCCTTCACCGTCAGCGTCGATGCCGCCGAAGGCGTCACCACCGGCATCTCCGCCGCCGACCGCGCCCATACGATCCGCCTCCTCGCCGACCCCGCCACACAGGCCTGCGACTTCGTGAAACCCGGGCACATCTTCCCGCTCCAGGCCGTCAGCGACGGTGTGCTCCGGCGCGCCGGCCACACCGAGGCCGCGCTCGACCTCGCCCGTCTCGCCGGCCTCCCGCCCGCCGCCGTCATCTGCGAGATCATGAACGACGACGGCAGCATGGCCCGCATCGGCCAGCTCGGCAGATACCAGCAAAAGCACAATCTCAAGGCCTGCACCATCACCCAGCTCATCGAATACCGCCGCCGCTCCGAAAAACTCGTCACCCGCGAGCAAACCGTGCGCATGCCCACCGACTTCGGCGAGTTCGACTGCCACCTCTACACCATCTCCACCGACGGCGGCCACCACCTCGCCCTGACCCGCGGCCCGATCCGCGGCGACGAGCCGGTGCTCGTCCGCGTCCACTCCGAATGCCTCACCGGCGACGTCTTCCACTCCCGCCGCTGCGATTGCGGCGGCCAGCTCGCCCGCGCCATGGAGCGCATCGCCCGCGATGGCGGCGTGCTCCTCTACCTCCGCCAGGAGGGCCGCGGCATCGGCCTGCCCGCCAAAATCCACGCCTACAAACTTCAGGAGCAGGGCCTCGACACCATCGAGGCCAACGAAAAACTCGGCTACGCGTCCGACCTGCGCGACTACGGCATGGGTGCCCAGATCCTCCACGATCTCGGCGTCCGCCGCATCCGCCTCCTCACCAACAACCCGAAGAAAGTCGTCGGCCTCGAGGGCTACGGCCTCGAAATCATCGAGCAGCTCCCCATCGCCCTCCCCCCCAACGACGACAACTCGAAATACCTCGAAACCAAACGCCTTAAAATGGGCCACACCCTGTAAAAGGTGCCTCCGGCTCCTTTCCCTCCACACCCCCCCGCGCACCCCACACCTCCGCATTCCGTCCCGGCAATAACAACGAATGCTGACACGCCGTCATCAGGCCCGAACCCGTCACCCCTCCGCCCGGTGCAGCGTCACCTGGGTGAACGGAATCGTCCACCCGCGCGCGTTGCACACATCCACGCAAGTGCTCTGGATCAGTCTCGGGATGTATCCGTAGCGCGGCGCGGGCACGCGGGTGAGATCCGCCTTGATCATGTAATCCAGCGAGGATGCACCCGCCTCGTGGAACTCGACGGCGACCGCACGCACCGCCTCCGCTCCAAATTCCGCCACCAACGCCGCCTCCACTGCCTCGCGGAAAATCCCGGGCACCTCCGTCGTGCAGAACGCTTGGTGGCCGTAATCGATGCCGAAGACGCTCCGCACCCGGAATCCCGGCGACAGGTTCTCCGGAGCCAGTTCGAGAAACTCCGCCGTCTGGTAGGTTTTCACCGAGTCGCCGCGGCGTTTCACCACCACCTGCTCGGGCGACTGGTGGGTGATCTGGCAGTGCGTGCCGTCCGCCAGCACCAACCAGTCGCCCGGCTCGCAGGGAAACCACGGTTCGTCCCGGCCCGCCTTGCGCGAGATCATCCCCATCACCTCGCGCAGCGGGATGCGCATGCGCCCGCCGTGCAGCGCCGGGTTCTCGAAATACGTGTAGAATCCAAGCGATGCCACGCGCCACGGCAGCCCGCGGTAAATCACCCGCTCGCCCTCGCGCACCGCGCCGAGATTCAGCAGCAGGCGGATCTGCTCGACGTATGGCGGCAGCGCCGTCTTGCCCGCCCACAGGATGCCGACCAGCAGGATAGCCGTGATCGTCAGCAGCAGCCAGTCGCCGCGCGCGAAAAACACCGCGAGCACGCTGCCAACGGACACCAGGACCGCCACACAGAACGCGATCAGGTCCGAGGCCCGCCCCAACAGCGACCCGCCCTTCCGCCGGTGAACCGGGCTGATCCGGCGGAACCACGCGTAGCCCGTCCGCGTCGCGATGAACGCCAGCACCGCAGCCACCAGCGCCAGCAGCAGGTTCAACCCGCGGCTCTTCACAAAATCCCCGATCATCGCCGTCACCGCCTGCCAGAACGACGGCGTCGTGCGCTCGCGCTCCTCGATCCGCAGCGTGAGCACCTCGAACTGCCCCGAGGCCTGGCTGCGCCGCGCCTCCCACTGGCGGCGCGCCGCGCGCAGTTCGTCCGCCACCCGCGCGTCGTCCGCCCCTTCCAGATTCGCCTGCTCCAGAGCCGCGATGCGCGCGAGCACCCGCTCGCTGCTGTCGCGCCTGGCCCGCCAGAGATCCCGCGCCGCCCGCATCTCCTCGGTTTCGCGCAGGCGTCTCGTGGGTTCCTGCAGCGCGGAGAATATCGGCCTGGCCACCTCGCCGAGCTGCTCCTGGAAGGTCGTCTCCGTCTCCTCCACCATCTCGAACTGCGCCGCCTCCGCCCCGCCGATGATGTCGTTCAAGCCGCCGCGCAACTGCTCGATGCGTTCCCGCGCCAGATCCGCCTGCGCCTCAAGCTCCAGCCGGCGGTCCCGGCTGATGTCGTCGCGGGTGGCCCGTTCGACCAGCGAATCCCGCTCCTCGACGGCCTCCGCCAGCAATGCCGCCTGCAATTCAAGCGCATCGAGATTGCGCTCCACCGTCACGGGGTCGATCCCCGCCGCCGGAGCATCCGGCATCACCGTTTCGTCCCCGGTGTCAAAGGTTTCCGGGCCGGACCCCGTCCGCGCATCCTCCGCCCACCCGGTCTCCACAAATAGCAGGCACAAGCCGAATGCCAGAATGCCGAGCCACCGGGATTGCATGCCACCTATGGAATCACGCCATCCCCGCCGCGGCAACCGGGAATCCACGCGGGTGACCGGACACCCGCCACCCCTCACGGCCCCAGCACCTTGAACTCAGCGAGCCGCGCCGCCAGTTCGACCGCCGCGCGGCTGTCATTCGCCGGCTGGGGAGCTTCCAGATCCCAACGGAAAACCAGCTTGTAACCGTCCCACTCGCCCTCCGCTCCGGTATCCCGCATCCAGTCCGCCGCGCGCCGGTTCCCGCCGAGCGAATAGCCGACCAGCCACCGGATGCCCGCGCGCCTCGCAAGCTGCCACAGGATCGCCAGCAACATCGTCCCCACCCCGCGCCGCTGGTCGCCATCCAGCACCACCGAGGAAAACTCCGCTTCCGTCTGGTCCGCGCCGGAGCGCCACCAGCTCGCCGCCCCCACCCCGGGAAACTCCCGCGCCGGATCCAGCACCACCCAGGTGATGTGCCGCGCCGGATCCTGCCTCAGCACGCGGTCGAGCATCCGCTCGCCGATCATATCGCCACCATGCGTCCAGAACCGGTTGTAGCGCGCCTCCGGTGAAAGCATCCGGTATGCCTCCGCCAGCGCCGCGCGGTCACCCGGCACCAGGGCCCGCGCCACCACCGGCGTGCCGTCGCGCAGGCGCAGCCCCTCAAGGCTGCCGGAAACCGGGAATCCCGCCACCATTGATGTCCCAGGGTTCTCCATATCCATCAAACCACAGCCATGCTATCCCCGGAAAGTCCCGCCGCCAAACGGAATCCACGCCCAAACCCCAAACCCGGAGTCACTCCTCAACTGCATTTCCGGTTCGTCATCCGGCTCATCCCGAGCTGAGGGAAATACCGACCCATCACAATTCATGACGCTCCCCATTCAGCCAGGGATCCGGACAAATTTTGGTCCGTACGCGACAATTTTTGTCCATGCCGAAGGTCGTTGGCATCCTGCCAAATGGATCCATCACGTCACCCGCTGGCGCATCACCTGCTGAAACGGGATCGCCCGGCCACGCGGCAAGCCAAGGCAACGCGCGAACCGCAGTGGATTGTTAGTTCTTGAATTGCCACTCCCGGGCTATTAGTGGTTTTTCTCATGAGAAATCAAACCCGACCCACAAGACGGGCCGTGATCGCTGCGGCGTGCGGAATCCTCTCCATCGGTATCCCGGCCGCCACGGCGCAAGGAGACGCCCCACCCGGCATGATCCTCACCTGGACCGGTGACCCGACAACATCGATCGTGATCGACTGGCACCGCCTCGCAGAGAACGAGGACACCCCCGCCGCCATTCAGGCCCGCCCACGCGGAACGGACCAGTGGCATGCCTTCGAGGCCGAAAGGATCCCATTCCCCCATTCCGACCGCTTGATCGACCGGGTGGAAATCGAAAATCTCCAGCCCGACACGGAATACGAATTCCGCGGCTCACCCGAAGAGAAGACATACTGGTTCCGCACCATGCCCGCCACGCTCGACAGGCCCATCGTCATGGCCGCCGGCGGCGACGTGAGGCACCGCAAAAGCTGGATGTCGCGAATGAATACCGCCGTCATGGAACACGACCCCGATCTCATCGTCTGGGGCGGTGACCTCGCTTATGCCGACGGCCTGCCCGGTCGCATCAATCGGTGGTATGAATTCCTCGACTCGATGGTCGAAACATTGGTCACCTCCGAAGGCCGGGTTCCACCCGTGGTGGCCGGCATGGGCAACCACGAAATTCAAGGCGGCTACCATCGCGGCCGCATCAACAGCCACGCCGACCGCCTGGAACTCGCCCCGTATTTCTACGCGCTCTTCGCCTTCCCCGGTGATCCCGGCTACGGCGTACTCGACTTTGGCAACTACATGAGCATTGTCATGGGCGATTCGGATCACAGCAACCCGATCGCCGGGGAGCAAACCCGCTGGATGCGTGACACCCTGAGAGAGCGTAGCCATGTCCCCCATCTCATTCCCGTTTATCACGTCCCCGCCTGGCCGAGCGCCCGGAGCTTCGACACCGACGTAAGCCGCGCCGTGCGTGAACACTGGGTTCCCCTCTTCGAACGGAATGGCATTCGCCTTGCCCTCGAAAATCACGACCATACCTACAAGCGCACCGTGCCAATCTACCGCGATTCGGAGGATGCGGAACGCGGCGTCATTTACATCGGCGATGGAAGCTGGGGCGTTCGCACCCGCGACGTCCACGATGTCGACGAGACCTGGTATCTGGAGAAGGCAAAGAATATCCGCCACGCCCTCATCATCACCCTGCGCCCGAATGACAAGCTGGTCGAAGCCATCGACGCGGAAAACAACACCATCGAGACCATCACCATCCCCGCGCGGGACGTGAGGTAACCCCGATTACGCCGCCCATGGTTGACGCCCGCAGGACCGGGTCCCATCATATTGGGATCCGCGACCGCGCGGTGCGCTTCACATGAACATCCCGCCATACGGCCACCTCGCCTACTGCACGAATATCCACCCTGCGGAATCGTGGGCTGAAACTTGCGACATGCTAGCCCGCGACGTCCTCGCGGTGCGCGACAGACTCCGGGAAAGCGGTAGGCTTGCCACAGGTAAACCGTTCGCCATCGGCCTGCGTCTCTCGGCCCGGGCCGCGCGCGAGTTGATTGAAGAAACCGACGGCATCGCCCGGTTCCGCGACTGGCTCTCCGACAACGAGACATACGTTTTCACGATCAACGGCTTCCCATATGGAAGCTTCCACGGCACCCGCGTCAAAGAACGCGTGTTCCAGCCGGACTGGACCAGCGACGACCGCGTTTCCTACACACGCGATCTGTTCCAAATACTCGCCGGCATCGCCCGCCCGGAAACCGGGGGCTCGGTCTCCACTCTTCCCGGCTCCCACAAATCCTTCCGGGCGGATGAATCGCTGATCCGGCGCAACCTGCTGGAAATTTCCGGGTTGATCGAGGATCTCTCGGAGGCTTCCGGCATCGACCTCCACCTAGGCCTGGAACCCGAACCGATCGGTCACTTCGAGAACACTCCGGAGACGCTCGCTTTCTTCGAGCGCCTGCGACGGGATGCCACCGACGAACAGCAACTCGGGCGGCGCATCGGACTGAACTACGATTGCTGCCACTTCGCCCTGCAATACGAATCCGCATACGACGCGCTCGACGCGATCGTCCGCGAAGGCATCCGCCTGTCGAAAACCCACCTCTCCAGCGCGCTCGCGTTCGACCCGCACGACACCCGCGCGATCGACACCCTGCACGGGTTCGACGAGCCGGTCTATTTCCACCAGTCGCTGCTGCGCCGGGAAAACGGGGAAATCACCCGCTTCACCGACCTGCCGGATTTCCTTGCCCGGGCGGATGACATACCCGCGGACACCACGGAAGCCCGCGTCCACTTCCACATACCGCTCGACTCCGAACCCCAGCCGCCGCTGCGCTCGACCCGCGACCACGCCCTCGACACCATCACATGGTGCAAGACCCACCCGGAGGCCTGCTCCCACTTCGAGATCGAAACCTACACCTGGGCCGTGCTTCCGCCGCAAATGCGCCGCCCGGTGCACGAACAGATCGCCGCCGAATACGCCTGGGCGCTCGCCCTCATCCGGTGAAGTCCGCCCGCCCGGTGTTGCCACGGCAGGCCGATGGGGCTACCACCATGCGCCCATGAAAGGCCGCTCGAAACATCAAAGCCAACGCGCGGGATCCACGGAACGGGATACAGGCGGCCTCATTCTCGCCCTGATATTCGCCTCCGGCCTGGCCGCGCTCACCTACCAGGTGCTCTGGATGTCGCGGCTCGGCCTGCTGTTCGGCAACACCTCCCAGGCCGCCGCGACCACTCTCGCTGCGTTCTTCGCCGGTCTCGGTGCGGGGAGCTGGTGGTGGGGCAGGCGCGCCGCAAAAATCACCCGCCCGCTGCGCCTTTACGCGTGGCTCGAGTTCGGCATCGCCGCCGCGGCGCTCACCTATTTCGCGGTGTTGCACCTTTTCAATGCCATCTACCCGTCGTTGCACCAGGCGGCGGTCGGCGGCGGCTGGGCGCTCGCGCTCAAGTTCGCCCTCGCCGTGTTCCTCGTCTTCCCCGCGTCGTTCTTCATGGGCGGCACCGTGCCTGCCATCGGCCAGGCGGTCATCCGCGACCCCGCGCGGCTCGGCCGCACCGGCGCGCTGCTCTACGGCGTGAACACCCTCGGCGCCGCCATCGGCGTGGCGGCCGCCGCCTTCGTGCTCGTGCCCTCGTTCGGCTACCGCGTCACCTACACGCTCGCGGTGCTCCTCTCCGTGGCCATCGGCGTCGTCGCCTGGCGTCTTTCCAATACGGAAAAGGAAACCACCCCCGCCGCTGCGAAAAAGAAAACACCTCCGCCGCGACAAACCGCGACGCCCACACCCGCACCCGAACGCGCAGCCGTCGCCGGGATCTGCTTCATCTCCGGCTTCGTCATCCTCGGGTTGGAAGTAGTGTGGACGCGCGTCTTCGCCCAGGTCCACGAGAACTCGGTCTATTCCTACGCCATCATCCTCATCGTCGTGCTCGCCGGCCTCTCTGCGGGCGCGGGGATCAGCTCGGTGGTCTCGCGCTTCGTCACCCGCCCGTGGATCGCCCTCGGCGTGATGACCGTTACCGGCGGCGCCCTGCTGGTGCTCGGCCCCAGCATGCTCATGATCTCCACCGACGGCCTGCGCCCGGTCGATACCATCGAACCGTGGCCCGAATACGTGCGCGGCCTCTTCGGCACCGGCTTCCGCGGCGTCGGCTTCGTGGTGGTGGCCATGGGCACCGTGTTTCCGTTCCTGATGAAGCTCTCCGAACGCGGCGACGCCGCGCCCGGCTGGAAGCTCGGGCGGCTCCTCGCCATCAACACCTGCGGAGCCATCGCCGGGGCGCTGCTCTGCGGGTTCGTCCTCCTGCCCGCCTGGGGCATGTGGGGCACGCTGCGCGCCCTCGCCGCCGTCTATCTCGTCGTGCTGCTCCTGCTCCCCATGGGATGGGGGAAATCCGGCATCGCCATCCGCGCCGCCGGCACCGCCCTACTCGCGCTCTCCTTCACGCTCCTCGATCCCACCGGGCTGCCCGTCGCCGGGAAAAAACCAGGCCGCGGCGACGACAAGGTGCTCCAGGTCTGGGAGGGCAGCGACGGCACCGTCGTTGCCATCGAGCGCCCCGGCGGCCACCGCGTGATCAAGGTCAACGGCGGCTACGGCCTCGGCTCCACCGAGGCCTATCTCGAACAGGTCTATCAGTCGCGCATCCCGCTCCACCTCTTCCCCGAAACCGAGACCATCTTCTTCCTCGGCCTCGGCACCGGCATCTCGGCCGGCGCGGCGCTCGACGAAGAACGCTTCCCCAACGTCCGCCGCATCGTCAGTTGCGAACTCATCCCCGAGGTCGTCGAGGCCGCCAAGGCGTGGATCCCGGAGGAAATGACCGGCGGCGTCTTCACCGATCCGCGCTCCACCGTCATCATCGCCGACGGCCGCCATCACCTCCGCGCCACCGGCGAGCGGTTCGACATGATCAACTCCGATCTCTTCCTCCCCTACCGGCGCGGCGCCGGCAGCCTCTACAGCCTCGAACACTACCGCGTCGCCGCCGACCGGCTCAACGAGGGCGGCGTCTTCGTGCAATGGCTGCCGCTCTACCAGCTCACCGAGTTCGAGTTCACCGTCATCGCGCGCACCATGCTCGAGGTCTTCGACGAGGTCACCATGTGGCGCAACAACTTCGAACCCGGCGACGAAAAGGTCGCCCTCATCGGCCGCATGGATCCCGCCCCGCTCGCCGTCCCGCCCGGCGGCCGGCGCAACGCCATGCTCGCCGCCGTGGACGGCCTCCCCTGGCAGGCCACCGCCCCCGACATGTTCCGCGTCGCCCCGCAATCCATGCCATTCCTCTACGCCGGCAACCTCACCGCGTCCGCCAGCCTCTTCGAAAACGCCCCCGTCAACACCGACAACCGCCCCATCATCGAATACCAGACGCCCATCACCTTCCGCAACGTCGCGGAGGACGACGACATCATCTGGTTCGTCGGCCCCCGCCTCACCGGCTGGATCGACCGCCTGCTCGAAGCGCTGCCGCCCGAAGAGGACCCCGTCTGGTCCGGCCACCCGCCCGAATCCGCCCACCTCGTCCGCGCCGGAGCCGCCTTCCACCGCACCATGGTCGGCCGCGCCACCGGTGCCGACCCCGCCGAACTCGACGCCGACTGGCAGACCTTCCTCCACGAATGGCGCGCCGGCGCCAGGTAGCGCGAGCCTCCGGCTCGCCCCCCGTAGCAGGTGCCTCCGGCTCCTGTCCCCCCGTAGCGGGTGCCTCCAGCTCCCGCAAAACCAACTAACAACCCCGGCTGCGGCCCTGCCATGCCCGGCTCCAGCATCCGTCGTTCACCGCCTTCCACAGCGACCTTCCACTGTGCACGCACAGGTTTTTCGCGGCCCCTGAATCCAGCGCCGCCTGATCAAAACCGGGCTTCAGCCCTCCGATGATGAAAAAGAAATTCGGCCTCGCTTCCAGGGCTTCGGGTGCGCTTCCATCCGCTTTCGGCTGAAGCCGGGTGACGGTGATCCCCACCGGCTTGGGGCCGAAACGGTTCCGCGTCTCGCGGGTTTGATAGGCATCCTTCACCCATTCGCTGCGGATGCGGGTGTGGATGTCGAAACGGTCCGGCGAGGCGATCGCCCGCAGGGCGAGATTCACCGCCGCGTTCAAGTCCGCGTTCTGGACGGAACCCTCGCCCGATGGCACAAACACACCGCCGCCGGGCCGGGGCAGCAGCAGCGACTTTTTCGATTTCCCAGGCAATTTCGAAAACGTGTCCCGCGCGGCCAGAACCACCTTTGAGGCGGCGGCATCCGGGTCTTTCTCCGCGCGTTGCACGGCCTGCCTCCAGTGGAAAACTTTTTCAAAGGCCCGCTTCGTCACATGCTCCGCGCGGAATCCGGGCTGGCCGGTCCGCGAACAGAATCGCGAGGAATAAGCGGCGGGTGTCTCCACCACCACGAGGCCGTATGCCTCGCACAACATCTTGAGCTTGGCCGTCACCTGGCGGTGGCACCACTGCATCAACCGGCTGTTTTCCTGGCGGGTGCGCCCCTGCGTGGTGCGGTAGCGGATGAGATCCTCCACCACGATGAAGTCCACCGGCGGACGCTTGCGGACGTATTCCCCATGCAGGTCCAGCTTCCTTTTTTCCTCCTTGGGACGGGTGGATTCGCGCAATTCCAACCCGATCGCCTCCGCAAGAATCCAATGCGCGGTCTGGTTCACCCGCTGCTCCTTCATCGCCTCCAGTTTGGCGGAGAGTTCGCGGCACGGATCGGGAAGCGGATGGCTGCGCATCTCCCGGCCGCTGGGCGGGACTTGATCGCCCTCCAGGCCGTAAAGCCGGTTGAACGATTGCAGGATCTTCCGGAAATCCGTGATCCGGCTGATGCGCGCCACCGACAAGCCGCCTTGGTCGCGGTTCCGGTTCGCGGGTGTCCCCCCGGCTTTCTCAACCTGCCTCAAGACATGGCATGGCGTGCGCCCGTCCACGGCCTCCGCCGTGCGGTGCCACTGCCAGTTTCCATGTCTCAACGGCACGAGGAAGTCCGCCACCCGCTCGACGGCGAGCCGGAGCTTTTCCTTGAGTTCGTCCGCCTTGATCCGGCAATCCTCCGCAGATGAGAGCGCGTCGAGAATGCCGCTCCACGCCGCGATCACCGGCTGCTCGCCCCGCGCCGCCGCCTCCTCCCGCAGCTTGAATTCGCGCTGATGGCTGTCTCCGATTTCCTTTTTCGCATCCTCCCATTTCCCCTTCATGCGCCCCCAGCGCTGGAGCGTCCGCAGGTGGGTCATCCCCCGCCTGAGAGCGACCAGCAGCTTGGCCGCCACCTCCCCCACTCGATACCGACCTTCGTCGAATCCCAAATGCCCGGGATGCTGGTCCAGATCGAAGATGATGCCACGGGCCATCGCGATCTCCTCATCGCCGGCCCATCGCCCGTCGGCATGATCGTCGCCCGCCGGCACCTTCCTGCCCTCCCCCGGCAGGCGCAGGGCGATCAATCGCTCGACCTGCGCGTGCCACACACTTCCCCCGGCCGTGCCGATCTCGCGGTCCCGCTCCTCCTTCTTGTCCGCCCCCGCATACGCCTTCACACGCGCGCACGCCCCTGCGAATCGCACACCGAGATCCACCGACAAAACCTGGAACGCCTTCGTCTGCCCGAACCATGGTTTTGTTTTCGCGTCCTCTTTGTCGAATCCCGGCCAGCGCAGGTAAAAGTGCTGCACGTCGCCCCCTTTGCCATACGATACCATCTGCCTTCCCCAATCGATCGATTGCCCGCGCAACTCACCCACCTTGGCCGCCACCTTGTCCTGTTCCAGACTTAACGGAAAATTTAAAAGAAACCTGAGGTCGCCTTTTCGATCCCGGTCCGGCATCAGGGCCACCGCCGCGCCCGAAATATCCTGCTTCGCCTCCGAACCCTCCATTCCCAGCGCCTCCATCATCGGCTGGTTCCATGCGGAACCCGCAAGTCCTCCGTCGCACCCGCGCAGCCCGTCGCGAAGCAAACGGGGCGCGGAATAATCCAGCCGCACCCTCCGCTTCGTCAGCAGTCCGCCCTGTGCGAATGCCACCGGCACGATCACCGCGGGCGCGTCGGGAAGATGACGGTATGCGCCCCTTGGCTTAAATGCACAGGCATCGCTGAACATGAACAACCGCCGCGAATCCTCATCGTCCGCCGGGGAAAAACGGATCGGCTCCTTCAAACGCCCGGCATCGATGACCAGCGCCGCCCACTTCACATAATCGCCGGGAAAATCATTCGAGTGGCGCTTGGTCCGCCGCGCGGCAGCCTCTTCCGCGGACGGCTCGCGCCAGATGTCAAAATGCTCCCGCTTGCAGAGCGCGCGGAACAACCTCGCCCATCCCATGTCGTCGCGGTGTTCGGCCTGATGTTTGTTGAGTATTTCCAACAACGTCGTTTCATGCCCCTTCTTGTCGAATGCCGGTTCGCCGGCCTTGCGCAAATGCCTGTTCCATGCGGCGAACAAATCCTTCCGCCCGCGGATCGCGCGGAAACGCAGGTCATGCGGCTGCCCGGCGGCGTATTCCTCCACCCCGTCCCCATCCTGGGTTTTCAACTCCGCAAGCAGTGCCTGAAATTTCGGGAAACGGTCATCGCCCGCGAAGGTGATGCCATCTGCATCGTCCTCCTCCTCGCCGGTCTTCGACTTCGGAGGCTTGCCGCCCTGTTCCATGTAGCGCAGCAAATCCAGCACGCGGTCCCGTTTTGTCTCCCGCTCCTCGGTGCGGCCTTTCACCTGATTGAACGCCTTGAGCGCCTCCTTGAATGCGGCGATGTCGAATTCCTTCCAGCCCATTTCGCCCGGCTCCGGCGTCACCCAATGCGCGAGGCTCGTGTAGCCCGGATACACCATGCCCCTGCCGCCGCGCGCCAGCTTCAACGGGTCATCGCCGAAGCGAAGGAAATCCGGACCGTCGCCATTTCTGGGTTTGGCGATGACTTTCTTCGCCACCGTCACCGTTTTCGGTTCGGGATACGTGCCCCGCAGCACCCGGAATGTGGCGGGCGAGGCCTCCAGATATTTGAATACGAGAAACGCGAAAAACCGGTTCCGCAAAATCCCTTTCACGCTCGCTCCCCGGTAAGAGGGCAGCGCGAAGTCTTCCGGCAGGGCATCACATAGCCGCGCCAGCCGAGAAGCATCGGCATCGGTTAGACCACTCTCCAGCACCAGCAGCCCGATACCCTCTTTGAAAAGGTCACGGCACCGCTCACGGTCCAGGATCGCGCTCTTCTCATTCACATTCGCGAAGTGCCCGAACTCCAGCTCCGCCTTCAATTCCTCCAACTTCCCTGCGGTATCCGGGGCATGCAGTTTCGCGGGCAACGCCTCCTGCATCTGTTTTTTCATCCTCGCCGTGTCCGACCGGGGGAATGCGCCGGAAAAGCCCGGATCGCAGAAACGCGGAAGATACTCCCTCCCTTTCTTCTGAATCGCCCCATCCCCACCCAAGTCCGTCACCAAGGCCCGCACCGCGAGATCATACAGCTCGGCGGAGACGCCCGGATCATCGCATCGTTCTCCGACCACCTCGAACGCCTCCGCCAGCGGCGTGTCCGGGGAAATTCCCAACGCCTCCGCCACCGAACCGCACATTCCCGGACGGCGGCGCCCGTCCCTGCGGAAACCGTTCCACACGTCATGCGCGGCCAGATCCTGCAAACCGCGCTTTTCCTTCTCATCCTTCCAGTCCTGCGCGCGCAGCCTCCGGGCCGCAACATCCGCCTCCAGCATCCGCTTGCGGATCCTGCCCAGCGGCGATTCCTCATCCGTCGATAAACGCAGCAACTGGAACTGATGGTAATTCACCGCCTTCTGGAATTCGGCGTGATGCCGCATCAGGATCTGATCGCGCTGCGCCTCGGAAACCGGCTCGCCATCAAAGGTTTTCGGCTCCAGAAGCTTCAATCCGCTCACGCGGCCTTGGTAAATGCGGGATAGTGACATGATTTTGGGTATCAGGGTTGGGTTTCAGGCGACGACAACGAACGTCTTCATGGCTCTGGCATACCAAAGTCCGATGAAGCGTCAAACCAAAATCAATCAACTAATTGTTAATCTAAAAGTTCTTATCGAGTCGTGATTTCACAACTAGTTCCGCACCAATGACTTACGATGGAAAATGGCTTCATGAATTCGTCGCAAGAAAATGCCGACCCCAATGCGGCGGGTCGGGAACGTTGGCGGCATGGCCAACCGCACACAATCATTTGAGGCGGTTTTTACAAGCCGCAAAACGTCCGCTTCAATTCGCCTTCCATCGTCATGGCCAACGTGAATTGATCCGCCTGCCGGGCTGATAATGGTGCAGCGGGTCGGCCGGTCACGAAACCGCCTCCACGTATCGACATTCCGGGTGGGAATCAGGGAGGGGCGGCCGCACCACACGATGAGATGGCAACGGAGGAAATGACCGGCTTTTCTCACACGGAAGAAAAGAGCCGGAGGCACCTTCCACTTTTTGTTAGGTCAACCGCGTCACCACACCCGCTTCACTCCGTACAACTCGAACCACGCATCCGAAGTCATCACCGCCAGCTTTTGCTCCAAGGCCTGGGCAATGAGCATGCGGTCGAAGGGGTCCTTGTGATGCAACGGCAGATCCTGGAT
>SLAV01000086.1 GCA_007126655.1 Haloferula sp. | reverse complement strand
TATGACGGGCAGCATGTGGTGTTTCAGCCAAAGCGAATGTCGGTGCAGGAGTTGCAGGAAGGCATCGAAGCGGCATGGAAACACGCCTACAGCGTGCGCTCGATTTTCCGCCGCATCCGCCATTCGCCCGCGCCACTGCCGGTGCGGGTGGGGACGAATCTGGGCTACCGGTTCTACGCCCACAATCTGAGCCGGTATTACAACTGCGACTGGATCATCGGGCGGGCGGACAGGGGTAAAAGGAGCAGGCAGGTGGAGGTGGGAGTGAAATCGAAGACATGCGCCTGACCCTCATCCATCCTTGCATCGGGCGCCGGGTGGGCGACCGCTCGTACGTGCGCACCTGGCAGATGGAGCCTCTGCCGGCGGCGACACTGGCGGGCTTGACGCCGCGGAAGAATGTGGAGATCCGCTTCTACGACGACCGGCTCGAGGACATTCCCTACGATGAAGCCACGGACCTGGTGGCGCTCAGTGTCGAGACCTACACGGCGCGGCGTGCCTATCAAATTGCGAGCGAGTACCGGGCGCGGGGTGTGCCGGTGGTGATGGGTGGGTTTCATCCCAGCCTTTGCCCGGACGAAGTGGCGGAGCACGCCGAGGCGGTGGTGGTGGGCGAGGCGGAGGAGACGTGGCCGCGGCTGCTGGATGATTTCCGTCACGGCAAACTGGAGAAATTTTATCGCGGTGAAGGGCGGCCTTCGCTGGAGGGAGTGCGCCCGGACCGCTCGATTTTCCGCGGCAAACGTTACCTGAAGGTCGGCTTGGTGGAGGCTGGCCGGGGGTGCCATTTCAAATGCGATTTCTGCGCGGTGCAGACGGTATTCAGCGCCAGCCAGACGCGGCGCCCGGTGGATGCGATCCTGACCGAGCTGCAAGAGGTGAAGCACACCAGCAAACTGATCTTTTTCGTCGATGACAACATCACATCGAACCCGGCAAAAACGAAGGAATTCCTGCGTGCGCTGATTCCACTCAAGCTGCGGTGGGTGAGCCAGGCCAGCATCAACACCGCACACGACGACGAAATGCTCGACCTGATGGTGCGCAGCGGATGCCAGGGGGTGTTGATTGGTTTTGAGAGTCTGAATCCGGGAAACCTGGCGGCGATGAACAAGGGCTTCAATCTTGCGCGCGGCGGCTTCGAGGCGGCGCTGGCGAACCTGCGGCGGTGCAAGATCCGGGTCTATGGTACCTTTGTATTCGGCTACGATGGCGACACGCCGGAGAGTTTCGCGCCGACGGTGGATTTTGCCATCGAACACGGATTCTACATCGCAGCCTTCAATCACCTCACGCCGTTTCCCGGCACACCCCTCTACGGGCGGTTGAAGGACGAGGGTCGTCTGCTCTACGATGCATGGTGGCTGGACACCAGCTACCGTTACAATCGGATTCCTTTCCGTCCCCGGGGAATTGAGGCGGAGGATCTCCGGGCCGGATGCATCGAGGCGCGGCGGCGGTTTTATTCGTGGCCGAGCATCCTGCGCCGCGGATTTGATCCGGTGAACCGCGCCAATGGCTTCATGTGGCGGAATTTCTATCTGATCAATGCCATGCATCGCGGCGACGTAAGCCTGCGCGACCACTACCCACTGGGAGATGAATCATGGAACGGGCGGTTCATTCCGGCACATTGAGCGATGTGGTTTTCGCGCGCGCGGTGCACGACGACGACGCGGACATTCGCGCACTGCTGCGGCGCGTGCCCATGCGCGGAGACCTGCAAATGGGTTTCGGTCGGGAGCCATCGTGTTTTGCGTGCCCGGAGCCGGCGGGCTGCGCCGAGCGTCTGCTCGTGGCGCGGCGCGACGGACGGTTGGTCGGGGTGGGAGCGTGGACGGTGCGCGAGGCGTGGCTTGGCGGGCAGCGGAGCCGGGTAGGCTACCTGCACGGGCTGCGGCTGGAGCCAGGCCTCAAGGGGTCCTTGAGGGTGCTGCGCGAGGGCTACGCGTTTCTGGCCACCGAGATTCAAGGCGTGGACGCGTCGCTGTGGTTCACCAGCATCGATGCCGCTAACACGAGGGCGAGGCGGGTGCTGGAAAGCCGCCTGACAGGGCTGCCACACTACACCGCCGCAGCCGACTACCTGACACGGGTGTTTGCGGTCCCTGCCCGGGCTGGGGCAAGAGCCCGTTGCGGAACGGGCAGCGGGATAGGCCGTGGAATCGGTTCACGGGAGGAGATCACAGACTTTCTCAACCGTGAAGCTGCCCGGCACGATCTCGCTCTGACTTGGGACGACGCACGCTGGCAGGCGCTGGAGCGGTCGGGATATTCGGAGAAGGACGTGGTGGTGGTACTGGATGGCGGGGACCTGGTGGCGGTGGCCGGAGTTTGGGACCAGCGAGCGTGGCGACAAGTCATCATACACGGGTATCCGCGATGGATGCGGATTGCGCGTCCGCTCTACGACCGGGTCGGCTCTCTCTTTGGCTGGCCGCCGCTGCCGAAGGTCGGCAAGGCGGCACCCCTCGGCCAAATCTTCCCCTTTGCCGTGGCGGAGGGATGCGAAGACGCGCTCCCCCGACTTATGCGCGGTGTGGAAGCCGTGGCACGGCGACGCGGAATCGACTGGCTGGCCCTCGGTCTCGATGCCACGGCCCCCCTTTGGCGATTCATGAAGAGCAGTGCCGTCTCCTATCCCACGGTGTTTTATCAGGTCCACGGAAACGGCTTCCCGCCAATGGGAGCACAAACCCTTGCGCGCCCGATCCGCCCCGAATGTGCTACTTTGTGAAGGCGATCCTGCGCTTTCACTGTATGAATCAGAGGTGTCCCCGGGTAGCCACACGCGGGCGCGGTTGCCGATGGATATCAGCAAACCAATGCGCTCGCCGGTTTCGCTGAGGCCCAGCCGCTCGCGCAACGCTCGCAATTCCTCAGGCGGAATAAGCCTGGGCTCCGGGGTTAAGTAGCCATACCCGCCAAGGCCAACCCCTTTTTCCCCGGCATCCGGCCCGACCCGATGGTTCTTTCAGGGACCTCCCGCGGAAAGCAAATTGCTGGCAGCCGCATTTTCGGGCTTACTTATGCAAACGGCCGTCATTCATTCTGTCGCGTGTTGAAGGAAATATCCCTGTTTCGATCCTTATGTTATTATGCCCTGTGTATGCTGGCATCCGCAATCGTTTCACCTGCGGCGGGCGGCTACATCTGGGAAACAGTGGCAGGCAATCCATTTGGCAACGGCGTGTCAGACGGGCCCATCGCTAGCTCGCGTTTCGACAGCCCGGTCGGTCTTGCGGCGGATGATGAGGGAAATGTCTATGTCACCGACATGCGCGGCCACACGCTTCGCAAAATCAGCGCCGCAGGTGTGGTATCGACGCTTGCCGGCGATCCAGCCGTTCCAGGTGCGGACGATGGGATCGGGCGGGCCGCACGTTTTGACCGGCCCTACGCGGTTGCGGTCTTGCCGGGCGGTTCACTCGCCGTGAGCGACAGCGGCAACCACACCATCCGCATGGTGTCCCCGGATGGAAATGTATCGACGCTCGCCGGTATCGCGGGTTCGCAGGGCGCGTCGGACGGTCAAGGATCGGTGGCGCGATTCAACAGTCCGCAGGACATCGCCGCGTTACCGGATGGTTCGCTCCTGGTGGCCGACATGACGAACCACGCGATCCGCCGCATCGCCCCCTCCGGCATGGTGGAAACCTGGGCGGGCAGTCTCGGGCAGATGGGAAATGCCGAAGGAGCCCGTGGCGACGCCAGGTTCCGGCTGCCAACCGGCCTCGCCGTCGCACCCGATGGCTCGGTTTTTGTGAGCGAGGCGCTGAACCACCGCATCCGCCGCATTTCGCCGGATGGCATGGTCTCGACGTTCGCTGGGGCAGCCGGCCAACCGGGCGCGGCGGATGGACCGGCGTCCGTCGCGCTTTTCACCACCCCGATGGGGATCTCCCTTGCGGCGGACGGCGCACTCATCGTCTCGGAATTCACCAATCAGAGGATTCGCCACATTTCTCCCGAAGGTTTGGTGAGCACCCTTTCCGGCGAGCCGGGCCAGCAAGGCCTGGCAGACGGCTCACCCGACAAGGCACGCTACAACCGTCCGCGTGGCGTGCTCGCGCTGCCCGGTGGCGACATCCTGGTGGCCGATACCGGAAACCACGCGCTGCGCCGCATCGAGGCGGATGGCCGCGTCGCGATGATCAATGCCGGCGGCGAACCCCGAACCGGTTGGATCGACGGAGCAGGCACCGACGTGCGATTTCACGATCCGCACTCGCTGGTGCGCATGGCCGATGGCACCTGGATGATCGCCGACACGATGAATGGCGTGATCCGTCGCCTGACCCATGACGGCAACGTGGACACCTTTGCGGGGAAACAGGGGGTGTCCGACATGGTGGACGGGCCGCTTGCCGAAGCGACCTTTGGCCACATCCGTTCGCTCACTCTGGATCCATCGGGGAACTTGGTGACTGCGGATTACGCCGGCCCATCGCTGCGACGCATCACGCCGGATGAGGGAGTGACGACGTTTTTCACCGGCACGCGGGACTACGATGATCCCACCCATCTCCAGCGCATGGATTCGCTCACCGGCACGCCGAATGGCGACTATTATTTCGGCGACAATTCGATGCTGCGGCGGGTCCGCGCGAACGGGACGATCGAGCAAGTCGCCGGCAGCCCGCGTCTCGTCAGCTATGCCAACGGAAACCGGATCATCTTTTGGAGAATGAAATTCCCTCCCGAAGGAACCAACGGAGATGGATATGGCGAGGACGTCGTCACGCGCTGGGTGCGTGGCCTCGCGACCACGCCGGATGGCGGAGTGGTGCTGGTGGACGAGGGAACGCACAACCTGCGCCGCATCGAGGCCGACGACCGCATCACCACCATTGCGGGGCTCGCCCTGCAGGACGGATTGGTCGATGGCACCGGATCGAATGCACGCTTCAACGAGCCGGTCTCAGTGGCTGCGGCAGCCGACGGCGCATTCTACGTGCTCGACGCAGGCAACCAGATGGTCCGGCGGGTTTCGCCGGATGGCGTGGTCACCACCATTGCCGGCATCCCTGGCTACGAGGGCATTGGCGATGGAGACACACTGTTGCTGCGCAATCCAGGCCAGATCCGCGCCGACCCCGACGGCACCTTGTGGATCGCAGACACGGGAAACCAGCGCATCGTCCGAGGCACCCCGGTGGGGCGCCCACAACTGGTTGTCGACGCGGATGGCGAGGCGCGTGCGACAGGCGATCCGGCGTGGCCGTTCGGGATGATGGCGCCGGGTAGCGGGAATACGCGCAGCGTGATCCTTCGTAATGTTGGCAACCAGCCGCTCGATGTCTCCGAAATCCGTCTGCGCACGGTTTCCGGCCAGGGATTCTCGCTCGATCCACCGGTTGGTCTGCCTGGCACCATCTCAGCAGGTCGGTCCGTTGAAGTGGCGATCCATTTCCACCCCGTTGAGATCGGCCATGTGGACGCTGAACTGATCATTGCCAGCGATGATCCGCAGGAACCGCTGCATGTGATGGCGCTGCGTGGCACCGGCAACTTGCCACCAACCTTTGCGGGTTATTCATTCAGTGTTGCGTCGAACGCCGGCGGCACACCCGTCCCGTTGGAGAAAATCCTGCGTCACGCGTCGCACCCGCTGGGCCACGAGGTGCACGTGCTGCGCGTCAATCCGCGCTCGCGGCGCAACCAGTTCGTGCGACTGGAGGACGACCACCTCATCTACACGCCAAACCGGCTGCACGCGGGCGGGGATTCCTTCATCATCATCCTGGCCGACGAGCTTGGCTACGAAATTGAGGCGGAGATCGAGGTGAATCTGTATGGCGTGAACACCGCCAACGGGATCGAATCGTCGAATCCGCCGAAAATCACATTGCTGCCGGAAAGCCGTGTGCGTCTCGAATTTCATGGCATCCCCGGCCGCGCTTACCACATCCAGGCATCCAGTTCCCTCACTTACTGGGAGACCCTCGGCTCGGTCACTGCCGATGGGCATGGCCGCATCGAATGGATTGAAGATGTCCTCCCCGGGTCGCAGCGATTCTACAGGGTGGGCCAAAACTGAGAGAACGCCAATGACCCCATGAAAGTCGTATTCACCCTGCTGTTCGGAGGTATTTCCGGCGCATCCGCTGCAATCACCTCGTTTGATCCGTTTTTTGTCGGGAAAACCATTCCGGACAACAATGCGGTCGGGCTAGCCGACACCCGCGTCGTTTCAACTTGGATCGACACCGTCCAATTGCTGCGCGTGTCACTGGAAATCAGTGGTGGCTGGAATGGCGATTACTATGCCCACCTTGTGCATGACACCGGGTTTGCCGTGCTGCTCAATCGCGTTGGGCGCGGAGAATCGATGGCTTTCGGCTCGCCGGGCGAGGGCATGTCGGTCACCTTTGACGACACCGCACCCCTCGACATCCATCTTGCTGCCGGGCCGGGCTATGACCCGTTGATTGGGAATTTCCAGCCATCCGCCCGTACCGCCGACCCTGCGGCCGCGGATACCGACTCCCCCCGCAGCGCGTTCCTGTCATCCTTTGTTGGTCTTGATCCCAATGGCGAATGGACGCTCTTCATCGCCGACGTGGGTGCCGGGGAGTCCGGAGTGCTGGTATCCTGGAGCCTCGAAATCCAGGGCATTCCCGAACCCTCGTCCGCTATGCTCGCCATCGCCAGCCTGCTCGCCGGCTGCGCCATGCGCCGCCGCCTGCCACGGCCGGCATCAAGAAACTGATCGTTGCGGGAGGAGGGCAGTGGCGGCGGCGCGCCTTCGGGTGCCTGCATCGTTTTTGCATCATGCCCGATGGGTGGCGTGGAGGACATTTTGGACGGGTGAGCGGCATGGTCAGGGTCTCTGCAAACCCATCACCGTCTCACGGGACCGCCACGGCCGCATGTGGAAGATGACCGTCGTGGAATACCCCGCCGATGCCAACGACGACCGCGAGGCAGTGGAAGCCCTCTTCGCCCCGGTGGCCGTGATCGCCTGCTCGTCTTCGACGAACCGCCCCCCGAAATCCAAACCCCGCGCACCATTGCCTAAAGCATCGCCATCCTCGGCACCCTCGACACCAAGGGCGCCGAACACCAACACCTCGCCGACCTCGTCACCGCCCGCGGCCACACCCCGCTGCTCATCGACGTCGGCACCGGC
>SLAV01000194.1 GCA_007126655.1 Haloferula sp. | reverse complement strand
TCACCGCTTCATCCCTCAATCACAAAGCCCGTCTCCTGCCGCGGAGGCGGGCTTTTTTCCGGCCATTCTCACATGCCGAGGCATTCGCGCTGCCATCCGAGCAGGGATTCCTCCGGCGTGGTGTCCCCCCAGGCGATGGATTCCAGCACCGCGCGTGCGGCGATGAGCGAGGGGTCGATGTCGAGTTCCGCCGCTTTGGCGTCCCGCGCTTTCAGAAAACCGTCCACTTTCCTCTCGAACGCCTTGTCCCGCCTGCGGCGGATCTTCTCCGGGCGTTTCGGCCAGTCGGACTCCGGCATCGCGCGGATTTGCTCGACCATTTTGGAAAACCGCTTCAAGCGGTCGCCCCGGTAGTGGCGGGGCAGTTGCACCTTACCGCCGTCGGCGAGTTTCGTTGCCCATTCGAGCATCTCGCGGTTGGTCACCACCATGAACGCCGGGCGGTCCCACGCCTCGGCCTCCCTGTCGCGCCACTCCCACAGGCCGCGCAACCAGGCGAGCCCCCGCGGGTCGAGCCTGCCGGATCCCTTGATGCGCCAGTTTTCCGCGCGCGAGTCGTCGCGCTCCATCACCTTGGCCCGCGCGGCGTCACAACTTTCCTCAAACCAATGGAGGCGGTCCTTGTCGCGCAGCCCGGCGGTGATCATGTCGCCCATTTCCAGCAGATACCGGACGTCGTTGAGGGCGTATTCGACCATCTTGCCGGATAGCGGGCGCTTGCCCCAGTCCGCCTTCTGCGAGGATTTCGACAGTTCGATGCCGAAATAGTGCGCCACAAGGTCCGCCAGCCCGAAGCGCCGCAGGCCGAGCAGGCGCGCCCCGATCTGGGTGTCGGGCACCACGGCGGGGATCACGCCGAGTTCACGCTTCAGCATCGTCATGTCGTAATCCGCGCCGTGCATCCACACGGTGGCGGGCGCGAGGTAGTTGGCGAGCGGCGAAAGATCCTTGATGGTGATCGGATCGATGAGTTCGCATCCGTCGCGGGTGGCGAACTGGACCAGGCAGAGCGATTCCCGGTAGCGGTGCAGGCTGTCCGCCTCGGTGTCGATCGCACAGGTTGGCGGGCCGTTTCCCTGGTGGTTGTTTCGCAGGAGTGCGGCGAGCTTTTCAGTGGTATCGATCATGCGGGCGAACGTGTGACCTACGGAATGATAATCACGCGCGGGTGACAATCGAAATGTGACTGTTCAACCAAGCACTTGAATTCCACAAAAGCCGCGTCGCGGAAGCGGAATTGGGCATCACTCGTCCGCGGACTGATCCCGCCACTCGACCGCCAGCCAGTCTCCGGCAATCACCCGGGTCAATTCAAACTGGTTCCGCAACGCACCATCCGTCCTGCGGATTTCCACATTGGCACGGACCATTCCCCCCTCCCTTTCCAACAGGGCCCGGACTTGACGGTTTTCCGGCGAACCGATCCGTGAGTAAACGAAGGCCGTCGTATCGATGTCGGGCGAATAGACCGCGTAGCAGGCCCATTCCCGGTCGTCCGCGAACGGGCCGTTGAAATATTGGTCTTGCGCGAGGATGACCCGCACTCGTCCACCCGGATAGCCATCGCCGCTGTCGAACAAATCGAGCGGCGGGTCGCTCCAGCGTGCGAACGACGGGAAATCCAGCTTCCACTCGCCGTCTTCATCGGGCAGGAGCATCGCCATGCGCGCGCTCCGCAGGAAGTCCTTCTCAAAATACACGTTCAACCCCTGGATTTGCAGTCGGTCGCTTTCGGTCGTGCCGGTCCACTCGAATGGCAGTGCCTCGCCCTCACGCTCGGGGATTGCGGCGAAAAAGCCCAGCATTTCCTCCACATCCACCTCACTCGTCTCGTGGACATATTGGTGGATGATATCGACGTCCCTTGCTTCGAGCGCACTCCTTAGGATCCGAACCGCCTCGCGCTCGGAAGGCGGTGTGAAAATTTCGACTTCCCGCGCGAGCGCGCCGGAAGCCACGTCGTCCATAGCCAAGGTCCCGGCGAAATCCGCGCGGTTCGATTGGGAGCGCAGCCAGAGAATCATCGCCACGGTGAACGCCCCAACGAACAGCAAGGAGATCAGCGAAAACCAGACACGAAACGCAAACCGCCTGACTTCCTCCCGGCGCTGGCGCTGGCGATCCATCCACGGCTGGGTACCCTGCTCGGAAAAAAGACCGGATGAACTGCGACGCCTGCGGACTTTTTTCGCAACCCTGTCGTCAGGAATCCGCGCCACACGCCCGAGCTTCGGCGCGTCACCAATCCTCCTTTCCCCGCTTTGCTGGGCTTTGGTGCGGATGTTTTTCGGTTTCATGGCATTATGCGGACCTGGGCCCGACGCAGCTTAGCGCGGCGTGAGCGTCAAGCGGCGCGGGTCGTAGTGATCCTGCGGCGTGAACAACCAACCGGGATCGCGGTCGAGCAGTTTATAGCCTGTCAGCATGAACTCCGGAAGAAACTGATTGCTGTTTGGATCGTATGCATCGTTTCCAGTGAAATAACCATCCAAGCGGTATTCGAAGTTGTGATCGTAACCGAAACGTTGTCCGGGCGGCCCGGTCTCCGGCAGCCGGTCCGGCACCGTTTGCCTGTCCTCGCGCATCATCACGAGCCGCGCATCGCTCCACGGTTCGCGCGGCTGGCGCACATATCCCCAGAACCGCGTTTTCTCCACATAATACCGCCTCCCATAATAAAAATCGCCCGTCGGCTCGGAGGCGATCCGCGCCTCCCGTTCCTCGACCGTCGGCCCGCCCATGTTCGGTGGTCCGACCGCAAGCGGTGCACAATTTCCCAATGCCAGCACCGCGAGCGTGGCCACGGCCAGACGGAAGTATGATTTCCACATGAAGTCGATGGTATCCATCCGCACCGACCCGGCAAGCTTCATTCGCCAAGCTACGGCCATGCGGCAAGGGGCGCGAAATCCGGAATTCGTCGGTTGAACTACCGCCTGTTCACGCCAAGACTGATTGCTTGGATAATCACGACCTTCACCCGCTCGACCGCCCCATGAAAGCCTCCGACCTCTTCACCCGCTGCCTCGAAAACGAAGGCGTCGAATCCATCTTCGCCGTCCCCGGTGAGGAAAACCTCGACCTGCTTGACTCACTCTCGCGCTCGTCGATCCGCCTCGTCCTCACCCGCCACGAGCAGACCGCCGGTTTCATGGCCGCCACCCACGGCCGCCTCACCGGCAGGCCCGGCGTCTGCCTCGCCACCCTCGGCCCCGGGGCAACCAACCTCGTCACCCCCGCCGCATACGCCAACCTCGGGGCCATGCCGATGGTCATGATCACCGGGCAGAAACCCGTCAAATCCTCGAAACAGGCCCGCTTCCAGATCATCGACGTCGTCGGCATGATGCGCCCGGTCACCAAATTCACCTCGTCCGTCGCCGGCGGGGCGACCATACCGGCGCTCGTTCGCGAGGCATTCCGTCTAGCCGCCGAGGAACGCCCGGGTGCCACCCACCTCGAACTGCCGGAGGACATCGCCCGCGAGGACACCGCCGCGGAACCCGCCGCCCCCGCCCACACCCGCCGCCCGGTCGCCGAGGAAAAATCCATCCACCACGCCGTCTCGCTGCTGCGCGAAAGCCGCCGCCCCGTCCTCCTCATCGGCTCCGGTGCCAACCGCAAGATGACCTGCCGCATGCTCCGCGAATTCGTCGGAAAACAATCCATCCCGTTCGTCACCACCCAGATGGGCAAGGGCGTCATCGACGAGACCCACCCGCGCTTCCTCGGCAACTGCGCCCTCTCGGAAAACGACTTCCCCCACCGCGCCCTCGACATGGCCGACCTCATCGTCAACGTCGGCCACGACGAACTGACATTGACGATTACAACGCATTCGTCCAAGCGGATGCCGCGACCCAGAACATCACGGTCAACGGCAGCACGATCAACCTGGGTGATATCAGCTGGACTGCATTGGCATCGACCGGAGACGTCGATGCCATCGACAACACATCGATCAGCGGACCGGTATTCGATCTTTATCACAGCCTGAATCCGGGTGACAGCCCCACCGGCGACGGTTTTCTGGCTGATGGTGCCGCATCGTTTTGGGCCTTAAACGAGTTTCCCGGGACAGGGGCCAACTCAGGAAATCCAATGTCCAATCTCAGCGGCGGCAACAACAACGTATGGACGGGAACCACAGGAGGCGGGGAAGCGAGCAGTGCGTTAGGCGAAGGCAGCAGCTCGCGCAGACACTGGACAGGTTGGAGAAATTGGGTTGATCCGTTCAATACTCAACCTAATTCAGATTTGCTTCCAATGCTCGCCATATCCCAGGAACTCTCGGTGATCCCCGAACCCTCCGCCGCCTTGCTGGTCGGTCTCGGAGGTATCGCGCTCCTGCGACGCCGCAGATAACGCCATCCAGATCCCAAAACCGCGATTCTCCGCAATTCGGAGAATCGCGGTTTTTCTTTGGTATCCGGCAATATCAACGAGTCTGGACCGCTTAAAATCCTTGATCATGGCCCTGACCATCCTCGCGCGGTAATTCTTCCGGAAGCACGTGGACGGGCGGCAAAACGCAGGAAAAATCAATTTGACCGTTTTGCACGGGGCTTGATCGCGCTATCTTTCGCTGCGAACCAGAAAACAACCCGCCATGAAAATCACCCACCTCGGACATTCCGGATTCATCGTCGAAACCGCCAGCGCCAGGATCGCCATCGATCCCTTCCTCACCGACAACCCGCTGGCCACCATGAAGGCCGCGGACGTGAAGTGCGATTTCCTGATCCTCACCCACGGCCATGAGGATCACAGCAGTGACGCGGAGGAAATCGCCAAGGCCAACGACGCCACGCTCATCGCCAACCACGAGATCGCGGCATATTTCGCCGCCAGGGGCGTCGCCAAAACACACGGCATGAATCCCGGCGGCGGCTTTGAATTCCCGTTCGGCCGGGTGAAAATGACGGTCGCCCATCACAGCTCGTCGATCAACGCCGGACCGGACATGCTCTACATGGGCGTGGCGTGCGGGGTGGTGGTCGAGGCGGAGGGCCTGCGCGTCTATCACGCCGGCGACACCGCGCTCTTCAGCGACATGAAGCTGATCGCCCGCGGCGGCATCGACCTCGCGCTGCTCCCCATCGGCGACAACTTCACGATGGGCCCCGACGACGCGCTCGACGCGCTTGAATTTCTCAAGCCGCGCGTGACCGTGCCCGCGCACTACAACACCTGGCCGCCGATCGCGCAGGACGCGGAGAAATTCGCCGGCGACGCCGCCGCATCGGGTCACGAAGTGAAGATCCTCGCACCCGGCGAATCGTTCGAACTGGTTTAGGCCGCGGCGCGGGCAACGCTGTCGAGGATGTTTGCAGCGACTTCGTCGGGCGGCGCGGTGGCGTCAACCGTGTAAAGACTTCCGCGCGAGCGATACCACTCGATCACCGGGCCGGTTGTTCCGGTGTATTCCCGGTAGCGGCTTTCGAGGTTTTCTTCGGTATCGTCCGAGCGGCGGCCGGCGGTGCCGCCGCATTTCGGACAGACGCGGTTTTCCCCGAGGTCTCCGGTGTTGCCGGACCAACGGCATTCCGGGCATTCAACGCGGTCGAGCACGCGGGCAAGCAGTTCCCGGTAGGGCACTTCGAGGCGGATGGCGGCATCGAGCGGAGTGCCCCGTTCTTCGAGCCATCGGTCCAGCCATTTGGCCTGTGGCTTGCTGCGGGGAAATCCGTCGAGCACCCAGCCGCCCTTCTGCCGGAGCAGCCATTCCTCGAGGATGGGTTCCATCAGGTCGTCCGGCAGATAGGCGCCGCGGGCGAGGATGGGTTCCGCCCGCCTTCCGAGCGGGGTTTGCTCCGCGACCTGCTGGCGGAGCAGCGAGCCGGTGCTGAGGTAGCCGAGGCCGAGCGCCTCCGCGAGGCGGCGGCCCTGGGTGCCCTTGCCGGAGGCGGGTGGCCCGAGCATGATGACACGTTGGCTGGATTCGCGCATGGTGCGGAATGTCTTTTTCGTCCCTCAGTTGTAAAGCATCGCTGTGACGCCGACGATGATGAGCAGGGCGATGATGACCCAGAGATACACGATGGCGTTGCGCGGGGCGGAGCCGGTGTTGCGCTGGAGGCGGTCGTAGCGGCCCTTGAGCTTCCCTTTGCGCAGGAACCCGTCGTAGTGCTTCTGGAGCAGGTGGGTCTCGACGTGGCGCATGACGTCGAGCACGACGCCGACCATGATGAGCAGCGCGGTGCCGCCGAAGAACTGGAGGATGGGCGATTGCATGGGCAGGTCGCTGATGGCCCCGACGATGACGGGCAGCAGGAAGACGATGGCGAGGAAGATGGCTCCGGCGAAAGTGAGGCGCGTCATCGTGTAATCGAGGAACTCGGCGGTGGGCTTGCCGGGGCGCACGCCGGGGATGTAGCCGCCGCTGCGCTTGAGATCCTCCGAGATCTGGGAGGGCTGGAACATCATCGCCACCCAGAAGTAGGAGAACAGGAAGATGCCGATGGCTCCGAGGGTGTAGTAGCCGGTGCCGCCTGTGAGCTGGCCGTAGAGGCGGACGGCCCAGGGTTCGCCCGCCACGCCGGGGATCCACTGGAGCATGATGGGCGGCAGCGAGAGCACGGCGGTAGCGAAGATGATGGGCATGACGCCGGCGTAGTTCACCTTGAGCGGCAGGTATTGCGTCTGCCCGCCGAACTGCTTGCGGCCGACCACGCGCTTGGCGTATTGCACCGCGATGCGACGCTGGCCCTGGGTGATGCAGACGGTGGCCGCGATCACGAAGAGCAGCAGGGCGATGAGGAACACCATCATCATCGAGCGGAACGGACCGCCGCCGTCGTCAATCGGGTTGACGAAATAGTTCCAAGCCTGGACCAGCGCGCCGGGAAGGGCGGAGATGATGTTGACGGTGATGATGATCGAGATGCCGTTGCCCAGGCCTTTCTCGGTGATCTGCTCTCCGAGCCACATGAGCAACACCGTGCCGGAGACGATGGTGAGCACGGTGAGGCTGAGCCATGCGAAGCTGGGGTTCGGCACGAGTTCGCGGCCGACCTCGTCGATACCGGCCATGTAGGGGATGCCGCCGGGGTTGGTGAGCGACTGGGCGACGAAAATCGCCTGCACAAAGGCGATCACCAGCATCATGTAGCGCGTGTATTGGGTGATCTTCTGGC
>SLAV01000351.1 GCA_007126655.1 Haloferula sp. | reverse complement strand
CACCGAGACTGGAGTCACGATCATGGCGGAGTTGCCAATCTCCATCAGTGATGAGTTTTTGTTTCTCGTTTTCAATGGATTCATTGATTCGGCGCAGGCCTTCCACATCACGCTTGGCGAGCATGGCCATGTAAACGGACTCGGCCAGTGTCGAGCACAAGTTCGCATCGCCAGGATAGCTTGCCGCAGTTGGCAAGAGGGTGAAGGCCGCTTGCAGGTCCGGGCCACCGCTGCGGAAGGGCGAGACAGTATGGAGAATTTCCTCAATCGTCTCACGGTAGGCCAGCGCCGCCTCGTCCTGTTCGGGTGGCTGGCTGAGGTATTTCTCGAAGCGTGCGCGCATCAGGCGGTTATCGCCTAGTGGGATCGGCACACCACCCACGGTGATGGTGTCGGCCGAGGGGTCGAGCATTGGGATTTCCTCGCCGAGCAGTCCGGGACCGGAATCGTCGCGCTGGGGCGGAGGTGCGGTATCAACCTGGCGTTGCGGCCGGGGATCCTGCCGGGTTGGCGGGGTGTAAACTTGCGCGTCGGCGATGCCGACAATGGCCGCCAATATGACCGGAAATGCTGTTTTATAAAGGAATCTCATGGGTTTCACAGTCGGTTGATGCGGGTTGCCACCGGGATGCCGCCATCCCGGATACGCACCAGAAAGGCGTATTGCTGGCGTATTTCAATATTAAGATCGCTGAATTCAGGTGGAATTTCAATCCCGATTACTTCGTCGCCACCCGGCGTCTCGACACGCAGCGAGATGAACTCGCCGTGATCGGGAGTCCAGTAAAGCTTCTCGTTAACTTGGCCGCTTACGCTGTATTCGTTGCCACGCATGGAATTCGCGTTCTCCAGCATCTGCCCGATGTCCAGCTCCGGCACGCTGCCGAAGCCGGTGGATTTATCGCCTATCAACATCTTCCCGCCAATGATGGCGAGAATCAAAATGGCGACGGAAATCCCGATGTATGCGGGATGAATATTGGAACTGGCACGGCGAGGCATGGTAAATACGACGAATGGGAACACCGTGAATCACGGCATATTTCTAGTAACATGCCCGCCATGCGCGGTTTGGCCAGCGAAAATGCTGATTCACAACACGCTGCAGCGTTTAAGCCAGGTGGTGGCGCACCAGACGACGAATGGCGGCTCCAACTGACGAAAATGACGACGACCGAACGCCAACCGCCCGGGCACCACCTCCCGCTAATCAAGTGCCCGCCGCAGCCGGTCCCCCAGGCGATCAAGGCCGGACCCCAGCACCGAGCGGCTTGCGGTGAGCGTCGCCTCGATTTCGGATCGTTCCCACGTCCGCTCGACGTATCGCGCGTCCTGCAGCGTCAGGGCGCGGGTGGAGAAACGTTTGATCCGCAATTCGCCCTGGCGGTTGGTGCGTCGGTGTCGGTCGCCATCTTTCCCATGCACGATCACCCCCGCGTAAGTCAGGCTATGGCCATCCTCCGCGATGAACGTGACCGTGCGGTTCATCACCTTCGGCGTCACGAAAAACCAGGCGATTGCCGCAAGGATGAGCAGGGACGGCAGCAATCGCAGCGCGATTTCCATTTTTGACCGCTTCTTGCGTTTCCGCATCCGCCCGAGCTGGAAGTCCGTCACAAACAGCGCGATCAGCGCTTCGAGACCCGTCGCCGTTGAATTGACGACCGGCTCGACCACGATCACCGTGCTTTCGATGAGAAATTGGAACAAGCCCACGATCGCCGCGATGATGTCATCGAGAATCATAAAGTTGCATGAGAGTTACCGCAAACATTGAATTACAGGTGGATCAGGCTTTGCAAGTCCGGGGATCAATCGCTGATTGCGGATAAAGGTGTTTCAACTCCCCGATGAAGTGGCGGACGGCAGACGCGGAACACCCTCCTGACTAACTTCCCCGTAGCAGGAGTCTCCGACTCCTTCGTTTTCAGGGAAAAGTTAGTCCCGTTGTTGTCCGCCCGCGCGGTGCGAACTCCTGACTAACTTCCCCGTAGCAGGAGTCTCCGACTCCTTCGTTTTCGGGGAAAAGTTGGTCCCGTTGTTGTCCGCCCGCGCGGTGCGAACTCCCCATACCCTTCCCCACCGCGGAACTCACTCAGTCGGGCGCGTGGAACAGCAGCACGATCTCGCCCTTGGCCGGGCGCTCCGCGAATTCCGCCGCCAGCTCCTCCGCCGTGCCGCGGTGGACCGTCTCGAACTTCTTCGTCAGCTCGCGGGCGACGCAGGCCGGCGCATCGGCCGCCAGCTCCGCGAGCACCGCCAGCGTGCCCGCGATCCGGTGCGGGGATTCGAAAAAGACCGCCGTCTCCCCGGTCGCCAGCGCGTCCGCCAGCGCGGCGCGGCGTCGCCCGCTCTTCACCGGCAGGAATCCGCCGAAGCGGAACGCGTGGCACGGCAGACCCGAGGCGATCAGCGCCGTTGGCACGGCGGACGCCCCCGGCAGCACCTCCACCGGCACCCCCGCCTCGCGGCACGCCCGCGCCAGGCGGAAGCCGGGGTCGGATATCCCGGGCATCCCCGCGTCGCTGATCACCGCCACCGTCTCACCCGCGCGCGCCGCCGCCACCAGCTCGGGCGTGCGGCGGGCCTCATTGTGATCGTGCAGCGCGACGAGCGGCGTGCCCCGGATTTCGTAATGATTGAGCAGCCGCCCGGAATGCCGCGTGTCCTCGCACGCGATCCGGTCCGCCGCGCGCAGCGTCTCCAGCCCGCGCAACGTGATGTCGCCGAGGTTGCCGATGGGCGTCGGCACGAATACAACGCGGCCGCTGGGGGGTTCAGGCTCCATGATCCGCCGGGGTTGATGGCCGGGAGCCGGTCTCCAGCGCGGCCCGCTCGTCGGCGGGGATCCCGCACGGACGTCCGTCATGCCCGACGCGCACGGTCGTCATCGCGCCGGTGGCCGCCACCTCGCCGGCCGCGTCGCGCACGTCGAATTTCCACGACACCGATGCCGCGCCAATCCGTGCGACGACCAGTTCAACCGTGATCCGGTCGCCAGCCCGCAGCGGGCGTTTGTAATCGCACTCGACTCGCACGCGCGGCCATCCGCCACGGTCCCGTGCGAACACGAGCACCCCGAGCGACCGCAAAAACGCGTGCTCCGCCGCCTCGACGTGGCGGAATATGTTCGGAAAGTGCATCCACCCGCTCGCATCCGTATCGCCGAAGGCAACCTCGCCGGCCTGGCGGAAATGCGGCGAATCCATGACGCGGGCGGAAAAAATCAGGCGAACTTGCGGACCAGCACCGAGGCGTTGTGCCCGCCGAAGCCGAAGCTATTGCTGATGGCCACGTTCACCGGCACCTCCCTGGCGGTGTTCGGCACCACGTCGAGATCACATTCGGGATCCTGGTCGTCCACGTTGATCGTCGGCGGCACCACGCCGTCATGGATCGCCATCACACTCGCGATCAATTCGATTCCGCCCGCCGCTCCCAGCATGTGCCCTGTCATCGACTTGGTGGAACTCACCATCAGTCCGTTTTTCGCGTGGTCGCCGAAGGCGAGCTGGATGGCTTTGGCTTCCGCAATGTCGCCGAGTCCGGTCGAGGTCGCGTGCGCGTTGAGGTAGTCCACGTCCGTCGTGTCCACGCCGCCGTGTTTCAGCGCCATGCCGATGGCGTATGCCGGCCCGCTGCCGTCGGGCGACGGGGCGCTCAGGTGGTAGGCGTCCGCCGAGACGCCGTAGCCGATGAGTTCGGCGTAGATCCTCGCGCCGCGTTTGCGCGCGTGTTCGAGTTCCTCGATCATGAGCACGCCGGCGCCCTCGCCCATCACGAACCCGTCGCGCCCCTTGTCGAACGGGCGCGAGGCCTTTTCCGGCTCGTCGTTGCGCGTGCTCAGCGCCCTCATGTTGGCGAACCCGCACAGACCCATCGGCAGCACCGCGGCCTCCGCCCCGCCGCAGAGGAACCCGTCGGCATCGCCGAACTTGATGATGCGCCACGCCTCGCCGATGTTGTGGTTCGACGTGGCGCAGGCCGTCACGATCACCATGTTCGGCCCCAACAGGCCGAATTCCATCGATATGATGCCGCTCGCGATGTTGGAGATCATCATCGGGATCGTGAACGGCGACACCCGGCCCGGCCCGCGGTTCAGATACGTCGCGTGCTCCCGCTCGAGCGTCGAAAGGCCGCCGATGCCCGACCCCACCATCACGCCGAAGCGGCGCGGATCGACTTGTGAGACATCCAGCCCGGAATCGTCAAAGGCCATCTTCGAGGCCGCCACCGCATACTGCACGTACCGGTCGGCCCGCCGCGCGTCCTTCGGAACCCGGAAATATTGATCCGCCGCGAAATCGCGCACCTCGCCGGCGATCCTGCACTCGAAGGGCTCCGGATCCAGGCGCGTGATCCGCCCGATGCCGCTGCGCCCGTTTTTCAGCCCGTCCCACGTCGTGGCAAGATCATTGCCGAGTGGGGACAGACACCCGATACCTGTGATGACGACACGTCGCTCGTTCATGGTGGTTGGCGCAGTTTGTCGGCGCGCCCCACCGGGTGCAAGCATCAACCACGGGGGATTTCCTCACGACGCCCGCAGCGCCGCAGGCAGCGGCGGACGCAGGCAGCGGACCGCCGGAGGCAGCGCGCCCAGCACCCCGAGCAGGAACCCGGTCGCCATCCCGCCGAGCGCGATTCCCGGCGTCACTTCCAGCGTGAACGTGCCGATGGAAAACGGCACCGCCAATCCGTCGAGCACCCAAACCGCCAGCGCCGCCGCCAGCAGCGTGCCCGCCATGCAGGCGAGCAGGCTTTCCTGCACCAGGCTCGCCAGCACCGCGCGGCGCGTGAACCCGATCGCCTGCAGTGTCGCCAGCTCGCGCACCCGCGGCGCGAATGCCGCGTAGAGCGTGTTGAGTCCGCCGAACACCGCGCCCAGTGCGATCAGCCCGGCCGTCGTCCACGTCATCACGCGCAAAGGCCTGAAAAACCGCGCCAGACCCTCGTAGTAATCGCTTTCCCGCAGCGCCGCCAGCTCCAGGTCCAGCCGCTGGGTGCTGAAAAGATCCGCCTCCGCGAAATCCTCCGGCGATTCGAGCCGCAGCACCACGCACGAAACCGTTTCGCGCTGCGCCAGCATCCGGATGTCGCCGAGCCTCGCCCACACTTCCGACTCCATCACCGTGCCCGGCGCGGCGAACACCCCGGACACCGACATTTCCGTGTCGTCGAACCTCACCACTGCGCCGGGCCGCAGGTCGTCGCGCCCGAATCCGAGGCTGCGCCACGCCAGCCGCCCGGCCATCACCTCGCCCGGTCCCGGAAAGCGCCCTTCAAGCACCCTCACGCCCGGCTGCACCCACAGGATTTCCGGCTCCACCCCGCGCAGCAGCGCCTGCCCGCGCTCGCCGCCGGGCCGCTCCAGCCACGTCATGTAATGGATCTCCGGGGACACCGCCGGCCGGTCGAAACGCCGTGCCACACCCGGCACCGAAGCCGCCGCGATCTCCGCCGCACGCTCCACCACCTCGCTGCGCTGGATGCTTTCCTCGCTGCCCGCGCCGAGCAGGATCGCATTCCGATCCGAGCCGGATGCCGAAAGCACCCGCATCATGCCCCCGTTGATCGCCGCCGCCGCCATCACCAGAAACACCACCAGCCCCGCCCCGCCCACCGTCTGCGCCAGCCGCGAGCGGTCGCGAAACAAATTCCGGATGGCGTAACTCAGCGGCAGCATGGCGGTGGAATGTGCGGATAGCGGATACAGCCGGACCCGGCATCCCTCAAGCCCGATCCACCGGCTCTCCCACCTCGCACGGCACCAGCACCGCGTCGGTCATGCCGTGGATCTTCTTCTTGTCCGCCGGGGCGATCGTCGCCAGGCAGCCGCCGAACCTCGTCTTTCCCTCCGGGTTCGTGAAGAAATACGGACACAACCGCACCCGGCCGCGCATCATCTCCACCGAGCCGTCATTCCGGAACACCGGATGCTCGACCAACCGGCCCTCGCGGAACTCCTGCATCAACCACGGCTGCTCCCCCGCCTGATCCAGTGCGTGGCGCAGCCGCGCCTCCCATTCCTCGCGCGAAAGATCGTGACCGATGAACACCCCCCGCGACCCCCAGGCCGTCTCGTGAAACCCGCTGATCTTCAGCACCAGTTGGCGCTCCTTCTGGCTGAAGGCCGCCACCTCGTCCCACCCGTGGGCCTCCAGCCTCGGCAGCGACGCGTGCGGCGGCAGCGGCGTGGGGTCCACCACCCAGCCGAACGGCGTCAGCTCGCGCATCCGCTTCAAATGGTTCCCCCGCAGCGCGCCCCGCCACACCCGCCGCAGCGCGGGCGCCCACAGCAGCGCGAGCCACAGCTTGTCCTCAAGGTGCGGCTTCACCGGCGGCGTCAGCGACATCCTCCCCTCCGCCACCGCCGCCGCGATGTGGCGGATCTCCGGGACCGACTCCCAGTCGAACAACTCGAAAAACCGGTATGCGTCCGCGCCATCGCGCGGCTGGTATTCCTCCGCCGCCACCGTCCCCCACCCAGCGCCGAACTGCTCCGCCAGCCAGTCCATCTCCGGCCGGTAATCCCCCGCCTCCTCGGATACCAGGATGTCCGCCCCGCCGGGCAGGATCGAGCGGAAGCCCTCCAGCATCCCGTCCGCCCCGCCCAGTACCTTGTGCCCCGCCGCTGCATACGTCCGCGACAGCCACGCCGTCACCCCGATGCCGCCGGGCACACTGTCCAGCTCGGTCAGCGCGAAGCCGTCGTCGGTCAGCAGCAGGTCCGGGCGGATCACCGCCGGCAGGTGTTCCGCGAGCGACGGCTCGCGCTGGTGGCGCACCATCCAGTCCGGTTTTCCGAAATCCAGCAGCTCCGAGATCCATTCCGGCAGCTTGCCCGCCGCGCTGCGGCGGTAGATCGTGTCGCACGCCTGCTGGAACCTCGAAAGCGGATGCCCGAGTCGGGAAATCAACCGCGCCTCGCCCGCCGTCAGCCGCAGCGGCTCGGGCGACCACTGCCACTCGCCGCCGGCGAACAACCCGCCGCTCGGCATCGCATCGTGTAACTGGGCCAGGGAAACGGGCATCGGCGCGCAGCATGGCCGCGGTCTCCGGATTGCCAAGTCCGGATTTTCCCCGGATTGATGCCCCTAACAAAAAACCACCCGCCCGGAACGCCCGGTCGGGT
>SLAV01000040.1 GCA_007126655.1 Haloferula sp. | reverse complement strand
GAAGCTGTCAGTAGTGTCAGGGATTTCGCATGCCGCGCCCGATTTCCCCGCGATCACTCGCGGGGTCTCATTGAAGCATGAATCGCCTTGGCGTATCTGATAACCCCTCGCGGTATTTCCCCGCGATCACTCGCGGGGTCTCATTGAAGCGAACGGCATCGCCAAGGCTACGGTGCTGACGGAGGATTTCCCCGCGATCACTCGCGGGGTCTCATTGAAGCAGGCGTTGAAGCATCTGCCAACGAACTTGCCGGAAAATGGCCGCAAAAAGCACAAAGGTCGCAAAAGAAGGAAAAATCAGCATCTCGTGATTTTGTGGCTTTTATGCCTCTTGTGGCCAACCAAGAATCAGTTTCTCAACGGTTGGCAGCGGGTTTCTCCGCCGCAGGCGGTTGATGCTCCTGTCCATCACCATTCACGAAAACCCATCCCAATGAGCAATTCCAACGAGCTTGGCGAAAAGGAAGCCTTCGCGTTCCTCGAATCCCTCTTCCCCGGCGGGCTGAAGGATCCGGCCTTGATCGCGGAGCTTTGCCCAAGGGACTGGGAGATGTCCCCGTTGTTTTGAGGCAACTGGACCGTGATGTCCGGGCCGCCAAGCGCAAGGCGAGAACCGGCCCGGCACCCGCCACCGTGCGTGCCTACCAGAGCATTTTCCAGCGCTTCCCCGAGGGTTGGCCGCCGGACCCGTACACACCGGATTGAACCATCATGCCGGGGAAATCAGGATTTCCCCATCAGTCGAAGTCCTTCCGCTCGAGGCTTTGCTCGAGGTGGGCGAGGAATTTTTCGACGGTGGGGTATTGGGAGGCGAAGAAACGGGTGAATTCCTTCCCTTCGGAATCAAGGAGCACGATGGTGGGATAGCCCTCGATGTTGTATTCCTTGGCGAGCGGCTGGTTTCTCTCGCGGACCTCGGGATTGCCGCGCGGGAAATCGAGGTGGACCAGCACGAAATTCTCGGAGGCCTTTTCCACGAACTCCTCCTTGGAGAAGACGTTTTTCTTCATCGCGATGCAGGGCGGGCACCAGTCGGAACCTGTGAATTCGAGCATTACCGCCTTGTTCTCCTTCTTGGCGAGGGCGACGGCCTCGTCCACGTCGGTGAGCCAGCCCTCGGGGGCGGTGGCGAATGCGGTTGCGGAGAGCGCGGCGAGACCGACGCTCACGGAAGCGAGCCATGTGATTGCTTTCATCATGCTAATAGGCGACGCCGGGAGCCGGATTATTCAAAAAATCTCGCGTTTTCCGCGAAGGGCATGCAGGGAGGCGGCCTCATGCAGCCTCCCGAGCCCCTTGTCCTCGCCACCCGCAACGCCCACAAGACCCGTGAGATCCGGGACATGCTGGGGGCGGCATTCGAGGTGAGCGACGCGAACGACCACCCGGATTTCCCGGAAATCGAGGAGACCGGCAGCACCTTCCTCGAAAACGCGCGGCTCAAGGCCCTCGGCATCAGCCGGCGGACCGGCGGTTGGGTGCTTTCCGATGATTCCGGCCTGGAGGTGGACGCGCTCGGCGGCGCGCCGGGGGTGTGGTCGTCGAGCTACGGCGGTGTCGAGGGCGACCACGCCCGCAACAACGCCCGGCTGCTGCGCGAGATGGTGGGCCGGGCCGACCGCAGCGCCCGCTTCCGCTGCACCATGGTGCTGGCACGCGACGGTGTGGAGACCGCGAATTTCACCGGCACGGTCGAGGGGCGGCTGCTGGAGGAACCCGAGGGAGACGGCGGCTTTGGTTACGACCCGCTGTTCGTGCCGGACGGATACGACTCCAGCTTCGCCAGCCTGCCAGCGGAGGTGAAAAACCGGCTCAGCCACCGCGCCCGCGCTTTGGAGCGGGTCGTCGATTACCTGCGGCGGACCGCAGTTTCAGGGAAAGATTGCGGTTGATGGCGGCCTCCGCACGCCCTTTACTGTCCGGCCCGCGCCAACGGCGCGCCGGTCGCGAGCACGCCGTGGCCCGCACCGAAGAATTCCCGCACCGCAAGAGCCATGATTGAAAACATCCGCAAGTACACCGGCCTGATGATCGTCGTGTTCGTCATCCTGTTCGTCAGCTTCCTGCTGCTCGACACGAGCACGGTGCAGAACGTCGGGGGCGGGGCCTCGGTGCTCCGCATCGACGGCCGCACATATAGCGAGAAGGAATACCGGCGCACCGGCCGGAACGGGTTCGAGTTGGCGCAGATGCTGACGGCCAACCGCTTCGACATGGATATCCAGCAATTCCTGATGGCCGCCGTCATGGATGCGACTGATCAGGGGGACGCCGTGCAAAGGTTCTTCATCACCCGCATCCTGCTGCGTTCGGCGGCGGAAGAATTCGGCCTGAAACCCTCCGACGCGGAGATCAGCTCATACATCCGCTCGATGCAGGCGTTCGCCGGACCGGACGGCGATTTCGACACCCAGACGTACAGCAGGTTCGTCGAACGGCAGATCGGTCGGCTCGGCATGACGGAGTCCGACATCCGCTCGCTCGTGAAGGACATCCTCGTGCATCAGAAGCTCCGCGAGGTGGTCGGCTCCGGGCTGGCCCCGCTGCGCGGTGCCGTCGAGCGCGGCGACGCGTTCGAGAACCAGCGCATCACCGGTGCGCTCACCCATCTTAATCTCGCCGCGTTCGCGGACGAGGTGGAACCCAGCGACGAGGATGTGCGCGGGTTCTGGGAAAACATTCAGGACGCCTTCACCACGGAGCCACGCCGCCGCTTCACCTACGTTTTCGTCAAACCGGACATGCCCGAGGACATCCCCGAGGAAGAGGAGGAACTGCCGGAATTCTCATTCGACGATCTCGCGCTCAGCGAGGAGGAGCGCGCCGAGCGCGACGCGCGATTCCAGGCCGAGCGCGCCGCGGAGCGTGCCGAAGAACGCCGCCGGATCCAGCGCGAGACCGATCAGTTGGTGGAGGACTTTTTCGACGAACTCATCATCTCCGAGGGTGCCGACTTCGAGGAGAAAGCCGCAGAAATGGGCCTGGAGATGAGGACCACCGAACTGTTTCCGCAATCCGATCCGCCGGCGGACCTGGCCGTTCAACTGCGCCAGTCGCGCGAGGGCGGCACTGCCGCGGGTGAGTTGTTCCAGATGATTACCACGGAGGCCGATCCATTCTCGAAAATCTCCGCGCCACTGGCCGTGGGTGACGGCGGCTGGATCATCGCGCGCCTGGATGAGACCGAACCCTCCCGCGTGATGACCTTCGAGGAGGCGGAGGATGAGGCGCGCGAACTATACATCGAGGACCGGGCCACCGCGGCGATGACCGAGGCGGCCGAGGCGGCCGCCGCGAAAATCGGCGGGGCCATGGAAGATGGAAAATCCTTCGCCGAAGCCGCGGAGGAGGCCGGATTTGGCGAGGTTCACCGCTTCGAGGAAATCACCCGCATGCACATGCCGGATTCCGCGAAAGAACCCCAAAACCTTTTTGAGGCGGCCCGCACCGTGACGCCTGGCACTCTGGGCGACGTGATCACCGAGTCGGACCGCGCATTCATCCTGTTCGTCGCAAATCGTGAGCTGGTGATCGACGACGAGGTCGGGACGCGCATCGACACCCGGCTTGCCCAGACGACGCGCGGGAATGAAAGCATGGCCTTTGTGGCATGGCTGCGCGCCCGCACCGAAGCTGCATCCGTGCAGCAACTCCGCGGCAACTGACCCATATTTTCCCATGTCCGAATCTTCCCATGACGACACCGAAGCGCTCTTCGACGAGGCGAACGGATGCCTTGCCATGGGCGAACTCGACGAGGCGGTCGCGCTTTACCGGCGCTGCGTCGAGCGCGATCCCGAATTTTTCGATGGTTGGCACGCGCTCGGCATGGCGCTGATGAAAACCGACTCCATCAAGGAGGCGATCGGCTGCGGACTGAAGGCGGTGGACCTGCGCCCGAATGATCTGCTGGCCTGGACCGCGCTATCCCAGATGTATGTCCGCGACGGCAACATCCCCGAGGCGGAGGCAGCAAAGGGCAACGCCCGCATCCTCTCGCTCGGCGGCAAGGTCGTGCGCGACGCGGACGGGTGAAGACGAGGGGAGACCACACGCGCCCCGTCGCGAAATACCCTGCTTGTCCACCTCTTCCTAATTCCAACCGCTGATTTGATCATGATAGCGCGCGCGGGTCAGCGGCGCAGCAAATCCGCGAGACCGATTGCGTCGCCCGCCACCGCGTCCGGCCCGGCGGCCCGGAGCCGCGGCGCGTCGTGGTAGCCCCATGTGACCGCGCAGCAACGCATCCCGGCGTTTTTCGCCGTGCCGATGTCCATTGTCGAATCCCCGATCACCAGGCAGCGGCCGGGATCCAGCGCGAGGTCCCGCGCGATTTCCAGCGCGCCCGAAGGGTCCGGCTTCGGCGGCATGCCCGGGCGCAGGCCGAGCACGGCACGGAAATCCACATCCGCGAAAATTTCCGCCGCCATCTCCAGCGTGAATGCGTGTGATTTGTTTGACAGGATTGCAAGCGCGGCTCCTCCGGCGGCCAGTTCGCCAAGCAATCCGGGTATTCCGGGATAGGGCCGCGTGCCCGGCCTCCAGACATCCGCGTAGTACCCATGGAAACCATTCACCAAGCGCGCGATACCCGTGTCGCCGAATCCCGCAGGACACGCACGGCGCACCGTCGTTTCCAGCCCGTCGCCAACAAATCGGCGAACCGCCTGCTCCGGATGGCCTGGTAAACCTTCGTTCTCCAACGCGGCGTTCAGTGCCGCCGCGATGCCCGGCAGCGAATCGACCAGGGTTCCGTCCAAATCAAATATCAATCCGCGTGGTTCCGTCATGGGCGTCCGGGGAAAAAAGTCGTGAAGCGGCGAATCATCTTCGCCGGGCGGATGATTGGGCGGCGCGCGGGCTTGGAAAAGCTTTTCATTCTCCCGTATGGCAGGAGTCCGCACTGCCGATGGGTGGACGGTTACTTGGGGGGCAACCTCCGCGTCCGCACTTGATGGAGCGTGCGCGTTGGCGCTACGCTTCGCCCATGAGCGGCCCGACACATGAAGAACCCCATCTGAAAGCACCGGTGTCCCTGCTCGAGCACATCCGCGCGCTGACCGAAGGTGAGACCGACGAGATCGCCATCATGGCAACCATCGCCTGCGAGCTTCACCATGCCGATCCGAGATTCGACTGGACGGGGTTCTACCGGGTGGTTTCCCCCGGCCTGCTCAAGATCGGTCCCTACCAGGGTGGCCACGGGTGCCTCGCGATCCCGTTCGAGCGCGGTGTCTGCGGCCGCTGCGCGCGCGAGGGGCAAACACAGATCGTTGCGGATGTGGACGCCGCGCCCGATCACATCGCCTGTTCATCGACCACCCGCTCCGAAATCGTGGTGCCCGTCTTCGATCGGCGGGGCCGCTTGCGCGCGGTGCTCGACATCGACTCCGACCGGCCCGCCGCATTCGACACCGCGGACGCCGCGTTTCTGGAGGAAGTCTGCCACATGCTCGGTGCGGCGTTCGACGCGTGACGACCCGATTATTACGAAAGATCCCGCGTCCGGGCGGCGTTTCCACAGCTTAACCCGTATTTGTCATGAAACCACCCGTCCCACTCCGTCACTGGCTGCTTGCCGCCACCACCACGCTTCTCATCGCCGGCCACGCGTCCGCCCTGCGGGACTCGGACAACCAGGGTCGCTGGGAAGAACCGAACCAGCGCGGCCCGGATGCCGAAGTGCCCGGATTCCTGGTCAACATGGGCCCCACCGGCGCACGCGGCGTGCTCAAGGAACGCTCGTTCGTCATAAAGCACATTTTCGCGGATTCGCCCGCCGACGGCGTGCTCAAGCTCGGGGACGAGGTGACCGGTGCGAACGGCACCCCGTTTTCCGCCCACCAGTTCGGCCCCCGCAACCACGGCATCTGCGGGCCAATGCGCGACCTCGGCCTGGCCATCGAGGACAGCGAGGGCGAGGACGGACTGCTCCGGCTCAGCGTGACGCGCGATGGCGAACCCGTCACCGCGGATGTCCAACTCGAGGCGCTCGGCAGATTCGCCGACACCTTCCCTCACGATTGCGCGAAGACCCGCGTCCTGCGCGACCGCGCCTACCAATACCTCATCGACAACCCGGGCGGCCTCAACTCCCACGCCCGCTGCGTGGCCGCGCTCGCCCTGATGGGCGCGGACAACCCGGAATTCGCCGCAGCCGGCAAACAGATGGCGCTCGACTGGAACGAACCCTATCAGGACACGACCTGGTCCTGGCACCTCGCGTTCCAGGCGATCACACTCGCGGAATACCACCTCCTCGCCGGCGATGACGCGGTGCTCGAGACCCTGGAACACACGCTCGGCCTGCTGCGCAACGCCCAGTGGACCGGCGAGATCCGCCACTGGCCGCTCAGCCACTTCAGCGACGACGTGGACGAGGAAACCCTCAACAAACACCAGCAACGCTATGTCGGCGGATTCGGGCACTCGCCCTACCATCACGTCGTCGCCCGCGGCGGCGGCGGATACGGCCCGATGCAGTGGCCCACGTGCATCGCGATCATGTCGTGGCAGCTCGCGAAACAATGCGGCATCGAGCCGGAGCACAACGGCCTCGACGAGGCGTTCCAGTTTCTCGAATACGGCACCACCAAGGGCGGCCGCATCGCATATGGCGGCGAGTTCACCCTGAACCGCGGCCCCATCGACACCGAAGAATGGCAGCAGGACACCCGCCACTCGTTCTCCCACAAATCCGGTCTCGGCTACATCACCTACATGCTCTCGCCCGAACGGCCGAACGCGGAGGAGCGCAAGAAACTCCACCTCACCAACATCGCGAACGCCTATCGCGACATGGCCGACGGCCACGCCTGCGCGATGATGGGCTTCGCCTGGGGCCTGGCCGGAACCTTCGCCTCCGATGACGAGGAGCTGCAAAAACAGGTCTTCGACTACTACAAGGCCTGGATCAACCTCGCCCGCTGCCACGGCAGCGATTCATACGTCATCCTGCCCTCGCGCGATTACTCCGATTACTCCTACTATCGGGACAACATCCGCAACAGCATGACGGCCGCCATCGCGCTGCTCTACAGCTATTCCTCCCCGAAACTCCGCGTCCATGGCGTGGAGTGAAGCCCGCCGCCCGCGCCCGTGATTTTCCCTTTCCCCGCATCCGCCGCCTTCGCCGCGCTCGCATGCGCTACAGTCCTCACGGGCCATG
>SLAV01000227.1 GCA_007126655.1 Haloferula sp. | reverse complement strand
TCATCCGGCCGAACAAGCCCCCCCTGCTCAAGAGCTTCGACCAGAAGAACCCCGCCCATCTCCGTCCCTCGCACCGCATCGGCCAAAGCACTCGAATCCCTCACCAAACCGCTCCATCAGCACCAACACAAGCCAACTCTAAATTTCAGCGTTTCAGTTTTTCCGCTTTTACCCCGAACCCAATGCTCCGTCCCGTCACCCTCTCGTCCCTCATCTGCCCCGGCAAACTCTACCTCACCTCCATGCCCGGTCGCTTCGAGCCCATCGAAGCATTCCTCCGGGATGCCGAAGACGCCGACATCGACCACATCCTCTGCCTCGTCTCCGACGAGGAGATCGCCGAAAAGTCCCCCGTATACCTCGCGGCCATCAATCGCGGCATCCTCCCGGCCAAACTCTGGCAGCACGAAATCCCCGACCACGGCGTGCCCGAGCAGCCCTTCGAGATCCTCCAGGCCGTCGAATCGATGAAACAGGCCCTCATCCGTGGCGAATCTGTCGTCATCCACTGCGCCGCTGGCATTGGCCGCACCGGCATGGTCGCCATCCTCCTCCTTACCCGCCTCGGCCTCTCCCTCCCCACCGCCACCCGCGCCATCGAACAAGCCGGCTCCACCCCGGAAACCGAGGAACAATGGAATTTTCTGAAAACCAGCCCGACCTAGTCACACTCACCCCCGGCCCAATCCTCCACCACCAACCCCGGCACCCTCTCGAACTCCCGGGTATTGTGCGTCACCACGATCAACCCCGCCGCCCGTGCATGAGCGGCAATCATCAAGTCCATCGAACCAATCGGCGTGCCTGCGATTTCGAGGTGTCTGCGGATCTCGCCGTAATGCCGCGCCGCATCACTGCCATATTCAAGCACCGGGAGGGACAAAAGAAACCGATCCAACTGCTGGTGATTCTTATCCGGGTCCAGACTTTTCTCCGCCCCATGCCGAAGTTCCGATTCGGTGATCGAAGAAATCCCCAGTTCACCCACCTCGAAGCGCATGAATCGCTCACGAATCTCAGGATGCCTCGCCCGGATCAGAAAAACGCACATGCAGGTATCAAGCAGCCGCGTCATCATGGTGCGTCAAAGCTTCGTTCCTGCATCGCCGGTTGTTCCCGCTCCGCCATGAAATCTTCCCCGAATCCGTCCAAGGCTCCGAACATCACCTCCCAATCATGATTCTTCGGCAATAGCACCACAGCCGCTCCCAGCCGCGTCACCATCACCTCATCCCCTTCAAAACGATATTCCTTCGGCAAACGCACCGCCTGGCTGCGCCCGCTCTTGAACAACTTCGCCGTATCCATGACAGAAGTATCTACCATTGATAACTACCGTCAAGAGCCTTTTTTCACACGTAGCCGATACCCCCTGCTCCGATTCTCCGCACCAACGAAATACAAAACTCAACCACCCCCGACTTTCCCGAAATCTCACGTAACGATTGCCCTTTCGCAGCACTCCCACCAAAATCTCACCAGTAAGACAGAAGACCATGCCCACCACCTTCATCCACACCGCCGACTGGCAACTCGGCAAGCCCTATCAGCGCGTCGCCAACAACGACAAACGCGTTCGCCTGCAACACGAACGCATCCAATGCCTCCGCCGCATCGGCGAGGCCGCACGCGAAAACAACGCCTCATTCGTCCTCGTCGCCGGAGATCTCTTCGACAGCCCGCGCCCGCTCAAGTCCACCGTCGCCGCCGCCTGCGAAGCCATCGGTGCCATGCAAATCCCCGTCCTTGTGATCCCGGGAAACCACGACCCAGGTGGCCCCGGCAGCCTCTGGGAGCAACCGTTCTTCCTTCGGGAACAAGAACAGCACGCCCCCAATCTCCGCGTCATTCTCGCTCCCGAACCCGTCATTCTCGAAAACGCCGTCATCCTGCCCGCGCCCTTGCTCCGCCGCCACGACAACGCCGATCCCACCGCATGGATCCGCAGTGCATTCGATTCACCCACATTCCCCACCGACCTCCCACACATCATCCTCGCCCATGGCAGTGTCCAAGGCTTCGACTCTACCCAGGACGACGAAGACGAAGAATCGCAAGGCCTCAACCGCATCGACCTCAGCCGCCTGCCCGATGCCGACATCGACTACATCGCCCTCGGCGACTGGCACGGCACCAAGCAAATCTCCGCCAAAGCCTGGTATTCCGGCACCCCGGAAATCGACCGCTTCCCCAAAGGCTCCGACAACGACCCCGGCAACATCCTCATCGTCCAAGCCACACGCGGCCAGACACCTCAGATCGAGAAAAAATCCACCGGCAACTTCCGCTGGAACGATTTTCCTTACCATTTTTCCGAAGACGAGAGCTTCGATGCATTCCAAACCGCCCTCAACGAGCACATCGGGCAATGGGGCCAGGACAGCCTGCTCAAACTCACTCTCACCGGCAGCCTCGGCATCGAAACATCGGGTCGCCTTGCCGACCTCATCGAATCCCTCGAAGCCCGTCTGCTCCGGGTGAAACTCGACGACCAAGTCGCCATTGCCCCCACCGAAGACGAAATCCAATCCCTCGCCAATCGCCCGTCCGACCCCCTCATCGCATCCGTCGCCGCCAAACTCATCGACCTCACCTCCACCGACGAATCCGAAGTCGCCCGCCTCACCCTCCGCGAACTCCACGCCGCCCTGCGGTGATCCAATCCCAGCACCTCAGCGACGACATGGACGAATCTCATCCTCATTTTCGCATGGGCATAGGCAAAGCTTCTTTCTTCTTTGGTTTCTCATCAGCGATCAGTTGGCGGCTTCCGGTTTCCGAGACTCTGTCGCAACGCCTCCACGATCTGGGGACTCAGGCGGAATTCCGTCCGAGCCAAGCGCAAAAAGGCGTCTTCGAAATCAATCAGTCCTTCAGCAGCAGCATCCGTCAAAAAGCCCGCCGTCCCCGTGATTCGCAAATCCAGCGCACCCGCCACCTTGCGGCCCCGCTTTTCATCGATGATCAGCAGGCTGCAATCCCGATGCTGCCATGCCAGCGTGATCGCCGAAGCCTCGCCGGCATCCAAGGCTCCCGTTTCGTCAAGATACGGCAACTCATCGGGAACCACCGAAATCCAATCGGGAACATTCAAAAACAGATCCCTCAAACTCACAGGCGCACCCGCGTGCAAGGCTTCAAGCCGGATGGTTTCGGTAATCGTCACCTTGCCATAAAGTCTTCGCAGCAAATCCAGTTCGCCGATTTCGGCAAGGCACGAAAGCACGGAATTGTCACTGACAATGATCACTGGACAGACTGCCGGAATTCATACGATCTGCGGGCATCCCCTAAGATTTCCTCCGCCGATTGCGCGGGCCAAGCACCAAGCCGGGAAAGCACAACTTGCGCCTCCCATCGAGACTCCAGCTCCAGCAACCTCCGGACTTGCTCCAACGAAAGAACGTCCTTGGCATACGCCTCTGCCGCCAAAGCCTCAAGAGCCGCACGGCCGACGTTCTTGAACCCGGCCCCAAGCTCCTTCGCCAGATCATCGGGTATGTTCACAGTCAAAGTCATCCCCAAAAAACTATCCCAAACGACATCGCGGTGCAAACCCGAAAACCTGCGGCAAACTCCGCCCAAACCGCCTTGTACTTTTGCGCCTCACACCTAGCAATCTTGAGTCTCTTTCGTCTTCCGTCTTCCGTCTTCCGTCTTCCGTCTTCCGTCTTCCGTCTTCCGTCTTCCGTCTTCCGTCTTCCGTCTTCCGTCTCCCAATCTTCCGTCTTCCCACCCATGCGCCTCCTCACCCTCACCGTCCGCAACTACCGCCTGCACCGCGACCTCACCGTCGAGTTCGATCCCGAGCGCAACCTCATCGGCGGCCCCAACGAGACGGGCAAAAGCACCCTTGCCGAGGCCATCCACCGCGCCCTCTTCATGCGCCACCGCGCCGGCGGCGAACTCCAGCGCTCCATGGTATCCAGCGTCCATGGCGGCAACCCCGAAGTCCACCTCACCTTCGAGGCCGCAGGCGACACCTGGACCATCGAAAAGCTCTTCACCGGCACCGCCAAATCCACCGCCCGCCTCTCATCCCGCAGCGGCATCAGCCTCCAAGGCGACTCCGCCGAAGAGAAACTCGCCGAAATCACCGCCAACACCGATGGCGTGACCAACAACCTCAACCAGCTCAACAACCGCTGGTCCCACCTCTGGGTCTGGCAAGGCACCGCCGGAAGTGACGCCTCCGCCCACGCCGCAAACCACCGCAGCGAACTCATCCAGCGCCTCCAGGAAAACGGCCTCGCCGCCGTCATGCAGTCCGAGACCGACGACCAAACGCGCGAAAAAATCCAGCGCGCTTACGACGCCATCTTCACCTCCAACGGCAAGCCCAAAGCGAACTCCCGCCTCGACCTCGCCACCAAGGCCCTCGACGAAGCCACCACCAAACTCACCGCCGCCACCGCGCAAAAATCCCGCCTCGAAGCCGCCATCGCCGACCAGGAATCCGCAGTCCGCGACATCGCCAGCATCGATGCCGCCCTACCCGGCTACCGCGAACAACTCGACACCACCCAAGCTGCCCTCACCCAAGCCCGCGAACTCGGCAACGTCCTCGAAAAACAAAAACTCCTCCACGACCAAGCCCTCGCCAAACTCGAAACCCTCACCCAAGCCGACACCCAAATCCGCGACCTCCAGACCCAAGCCAGCGCCGCCCGTGAAGCCCTCGCCCCCGCGGAGCAACAACTCGCCACCCTCACCCGGCAAGTCTTCGAAGCCTCCGCCAACGCCACCGAAGCCCGCACCGCCCACAACACCGCCGCCAGCGCCATCCGCATCGCCCGCCAGCACCACGAACTCGCCAACGCCTGCGTCGCCCGCATCGAGAAAGCCGCCGCCCATCAAACCCTCACCGAAAAAGCCCAAGCCGTCGCTGAAATCGAAACCACCCTCACCGCCGACACCGACGCCCTTTCCAAACTCCCCGCCATATCCCCCAAGCAGCTCGACACCATCCGCACCCTCGAATCCAAACACGCCCAATCCCAAAGTGCGCTCGATGCCATCGCCACCGGTATCGAACTGATCGCCAGCAACCAAGCCGTTCACCTCGGCGAGCAATCCCTCACACCCGGTGACACCTCCGTCATCACCGAAACCGCTGAACTCACCTTCGCCGATGGCACCCGCCTTCGCATCCAGCCCGGCGGCGGCACCTCACTCGGCGCCGCCCGACAAAAAACCACCGATCTCAAAACCCAGCTCACCACTCTGCTCGATCAACTCGCTCTCAGCGATTCCCAACAAGCCGCCGAGATCCTCAACCAGCGCCAATCCCTCGAACAACAAATCGCCAACACCAAGGCCCGCCTCAAAGACCTCGGTGCCCGCGACCTGCCCGAGGCCCTCGCCGCCGCAGCCGCCGACCTCGCCGCCGCCACCGCAGAAGTCGAACGCCGTCACGCCGCCATCCCGGAAATCACCGCAGACGAAATCCCCACAACCCACAGCTCCGCCAAAAACTGGCAAACCCAATCCCGCGAAGCGCTCCAGGAAGAAGAACAACGCGAAGAAGCCCACCGCCTCGCCGCCGAGACCGCCACCAAAATCCACGAGGAAAAACTCACCGCCCACCAATCCGCCCAAGAAACCCTCGAAGCCAACCGCCGCGAAGTCAGCGACCTCGAAACCGCCGCCCGCACCCTCGAACAAAACCACGGCGACGCCACCGCCCGCACCCAAGCCATCTCCCAAGCCACCACAGAAGAGGCCGCCACCAAAGCAACCCTCGCCACCACCACAGCCGCCCTCGCCGATCTCAACCCCGACTTCCTCCAAAAAGAAGTCGCCCGCTTGGAACGCGTCATCACCAACGAACAAGCCAAACGCCACGACGCCAACACCCGGCTTGCCGTCGCCCAAAACACCCTCGCCAGCGACGGCACCACCGATCCCGAAGCCGACCTACTCCGCGCCAAAGCCCGCCACGCCACCGCCAGCGATGAACATGCCCGCCAACAACGCCATGCCGACGCCATCGCCCTGCTCCACAAACTCTTCAACGAATCCCGGCAAGCCATCAGCCAAAGCGTGACCCAGCCGATCGCCGACCGCGTCACCGACTACCTCGAATGCATCTTCGGCCGCGGCGTCCGCATCGACGTGGATTGGGGCGACGACCCACAAAAATCCACCATCCACATCACGCGCCCCGGAGAGTCCACCTTCGCATTCGACACCCTCAGCGGCGGAGCCAAAGAACAAGTCGCCGCCGCCGTCCGCCTCGCCACCGCCGAAATCCTCGCCCCCTCCCACGACGGCACCCTTCCCATCCTCTTCGACGATTCCTTCGCCTTCAGCGACGACGCCCGCATCCAGTCCCTCCAATCCATGCTCTATCTCGCCTCCACCCGCGGCCTCCAGCTCCTCGTCCTCACCTGCACCCCAGCCACCTACACCGGCCTAGGAGCCAAAGAAACCCGCCTCACCTCCCCACCGTAGGCGCAATTGTGAAATTGCGATCCAACTGGCGAACAAACACACAGCAAATCTTCGGCATTGATAAGCTGCAAATCCGCCGCTAGGTTGTCCGCAACTTGAATGCCGATGGTAGCGAAAACCGAACAACACCGCAGAATCGCGCAAAAAATGCGCGAAGCCCGGGGACTCGCCTCTTACCCGGTGATGTCGCGCGTCGAATTTTTGGCACAGACACCCCAGGAACTGAGGACATCGAGAAAAACCGCCTCGAAGTCGGCAAAGCTCAGCGGCAAGTAATTGCGGCTTCCGAGCTTTTTGAAACCCTTCTTTCAAAACCTCCCCTCCCAACTTATGGGAACGGCTTGGTGGCACGAAAACGAAGAACTTGTTCTCGTCGATGCCCGCAAACCGAATTTCAAAAAAACCGAGTTCGGAATTCTCCCGATCGACCTCATTCTTGCTGATCTTACCCCAGCGATTCTCAATCGAATCAAGGACTCGTAATCCCCATCCGTGTCCATCCGTGTCCATCGGCGGTTCAACTCACCCCGACTGCCTATGACACAACCCCTGCCCGCCGATTTGACAAATCCGGCGATTTCAGTAAAATGCCACCGACATCACGAGAGTTTGTGTGAAATGCACAAACCGGCAACCTGGCAGAGACGCCAAGGTGCCCTCTGGAAATAGCAATTTCCGGGATGTGGAGCTGGGACCAGACAAACCCGCTCAACGAAAGTCTCCTTGGAGTTTCTCCAGACGCCCGCGTCGATGTCCATC
>SLAV01000220.1 GCA_007126655.1 Haloferula sp. | reverse complement strand
GAGAGGGATATTTCTATGTGGTTCTTTGCGTTTTTTGCGGCTAATTTGCATTTGGAGTCTTTGTGGTTCAAATCTCTAAGATAGTGAGTGATGCGGAAGATTCTATTTCATCTTAAGGCGGGCACGTTGGGGCAAACCACGCTGCGATGGTTGCGTTACCGTGTCTGGACGCGCGATGTCGGAGATAGCAGACGTCCGTATCGCTTGCATATCTGGTGTCGTGATTTCTTGAATCGCGCTCGTTTTGGCAAGGATGCCCCACAATTTGCCGAATTAATCTATGTGAACCCCCAAGAATGTCTTGTTTCAAACAAGGCTTTCCGGTGCGGGCAGGTGGATTCGGCGAAAGTGATCGATAGATGGCCCTATCAGGAGGGAGATCTGGTGTCTTCCTCCGCTGTCGAGGATCTCCCCATCGCATCGGCAGTGGTTGGCATTCTGCAGTCGTGTATCCAACACTGGCGCGAGGGAGCTCCGTGGACACAGACATGGAATTACCAACGAATTGCTGCAGAAATCACGGCGCATGGTATGTTCTGGACAAATCAGTTGTTCTCGCTGGAAGAACTTGATGAACGCTGTCGTAACCTTGATGCATTGTTTCAAGCGGTTAAGGATGAAAAAATGTTTCCTTTGCGAGCAACTACGGAGCGCACATTGTTCCGACAGGAAGACTCTACAATTATACATGTTGGGCCCAAAGGAGAATTGGTTGTTGCCGGGCTAGGGTTGCATAGGTTCAGCATGGCATTGATTTTAGGTGTTGCGAAGTATCCCGCACAAATTGGATGTGTGCACCGTAATGCACTGCATGTGTTGCCGGGATTGAGAAAGGGGGAATAGCCACAGAGAACACAGAGGGGCACAAAGACTGATAGGCTTCGGGGGGAGGGGGATAGCCACATAGAACACAAAGAGGCACAAAGACTGATGGGCTTCGGGGGGAGGGGGATAGCCACATAGAACACAGAGAAACACAAAGAGGGGACAAGAAATGGATGTTCAGGGATTATGTGATGTGGTGCGTGAAACTGCTTATGCAATTCATGTTTATCATGGGAATGGATACCTGGAGAAGGTATATGAAAATGCCTTGGTGCATCGGTTGCGGAAAGCGGGGTTGAAAGTTGATCAGCAGTTGCCGCTTGAGGTGGCTGATGAAGATGGCACGATCATCGGAGAGTATTTTGCGGATGTTGTTGTAGAGGGGTGTTTGGTCGTTGAACTGAAAGCTTGCCGGAGCTTGACGAATGAACATATTGCGCAGGTACTACATTATTTGAAGTCGACGAGAATTAAGGATGGATTGTTGATTAACTTTGGATCGTATAAGTTTCAAATACGGAAGTTTATTCAAGGGTATGAGAGGGAATAGCCACAAGGAACACATAGGAACACAAAGGCTGGTAGGCTTTGCTGAGAGGGGATAGCCACATAGAGCGCAGAGAGGCACAAAGACTGATAGGCTTTGCTGGGGGGATTTTCTGTGTGATTCTTTGCGTTCTTTGTGGCTAATCTGGATTTGGTGAAAGTGGATGAAGAAAGAGAGGCGTGGGGTGATTTTTAATCCGGGGCAGTTGCGCTTTACGCATGTTGCGCAGAAAGACGTGTATGTCCCTAATCTTGACAGGGATTTACATTGTTTTGCTGTTTGGGAAGATGGTTTGTGTGTATATGATCGTATTGCCGAACACATGGACGCACATTTCAAGGTTCTTTGCAGCATGGAAGTCCAATGGAGTGAGCCTTGTCTGGTGCAAAATGCCCGCCGCCTGTACCAGCACTACATCCCTTATACGGGAAATCGTGCTTTTCATGGCATGCACCATGAAAAAATTGGTTCTGGCCGGTTCCGTTTCATCATTCTGGAAGATCCGGATCCGCAATATCGTTATGAACAAACGACATCGGGATTTGTTGAGCTGACCAATACCAATATTCTACAGGCCAAAAACCTCTATCGCAGTTGGGTGCCGCTTGCCTTTCGCGTTCATAGCAGCGGAAATCCTAGAGAATTTTATATGCATGCGGCCTTGATTCTCGGGTTGGATCGCCTTGCTGCGATTCTGGATGGGTCATATTCGCCGGATGGTGTTCTGTACAAAGATCTGGAAGGCGCAGCGGGCTGGAAATCTCTGGATGACTTGTTTCGTGTACTGAATGTGTCGGTTGAGTATCTGTTGCTGCGAAACTATGAAGAATTACCGCAGGTTCCTTCTGATATGGATCTGGATGTATTGTGTCGCAACTACCAGTCTTTTGCCTCGGTCGCCAATGTGCGTCAGTACGTGGAACAGGGCCAGCCTTACAGGGGCCTGTTGAACGTTCGAGACCAGGACATTTCTGTAGATATGCGATATGTATCGGATGGTTACTACGATAGCTCTTGGCAGTGTCATATGCTCTCGAACCGCATCCTGCACAAGAATTTTGTCTATGTTTGCAAGGAAGATGATTATTTCTTCTCCCTGCTTTATCATGCGCTTGTACAGAAGTCCTCGGTAAAGCCTGAATATGTAGAGCGTCTGACTTACTTGGCGGGCCGCATAGGTTTGCGTCTGTGGCAACCAGAGCGTTTAAACACGCCAGATTCGGCAGGACTTCTACTGGCGGGTTTCATGAAGGGACATGATTATGTCTTTTGCAAACCTATCGATCCAGGGGTCTATGAGAACAAAGCGGTGTCGCAATTGTTGCCGCAAGGGAATGTTTTGCGGCATTCGATCTTGCGGGCGAGAGTCAAACGCATCTTGAAGTTTGTGTTACCGGCTCCGATCCGTGCGCGATTGAATGTTATTCGCTACAAATGGCTGAGGTGATAGGCTTTGGGGGGAGGGGAATAGCCACAGAGAACACAGAGAGGCACAAAGACTGATGGGCTTCGGGGGGAGGGGAATAGCCACATAGAACACAGAGAGGCACAAAGATTAAGAGGCAATGCTTTGGTGGCAGAAGATAAACGCTGACAAGCTAAAACGCGAAAACGCTGAAAATGTTTTTTAACGCACGCTATGCTCTCATGTTACGCTAAAACCGATTCAGCACCGTGCTCTGGCTGCGACTCTCGCAGCCGCATTGCATGATTTAGTCCCTAGTCCTTCGTCGGTAGTTCTGTGTGATTCTTTGAGCTCTTTGTGGCTATGGTTGTTGAAGCGTGAGGGCACGAAGCTGGTTGACTTTAGCTACAAGCCGGCATCGCCATCACCCTGGGTTATGTGACGCGGGGTGGGCAAGGGCAGCGATGAACAGAAGGCCATTGCTCCCATTTTGCGGAAACCGGCCCGTTGCAGGCAGGCTTGCACGACAGGTCTATCTTCGCACCACTCGATTACATCGGGGGGGGGAGCTTCTCGGGTGGCTCGTTGTAGAACGGCTCGTACGAGCTGTGCTGGGTCGAGGCCGTCGGCTTCGAGTACGGAGAGAATGCGCAAATTGCGGAAGCGACCGCCAGCAATGCTGTTGAAGCGCTTACTGCGGAGGAGGAGGCTGCCGATGGGGTCGGGCGAGTCATCGGCGTGTAGGAGCCATGGTTGCAGGGTGCGGCCACCTCCAGGGGGGAGGTTGAGGAACCAGTGCATGCGGCGGGGGGATTTGTCGAATGCGCCGATAGGCTCTGTTTTTTTGAACCACGAAGACTCTAAGGCACGAAGGCTGATAGGCTCTGTGGAGGAGTGGACAGTGGAGAGTGGACATTGGATGGTGGATGGTGAATGGTCGAGAGTTAGTGTGATGTGGGGGCCGCGTACGCGCCAGACTGCGTGGTGGCAGTAGAGGCGGAGGGCGAGGTTGGCGGCGGGGCAGGCTAAGGGGAGGATGGGGCGTAGCAGAGGGTAGCGCGATAAGATGGGGCGACTGCGGAGGGGAAAGACATAGCGCGGAATCTTTTCCACAACAGGAAAGCGTAAGGCTTCGAATACGCGACGGGAATCAGCACTCAGGTTGATGCCGCCCAAGCAATAGCCTTCGGCTTCCAATTGTGTGCGCAGGTGCTTTATCAAAAGCACACCTGCGCCGGAATTGCGGTAGGCAGGCAAGGAGAGGTAATCTGTCATCCAAAGCCAGTTTATGGGGGCGCGTAAGTCTGGTGCTGCCCAACAGAATTGATCGGGATAAAGAAAGACGTAGGCTGCCGTTTTGCCTTTTACTTGAAGGGCGGCATAGACAGGTGTTTTTTCGATGATATAAGGATTGCCTTCGATGAGAGGGCGACAGCCCAATGCAGAGCGGGTTTGTTCTCCCCAAGGACCGAGGGTGAAATTGCTGGCGCATAGTTCGCCGTATCGGAGAATGGTTAGCATGGGGCAGAGGATAGGGGAAAAGCTGAAAAGCTGAAAGCAGAAATTCGCAATTGGGATAGAAGTCGGAAGACAGTTTTTGTTCACCACAAAGAGCACAAAGAGCACAAAGCATGCGGGATACGGGATGCGAGTATTAACCACTAAGGCACCAAGACACGAAGGCTGATGGGCTTTGCTGGTTTTAACCACGAAGGCACTAAGACACTAAGGCTGATAGGCTTCGGTGGATGAGCTTTGTGTCTTAGAGTCTTTGTGGTAAAAAAGTTTGAACCACTTAAGCACGGAGCTGTTGGGCTTTGCTGGTTTTAACCACGAAGGCTGGGGGGCTTTACTTCTTGATGGTGAAGCATTATAAAGGTGTGCATGTCAGGCGAAATTTTACAGCAAGTGTGCGATTGTGTTGGACGTTGCTTTCGGGTTGATCCGGCTTGTCTCGATGAGAGTAGCACGCAGGATACCATTCCAGAATGGGATTCCGTCGGGCAAGTTCAGCTTATCCTGGAGTTGGAAAGCGCGTTTGATGTTAGTTTCTCTCTCGATGAAATTGTTGAGATTAGAAGTGTTGCCGACATTGTTCAAATCCTAGCTGACCGAGATCGGCAATAAACGGTTTGTTCCTGTACATATTGTATTATGATTCCATCCGTTCTAGCCCGTTTCGATCCCGCCGATCTTGCATCGGTGGTGAAAGAAGTTGAGCGATGTCGGGAACTTGTTGACACAACGTTTACCTCCACCGACGCAAGGTCGGCGGGCGGTTTATGCCAGAACGTTATAGAACTTGGGTTAGGGCTCATCCAGCCGCATGGTTTGCAAATCCTTATTGCGCAATTCTTGAAGCAATATGGGGAGTTCTTCCAGACAAATGGGGTTGTCGTCGTGCATCAACACGACATCTTGTGCTTGTATTGTGTATGGGGAGGGTGCTGGTTCGGTGGACTTTCCTTCATGCCGCAATGAATCCTTGCGATCATGCGACCATATCCAGACTCTAAGTCTACTTGCCAGAATGTTACCAACTTCTCGAATGGGTAACATGCCTCGGGGAGGTCGAAATATTTGCGTTTGCACATTTTGTTGCGCAAGCAATCGCTGGCATTCGCGTGCTTGTTGCGCGAGATTTTGCGAGGTATGGTCTGTTCCGTGAATGCCAATGGCATGCCCTTCGACTCTTATTCTTTCGACCAATGCAGGATACAGCTTGCAGGCAGGTCCCAGGAGGAAGAAAGTTGCCCGGACTTGATGTGCAGCGAGTATGTCTAAGACTTGTGGTGTATATTTCGCGTTGGGGCCATCATCAAAGGTTAGTGCGACAGCCGGCCCGCACTTGCGAGGTAAACGATATCGAATGTAGCGGTTTGCGGGCCAACATTCTGCAATCATGCGCTTGATCATTGTTGCTCCTTATCGTGGCCCAGAAACTGTGTATGCAAACATGTTGCCATGACATGCAAAGCAGCGGGCGCTGGAGGGGCTCCGATGGCAAGCGTTTGGGACGTTTGTGTGCGGGGTAAACGTTCAACCCAAACTTTTCGCTGGGGTTGCGTCCGACGTATTTCATGGCATACCTGCTCCCCGGCAAATTTTGCAGCAGTATATTCTGTGAGTCCGCGAATATTGTCATCAATGGCTACAGTTGATGGATAGAAAAGATTTGCTTTGGGAAACGCGCTCGCGATCCGCAAAAACGCATATACATAATACGTCAGGAATGATTCGAAGAGGGGCTGGTCGAAAAGCCCATGTCGCGAACGGAAAATACGCGGTGTGGCAAAATAATAGATCCAGTCGGGTGTGGCAAGATTTACGAAACGATCCGGTTTCTCAATGTCGAAGGCTAGGCATTGTGCTTCTCCCCCAGCTTGCCGAACCGCTTCAAGAAGTGCAGCAGCCTTTTGCTCTCGATGCGCAAATGTGAATGTGACCTTTGCTCCAGCCGCCGCCAAAAGCAGTACCGTGGCGGTGCCGAGACCGCTGGACCCACCTAGAACAAGGATATGTTTTTCTGCCAGTATGCCAGGCGTTATCAGCTTACGTGCTGCTTGCATGGTTGGCGTTGGAACCGGTGATGGGCGAACGAAAGCCCGAAGGCTTCCGGTGAGAATATGTCCGGTAAATTCGAGGTCTATGAGTGCAAAGCGTGTGTCCCAGCGTATCCGTTCATAGGTCGTTGTATGATTTGATCGTGGCCTTTGCTCAAGTTTTAGCTGTGAAAAAAGGGCATGTTCCCCAGGCATACGCATGCCGATCAAACGAGAGCAAGCCAGTAAATCTGCCGCTATTTGCAGTCCAAGGTGTCGGGATAAATCCGGAAATAGTTTTTCGTATGTTTCACGGTGTAGTTGATTTTCCAGTTCGCCAGTCGGGGATGCTGTCTGTATATCTCCGGACCAAGGCGCATATGGATCCCACAAAGCATCTTGCGGCGGGATCGTTACAGGGTGTGGCGTTGTGAGCGAGCCATGTCCTTCTATTCGGAGCACAACGTTATTTTTCTGTAACAATGTCAGATGTACATGTGACGCCGTCGAATCGGATTTTAGTACATAGGCTGTATCAAGATAAACAGGTGCCAGAAAACGAACATCTAGCGTTGCAAGTGGTAGATGATCTTTGGTTGACACCCATGTATCCAGAGCCCGCATCACACAAAAGATGCCATGTACGATGGGTTCGCCGAACATCTCCTCCCGTGCTTGCACGGGGTCTACATGCACGGGATTGAAATCTCCGGATAATGCTGCAAATTGCTTCACTTCATCAGGATGAAATATAATATTGTTGTGCATGTTTTTTCGATTGTCCCTATGGCTGGAGATTTTTTTTGCGTAGTTTAGGAATCCGATTTGATTGCAGCAAATACATCAAGGGTTTGTAGGGGTGCGTCGTCGAGAGATTTTTCGTGCCAGTCATCTTC
>SLAV01000380.1 GCA_007126655.1 Haloferula sp. | reverse complement strand
GGGCGCGCGGTCGGGGCCGTCGAGCATCGGGCTGGAAAACGGGCGGGTGTTCATGGGCGGGTGCGGGATGGCGCGTGCGAGCGCGAGGGCGGGATACTCACCTGCCGGCGGGCGGCGCGTCAAGACGGGCGGACGCGGCATTCGGGGATTGCATCGCCCGTGCGCCCGCCGGATGCTCGCGCCCGGCGGAACGCCCCCTTGCACCATGGATTGGTATTATTCGAAAGACGCGGCCCAGCACGGCCCGGTCGCCCTTGAGGAACTCCAGGCGAAAATCCGTAGTGGCGAGGTGGCGCCGGACGCGCTGGTGTGGAAGGACGGGATGCCCGACTGGGCGTCGGCCGCGAGCGTGCCGGGCCTGGTCCCCGATCTGCCGCAGGCTTCGGGCGCGGCCTCCACGGCACCCGGCGGTGATGCGGTTTACACCCCGCCCGCGGCCCCCGCGTCGGCGATGTATCCGCCGATACCGAATGCCAAACCGACGTCCGGCCTCGCCATCACGAGCCTGATTTTCGGCATTCTGGGGCTGGTGACCTGTTTCGTTTTCCTCGGCGTTGTCGCCGTGATCTGCGGCCACCTGGCGATGCGGCCCACCGATCCTGTCACGGGCAACCTCGGCGGCCGCGGCCTGGCGGTGGCGGGCCTGGTGCTCGGCTACATCTGCATCGCGCTGCTGGTGTTGTTCGTGCTTTATTTCATTGGAGCCGTCGCCACAGTTTCCTCTTACTGACGCCATGCGCTCGAACCGGGCATTGTGGGTGGCGCTGCTTGCGCTCGGGGTGGTTGCCGGAGCCTTCCACCTGCGCCACAACGACGCGGAGGCGGCATGGCTGCCGCCGTGCGCGTTCTACGAAACCACCGGCCTGCACTGCGCCGGTTGCGGGATGACGCGTGCGAGCCATGCGGCGCTCAACGGCCGGTTTGCCGAGGCGCTTTCCCACAATCCGCTCGGCATCATCCTGCTGCCGCTGGTGCTGCTGGCCGTGGCGCTGGAGGCCGCCGCGTGGATGCTCGGCCATCCCGGCGGCCCGCGCGTCCGCATCGGCATGCGCGGGATGTGGGTGCTCGTGGCGATGGTCCTCGGCTACTGGCTGCTGCGCAACATCCCGTATTGGCCCTTTACCCTGCTCGCGCCCGGCGCTTAGGCTGGGTGCCGCAAATCCGGACATGTTACTCGGCGTCAACATCGACCACATCGCGACCCTGCGGCAGGCACGCTACGCGGGGGACCACCAGTGCCACAACGCGGAGCCGTCGCCATTGCAGGCGGCTTTCGACGCGGTTGATGGCGGGGCGGACTCGATCACCATCCACGTGCGCGGCGACCGCCGCCACATGCAGGACAGCGACGCCCGCGAGATCCGCGCGAAGATCGGCGTGCCGCTCAACCTGGAAATGGGCGTCACCGACGAAATGCTCGCGCTCGCCCTGGAATTGAAGCCCGCGTTCGCCTGCCTGGTGCCGGAGAACCGTCGTGAAATCACCACCGAGGGCGGGCTCGACGTGGCCGGTTCGTTCGAGGCCACCCGCGCCGCCGTGGTGCGCCTCCAGGACGCGGGGATCCGCGTGAGCCTGTTCATCGACCCGGAACCCGCGCAAATCGAAGCCTCCGTGGCGGCCGGCGCGGAAATGGTGGAGCTGCACACCGGGGCCTTTGCCAACGCGCGGGAAGACTCCGCCGCGGAGGCGGAGCTGGACCGCCTCGCCGCCGCCGCCCGCGCCGGCCACGCCGCCGGCCTCCAGGTGAACGCCGGGCACGGCATCAACTACGGGAACATCGCCCGCGTGCTCACCGTGCCGCACCTCGCGGAGCTGAACATCGGCCACAGCATCATCGCCCGCTCCACCCGCGTCGGACTGGCCGCGGCGGTGCGGGAAATGCGCGCCCTGATCCCCGCCGGCGGATGAGCATCCACGGCATCGGCATCGACATCGTCGAGGTGGCGCGCGTCGCCGCCGCCGCCGAAAAACACGGACCCGCGTTCGCCGCGCGTTTCCTCACCCCCGGCGAGCGGGCCTATTGCGACGCCAAAGCCCGGCCGGCCATCCACCAGGCCGCGCGTTTCGCCGCCAAGGAGGCCGTGGCCAAGGCGCTCGGCACCGGCATCGGCGGCGATTGCGGGTGGCTCGACATCGAGATCACGCGCGACGACGCCACCGGCGCGCCCGGCGTGCGCCTCACCGGCGCGGCCGCCGCGTTCGCCGCTGCCCGCGGCATCGCGGAGGTGCGGGTGAGCCTGAGCCACACCCGCGACACCGCCGTGGCCAACGCCATCGCGATCAGTCGAACCACTCGTCATCCGGATCAAACGCCGGAATCGGGATGTTGACGATTTTCATCTCGCCCACCGCGCGATGGCGCACGCCGGGCGGGATGAACACGGTGCTGTTTTTGCGCACCGGCACGCGCTCGCCGTCGAGTTCCATGTGGCCCTCGCCCTCGAGGACCAGATAGATCTCGGTGAGCTTCTTGTGGTAGTGGGTTTTCGCCGTCGTGGAAATGTCCACCATGTGGATGGTGGCCGTGTCGTTACCGGGCACGGCGAACGCGCGCCGCGTGAGACCGCACGGGCACGGCACGGGCTTGATCTCGTCGAAATGGGTGACCATCGCTTTTTTCATCGCCGCAGCATGGCCGCGGCACCCGCGCGGATCAACGCCGGATTCACACCAGCCCGTCCCTGCGCGCCTGTTTCCAGTATGCGTATTCGGAGCGGTTGAAATCGACATACTCCGGCGAAAGGTCGCTGGAATACATGGTGTAGCCCGCGCCGCCCTGGTTCAGGTCGATGGTGATGTCGAATTCCGGCCCGGCCACGGCGGCGCGGAGTTCGTCCATCGGCGTGTCGGCCTGGAGGCCGCCGATGCAGGCGGGTTTGCCGCCGATGTGGATGTCGATGAGTTCCTCGCGGACGCGCGCGCGGGAGTAGCCCACGGCGTGGATGATGCGGCCCCAGTTCGGATCGCCGCCGTTCCACGAGGACTTCACCAGCGCCGACTTGCACACGGCCTCGGCGGTTTTTTTCGCGTCGAGGTAGGTCTTCGCGCCCTCGACCCGCACCGTGACGAACCGGGTCACCCGCTCGCCGTCGCGCACGATCGCCTTGGCGAGTTCGAGCATGAGGTGGCCGAGCGCCTCGCGGAACTGTCGGCAGCGTTTGCCGTTGCGGCGCACCGGACTCATGCCGGAGGCACCGTTGGCGAGCACGAGCACGGTGTCGTTGGTGGACATGTCGCCGTCGATGGTGATGCGGTTGAAGCTTTCCTCGACGCATTCGAGCACGGATTTCCGCAGGCATTCGGGCGTGATTCCGGCGTCGGTGGTGATGAAGCAGAGCATCGTCGCCATGCTCGGGCAGATCATGCCCGAGCCCTTCACGCAGCCGCCGATGCGCGCCCGGGTGCCCCCGAGGTCGAAGGAAAACGCCAGCTCCTTGGCGCGGGTGTCGCTGGTCATGATGGCTTCGGCCACCTCGCCGCCGCGCCCGCGCGCGAGGCCGGCGGGAAGCTCGTCCAATCCCGGCCCGATGCGCGCCATCGGCATCGGCAGGCCGATCACGCCGGTCGAACACACGCCGACCTCCGCGCGCTTGAGGCCGAGCGGCCGGGCCACGGCGTCGCACATCGCGTGGGCGTCGCGCACGCCCTGCACGCCGGTGCAGGCGTTGGCGTTGCCCGCGTTCGCGACGATGGCGCGCAGCTCGCCCCGGCGCAGGTGCCCCTGCGTCACGCGCACCGGCGCGGCCTTCACGCGGTTGGTGGTGAACGTCCCCGCCGAGGTACACGGATGCTCCGAGTGGATCAGCGCGAGATCGGGCCGGGGCGCGTCCGGGTTCTTGATGCCGCAGACTGCGGCGGAGGTCAGGAATCCTTTCGGCGCGCCGACGCCGCCTTTGACGCGTGTGATGGGGAAATCCATGGAGCCTTGGGAAAACGAACGGGAGCGGCGACCATGGCGGAAAATCAAACGCTTTGCAACCCGTCGGTTTCGCCGAGCCCGCACATCAGGTTGAAACTCTGCACCGCCTGGCCGCCCGCGCCCTTGCCGAGGTTGTCCTCCGCGCTCATCAGGATCACGCGGCGCGTGCGCGGGTCGTATTCCCAGCCGATGTCCGCGAAGTTCGTTCCGGTGACGTGCTTGGTGTCCGCGGCCGCGCCGCGCCCGCGCAGGCGGACGAACGGCTTGTCCGCGTAGGCGGCTTCCAATGCCGCGCCGACGCGCTCCGACGCGGCGTCCGCGGCCAGCGTCGCGGTGATCGTGGTGCAGATGCCCGCGTTCACCGGGATCAGGTGGGGGATGAACGAGATGGTCACCTCCACGCCCGCCGCGACGCCGAGTTCCTGCTCGATTTCGGACAGGTGGCGGTGTTTCGGCACGCCGTATGCCCGCGCGCTTTCGTTGCACTCGCAGAACAGGAGCGACGCGTCCGCCTTGCGGCCGGCGCCGCTCACGCCGCTCATCGAATTGGCCACGATGGTCGCGGGGTCGATCAGGCCTTCGCGGAGCAGCGGCAGCAGCGGCAGCAGGATGCTCGTGGGGTAGCAGCCAGGCGAGGCCACCAGCCGGGCCTGGCGGATCGCCTCCGCGCGCGCCTCCGGCAACCCGTAAACGGCCTCCGCCAGCAAATCCGGCGCCGGGTGCGGGTGGCCGTAGAATTCCTCGTAAACCGCCGCGTCGCGCAGGCGGAAGTCGGCGCTCAAATCGATCACGCGCACGCCGTGGTCCAGCAGCGCCCGCGCGATCTCCGCCGCCACCCCGTGCGGCAGCGCGAGGAACGCCGCTTCCGCGCCCGCCGCCGCGACGGCCGCAGGGTCCGGCCCGATGAACCGCAGCTCCGCCCCCGTCACGCCGCCGAAGCGCGGGAACACCTCGCCCAGCGTCCGACCCTCCTCCTGGCGCGAGGTCGCCGCCACCAGCTCCACCCCGGGATGGTTCAGCAGGGTCCTGACCAGTTCCATCCCGGTGTATCCGCTCGCTCCGACGACCGCTGTTTTAATGCGTTTCATGACCGATTTGCTTCGCATGATTTTCCGTGCTTGCCAATCCACATTTCGCCTGATTGGTTTGCCGCTCGCCGCAAGGCACGGGCTGTAGCGCAGTCTGGTAGCGCACTACACTGGGGGTGTAGGGGTCGTGGGTTCGAATCCCGCCAGCCCGACCATTTTCGCAAGACATTGGCATCCATGTGATTGGAGAGAATACCGGAAATCCTTCCGCATCGGGTGTCCCCTGTTTTGTGCACTGCTTTTTTTTGCGTGGGGGATGCGGTCGGAGGATGTGCCATGCTTCGCCATGGTGTGCCTCATGGCACCCTTGGTGCTGGCGTGGACGAGGTAGAAGGCCAGCTCGTCGAGAAGGATCAGGATGCTCTTGCCCTTCAATAGATCGGCCCACTGTTTCTTGGATGGAGCCGAGTCTTCGGGAAACTCCAGCCGAGTTGCCCGCCGATGGTGACCCACACGTTCTTGTCGGTGTCGCGCCCGGTGAAGGCGATCACCTGATCGAGAGCCGCGTTGGCACTTAACGGCAAACGGAACGAAAGCCGCGGTTGTGGTGCGCGTTACTTGGCCCGGACCCGCCGACACTACCGCATCGCAGCCAGTGCGCGTAGGAACTCCAGCCCCCGCTTCGAACCTGACGGAGAGCGCCCTGCGGATTCCAACACCACTCCGAGACATTCCCCGCCATGTCATATAAACCATACCCGTTTGGGGCGAAGCTTCCTACCGGACTGGTGTATGGAACCCCACCAGTCCAATACGCCTCATGATACCCCTGCGTCGAACTGGTATCGTAGGCTTCTTCAGTCCTGCTTTGATAATTGGCGCGTGTATGCTGGACCGTGTTGGCATCATCCCACGGGAACCGACGGCCTGAAAGCCCACCCCTTGCCGCATATTCCCACTCCGTACCGGTTGGCAGACGATAGCCATTGGCCGAGGTGTCTTGATTCACATCTGTGTGTGTCGGCTCCCCTGTCCGATAAACCCCATATAACAAATAATCGGGTGGCGTAGCTGCTATCCAGTGCCCGTAAACGGGAATAAGACCATCCCGCTCGCTGCGGGCGTTGCACCATTTCACGGCATCATACCAATTGACCGAGTGCACTGGATGATCCGGGCCTTTGCCTCCGCCCGCGGGAAGATCGGTGTAGCCGTTTTCCAAAGCCCACTCCCGAATCGCGTCCCACAATGCCTTGGTGACCGGATATTGATCCATGTAGAAGGAGTCGATCGTCAGGCTGTAGGCTCCAAAGTCCGGATCGGTTCCCTCGTTCGTCCCGCCGGGAATCAAGACCATATCCCCCCGCATTTGCAGCATCCCGGCGACCTGCATCCGCTGCTCCATGCCCTGAATACGTTGCTGGAGAATTTGTTGGTTGTGTTCCAATGCCTCGACTTGCTGTTGCAGATCCATCAGACGATCCTCGTTGTCCACTACCGCACCCAATGTATCGACGACACGGTCCAGGGTGTGCTGGATTTCCATATAGATCTCATCCAACGTGCGCATCGTGGAACCGGGCGGTCCCGGAGGTTCGAGTGGGCCTGCTTGTGCGGCCAAGCCCAGCACCAAGGCCGTGGTGACCACTGTGATTGTTTGACTTGTATGATTCATCGGGTTAGCTCCTTTCGTATTTCGGCTTTTGGTTTTCTAGGGCTTGACTTCGCCCCTGATACGATAGAACGCGCGGGTGCCCGCTTCCGCGTCTCGCAGCGTCTGCTCCGCACCTGTTCCCGGAATGTTGATTTGTCCCGCGACATCGCCCCACGCGTCTGGATCAGTCAGATCATCGGTTTTATTCAGCGTATAGTAGCGCCGCGTCGAGGCGGGGGTGAAGACCACCTCCGCTTCGCCCGAAGGAGCGATGCTGATGGACACGATCCGCAGGTAGTCACCTGCCAAGTTCGGATCGGTATCCATCACGAACTTGCGCCATGCCGGGACATTGTCGCCAGCGTCGTAGTCCTCGTCCACGCCGTGGTTCACCAGCCACCAGTTCGGCGTTCCCTTCGGTTGCGTGTTGAATGCCAGTGTCCGCATCCCATAGTCCGGCGATGCGCCGCGGAAGCTGATCCAGCCGATGTTTTCGCCCCAGGCATGACCGGAAACCTCGCCGTTGGCGGGGTTAATCGCCGGTTGGCCGTGAGTCTGTTCGAAGTTGATCCAACCGACGTTTTCGCCCCAGGCGTAGCCGATGAGCCTGCCGTCCGGAGCCAGGTCCACGCCCCAGTTATCGGCGGTTGTGTTCGCGTAAGGACCGCCG
>SLAV01000315.1 GCA_007126655.1 Haloferula sp. | reverse complement strand
TGGAAAGCGGCGCGAGCCAGCGGGTGACGCGATGGCGCGCGCGCGGCTCGATCCGCGTGACCGGTGCGGCGTCCGCGGCGCGGGCCGCCGCGAGGACGTTGGCGCGCTGGCGGGCGGTCAGCGCGTCATCACCATCGGCCAGTGTGGTGGAGAGGAGGCGCTCGACCGCCTCGATCTCGCACACCGCGAGGCCGAGGGCCGGATCGGCCGCGATGGCGCGGGCGATCTCCGCCGCTTCGTCCGGCGGGCATTCGCCGAGAACGTATGCGGTGAGGCGGGGGTCGTCCGGTGCGGGTTTCATGGGTGGTCGTTGCGGGAAATGGATTGCATCAGGTCGGGCGGCATCAGCTCGCGGACCCGCTTGAGGCCGGTGTGGATCAGGAATCCGATGTTGCCCTGCTTGAGCCCGGTGACCTTTTCGATTTCCTTGTAGCTGAGTCCCTGCCGGAACTTGAGGAGGATGCACTCGCGCTGGTTTTCCGGGAGGCGGTCGAGGTAGCGCATGACTTCGGCGAGGCGCTCGCGGGCGAGGGCGTCGCGGTCGGGCGGGAGGTCGGGGCCGGCGGTTTTTTTCCACCGCACCTCGTCGATGGGTTCGACGCGCCTGCGCTTGCGGAGGACGTCGAACGCGCGGTTCCGGCAGACGGTGAATAGCCAGCTCCTGAGCTGCCGGGAGACGTCCGCGGGATTCTGTTTGCAAAGCCGGATGAACGTGTCCTGCACCACATCGCGGGCGAGGTCGGCGTCATGTAGAAGGGTGGTGGCATAGCCGATGAGCTGAGATTGGTATTCCCCGATGGCGTCCTCGACGAAGCGTTCGCGCGTGGTGGCCGCCCCGTTTTTTTCCATCGGTTCATCGGTGGAAACGTCCGGCGCGCTGGGTTTCTTGGGCGATGGTTCGTTTTTTTCCGGCATGGCGGAGGGAATTTCGATGGACGGGCGGCCGGCGCGGGATGTGCGCGGAGCCATCATTCGCATGCGCAGCGGTGATTTCAACATCCGCCTTGCTGCGCGCGGCGGCCCGCCGGTTTCGCGCCCGCCCGGGCTACCTCCGCGCGCCGGACGCGCCGAGCGCCGCGCGGACCTCCCGGACCAGGTCGTCGGCCTTGTCGCCGTCGATCCAGTTGGCGAGCTTCACGGCGCGCTGGCCGACGATCAGCTCGACGCGCTTCATGGGGGTGCCTCCGGAATTGCCGTTCAGCGAGGCGCGGATGTCGGTGACCTCGCGGCGGTCGAAGGACTCGTCCTTCAGCACCCGGCCGCCGCGGTAGGTGCGGATCGCCACGCCACCGGGGGTGATCTCGATGCGCCGCTCCTTGCCGCGGTTTGTGAAAAACCGGACGGCCATGCCGGCTCCGGCGAGGAAGAAGACCGAGGACATCAGCACCCACACGCCGCGGAACCCGATCCAGCCCTCATCCGCCATCAGCGTGAATCCGATGGCGATGAACGCGCCGCTCATCAGGCACAGGACCAGCCCCATCAGCAGCGCGTGCCTGCCGATGCCGGGAATCACCGCCGAGAACGGCCCGTCCGCCGCGGTGACCCCGAGCGGGATCGGCGCGAGCGCGCCGCCGCCGGCCGCCGCAGCCTCCGCCCGCGGCATGGCCGCGTGTTCCAGCTCGGCGACCAGCCAGCCCTTTTCCGCGTCCCGCAGTCCCGAACCGAAACGGATCTTCCCCTCGGCCCCCCGGATCTCGATGCCGTAAACGGGCCGGTAGTTTTTCTGATAGAACTCGCGCTGCGTGATCGAGGCGAGGTTTTCGCGGGACAACGATTTCTCCGAGACCCTGCCGAGCAGCTCGCGGCGGTAGGTGATGCGCGAGCCCGTCACGGTGATGCGGTGCCGGGCGAGCATTTCGCGCACGCCGATGTAGAGGACGCCAAGGCCGATCGCCCAGAACACCCCGAAAAACGGAATCATCACCCACCCGGGCATGTCGCCCTCGATTTCCCCACCGGAGAGGAATGCAAAGAGGAACCCGCCGCTGACCAGTGCCGTGATGGCGAGCCAGAACAGGGCGAAGAAAAGGAAGAAGTTCGGCCGACGGCTCGGCGGGATCTCCCAGAACCTGCCGGCCAGGCCGTCCTCCCCGCTGCGGACGCGCGTGTCGGGCGGCGGCTCCCCCACCCTGCCCCGCACCAGACCGGTGTCGCCCGCGGCCAGCCACTCGGCCATGCTCGCGCGCGCCCCGCATGCCGGGCAGGTGACGACCTCGCCGCCTTGGAAGGCCTGCGGATCCTGGATGGTTTCGCCACAATCCGGGCACGTCATCCCGCCGCGCCGCATCCTCGCGCGTGCGGTTGACGACCTCGCCGCATTGGTAACCTTGCGAAACATGAAATGGGAATTGGCATTTTCCACATCGAATGGCAAGCCGCCAGGCCTCAATCGCGAAGCGGCGCGCATGATGAACAAGTCGGTGGCGACACTCTAACATGGCGGATGCCCGCACAATGGATCAGCTGGAAACGACTCGACAACAGACTCCCGTCCGCGTCGCCTGAGGAGGACCGACCCTTGGGGGCAATTGCCTCGATTGAGCTGACCGGCTTTTCGATTCCTCACCCACACCAGCTCCATCTTTTGAAATCATCCTTCCATCGCGGCGGAAGCCCTGATAGGACATGCCATGTCATGAATGAAAAACCCGATTGCCATGAACCCCACGATCACCGCCATGGCGAAGGCTGCGGCCACACCCGCGTCCGCCACGGCGACCACATCGACTACGTCCACGACGGCCACCTGCACCACCAGAAAGATGACGGCAGCGTGGAGGAACATTCGCTCGACGTGACCTCGCGCAACCCCGGCGGATGCGCCAACGCCGCGCACATCCGCCACGGTGACGGCCACGTCCATGGTCCCGGCTGCGGCCACGAGGCGGTGCCTCACGGCGACCACATCGATTACATCGTGGACGGTCGCCTCCACCACCCCCACGGCAACCACTGCGACGACCACGGCCCGGTCGAGGTGCTGAAGTGAACGGCGCGCGCCTCACCTTACGAAGTAGCCGATGTGCTCGAGTTCGAGCGCGAGGTCCACGTTGTTCACGGTGACGTCAGCGGGCACTTCGAGGACGACGGGTGAAAAATTCAAGATGGCCTGGACGCCCGCTTCGACGAGCCGGTTCGCGACAGCCTGGGCGAAACCGGCCGGCACGCAGAGGATGGCGAGCTTCACTTTCTCCCTCACGATGAATTCCTCGAGTTGGGATTCGTGATGCACGGGCACGCTCAGGCGGCGGCGGGCGGCGGACTCGGGATCCGCATCGAAGGCCGCGACGACCTGGAAGCCCTCTTTCTCGAAACCCTGGTAGCGCAGCAGTGCGGAGCCGAGATTGCCCGCACCGATGAGAACCACCGGCTGAAAGCGCTCGCGCCCGAGGGTATCGCGGATGCTGCCCATCAGGGTCCCCACCGGATAGCCGAGGCCACGCGTGCCATATTGGCCGAGGTAGGCGATATCCTTGCGGATCTGCGAGGCATTCACCCCGGCGGCGCGGGCGAGGGTGCTGGAACTCACGGTCGCCACGCCGTTGACCGCAAGCTTTTCGAGGCAGCGATGATAGATGGAAAGCCGGTAGATGGCCTTCTTCGGCAGGTCGGCTTTTCCGGGCGCGTGAGCCGGCAGGTCTGGCGGTGGTGTTTGCAAAGGTATGTGGGAGAGCCTTCATGGCGCGGATCGACCGCCGGGTCGAGTGCGGGTGTGGAAAAAAATCTTCCGCCTCCCGTGGCGGTTCCGTGCGGTGCGGCCCGCCATTTCGGCATTGCATGCGCGGGGCCGCCGGGCGAAACGCGGGCATGGCAATCAGCCCGTCGGCCCTGGGTGGCATGCTGGAGGTGTTCGAGCGCAATTTCCGCGACCGCGGCGAGATCGGCGCGTCCGTCTGCGTCTGGTGGAACGGCGTGGAACTGGTTTCGGAAGGCCACGGATGGTGCGAGAAGGAACGCCGGCGGAAATGGACGGAGGACACGCTCGTGCCCGTCTATTCCGCCACCAAGGGCCCGGCCTCCGCCGCGCTGCTGCACGCGCTCGACACGCACGGGCTCAACGAGGATTCGCGGGTGGCGGAAGTCTGGCCGCGCTTCCCGCTGCCCCGCGCCAGCTTCGCCGAGATGCTCTCGCACCAGTGCGGACTGGCCGCGCTCGATCGCGCAGCCAACGTCTGGAACCACGAAGAAGTCATCGCCGCCTGCGAATCCCAGACTCCGATGTGGCGTCCGGGAGAGGGGCACGGCTACCACCCGCGCACGTTCGGCTTCCTGCTCGACGAATGCGTGCGACGCCTCACCGGCGTGCCGCTCGGCGTCTGGTGGCGGCGCGAGATCGCCGTGCCGCTCGGCATCGACGTGTGGATCGGCCTGCCTGAATCCGAGTGGCCGAGGGTGGCCAGGCTCTACCCCGGACGCGCCGAGAAATCCGACCTCGCCGACGGATTCTATGCCAGCTTCAACTCGAGGAAATCCCTCACCGCGCGCGCCTTCGGGTCGCCGAAGGGCCTGCACGCGGTGCACGAAATGAACGACCCGAAGGCCTGGGCCGCAGGGTTTCCCGCCATGGGCGGCGTGGCGGGCGCGCGCGGGCTGGCGAAGTTCTATCAAGCGGTGACCGGCGGCGTGCCCGCACCGTTCTCCCCGCGCGTGCGCCGCGCCCTCGCCAGGCCGCGGTCGCAGGGCGACGACCGCGTGTTGATGCGCGAGACGTGCTTCACTTCCGGCTGCCAGCGCGACCCGCTGGACGCGGACGGCGGGAAAATCCGCCGCCTCTACGGCCCTTCCGCCGCCGCCTTCGGCCACCCGGGCGCGGGCGGCTGTCACGCGTTCGCCGACCCGGAGTCCGGCGTCTCGTTCGCCTACGTGATGAACCAGATGGTGATGAGCGTGATGCCGGGCCTGAAATGCCGGGAGATGGTGGATGCCGTGTTTGCGGAGATTTGAGCATTACCTCTCCTCCTATACGGCCTCGCGGACCACCTCGCGGATGCCGGGCGCGCCTTTCACGAAATCGTGCGTTTCCTCGCGCGGCACGAGGATCAGCGCGGTGGTCCAGGCGTCGGCGGTCGTCGCGTCATCGGCGATCACCCACACGCGCCCCTCCACCAGCAGCCCGCCCGCGTCGGGGTGGACGATGTGCGATCCCTGGATCTCGGTGCCCGAGGCGCTGAGCGCACCGTTTTTCAACTGTACCACCCGCCCCTCCGGGCCGCTCTGGAGGCGGATCGGCCACGGCGTGTCGCCCCAGGTCAGGTGCGTGCTCGCGCCCGCCGAAAGCAACATCGGCGGAGCCTCCCACTCGGTGAGCTTCTCCTCGAGGAAATCGAGCGCGAATCCCTTGCCAATGCCGCCGAGGTCGAGCACGCGGCCCGGTTCCACGCACGTGACCGCCGGCTGGTCCGGGTGGATGATGATCTGCCCCTGCGGCTCCGGCGGCGGCCCCTCGCGCTCGTTTTTGCGGTGGGTGATGCGCCGCCCGAGCGTGATATCGAACAACCCGGCGGTCTGCTGGTAAAGCTCCAGCGCGCGCAACAGGCACTGGTGGGTCTCCGGGTTGATGTGGTGGGTCTCTCCGGCGGGAAGCAGGTTGATGCGCGAAATATCGCTGTATTCACGGTAGCGGCTGAGCCGGTCCTCGAGGTAATCGATGATCTCGAAGCAATCGCGGGCGATGAACGACGCGTCGGGCGACTTCCCGGCGAACCGGATGTGGAACGTCGTGTTCATCGCCTCGTGACTGAATTGATGGGCGGGCTTCATGGTCAATCGTTCGATGAATCATCCGGAGCGGACGCCTTGACGAAGGCGTCCCAGAAATCATTCCGCACCCATACGATGATGGGCAGGCCGTCGCGCAGGCCGCGCGGAATCGGCATGTGGGTTTCCATCATCTCCTGGCCAAGCCCCACCAGGTCGAAAACGAGCGGCATGCGATCCACGTCCTCCGGCGGTCCGGGCCAGTATCCGACCTGTTTGTGGCTCCGCAGGTACCATGGCAGCGGCCAGTAATCCTGCCCGATCACCGCGACCGGCTCGAGCGGCGTGGAACCCGCCGCTTTTTCGATGTTAGCGAGCCATGCTTCCAGCCGGTTCAGGTCGCTGCTGCTCGCCGGATAGGCGTAAGGATTCCGCGAATCCGACGCGAAGCGGAACGACGAGCGCGAGGTCTGCGAGTATTGCATGCCCGCCGCCGCCAGCACCAGCACTGCCGCCACTGCCTGCGGCCAGCGGCGGCCCGGAGCCGGCTGGCACACCACGAACCCGGCGAGCACCGCCACATGCGCCCACGGCAACACCATCAGCCACGGCGTCTTGTAGCTGATGAGCGAGTAAATCAACCAGTGGAATAACGCGGAAAGCGCGAGGAAACGCGCCGCGAGCGCCGCCCCACGCGGCATCGCCCGCGAGCGCAGCGACATCACGAGCGCCGCCAGCGCCGCCAACCCGAGCACCGTCTCCCCCCAGCGAAAGCCGCGCCGCAGTTCCGGCCACAGCATCAGGTGCGCATGCCAGCCGAACGACTTGTCGTGGCCTTCCACCGTCTCGTAGATGAAATACGTGCGCACCGCGTCCACCGCGCCCTGCCAATACCGGAATCCCTGGGTGTAGAACGCGAATCCGACCACCAGCGCGATGACGCCCGCCACCAGCGCGTCGCGCCCGCAGACGCGCCACAGCGACCGGAAATCCGGCCGGCCGCGCGTTTCCACCAGATAGATCACCGCCGCGGCGCCCGTCCACGCGATCACGCTGAATGCGAAGGTGCTCTTGGTTGCGAACATCAGCCCCACCCACAGCCCCGCCAGCCAGCGCAAGCGCACCCCCGTCGCCTGCCACAAGGCCAGCCCGCCGAACACCGCGAGCAGCATCTCGTGAATGTACATCCGGCTGAAATAAACCAGGATCGGCGAGGTCGCCAGAAACAGCGCCGCCGCCAGCATCGGCATGTCGCCGAAGCGCCGCCGCGCGAACAGCGGCAGCGCCACCAGCAGCAGCCCGGCCGCCGCCGTAACCGCCCGGAGCGGGCCGATCTCCAGATCCCGCCAGCCTTCCGCGCCCGCCGCCGTGGCCGCCATCGCGCCGATCAACCCCAGCGTCGGCCCGTGGTAGTGCGTCGGATCGAACCGGTGCTCGTCCGTCTCCATCATGCGGGCGGTGATGCGCGCGCCGGTTGCCTCGTCGGCGTGCAGCGGGCGCGAATCGAGATCCTGGAACCGGAGCGCCGCAGCGAGCGCCAGCACCAGCACCCAGGCGGTGACGATGATCGC
>SLAV01000054.1 GCA_007126655.1 Haloferula sp. | reverse complement strand
GGCCGCCGGATCACCCGCCGCCCCCCCCGCATTTCTTCCTTCCCATGCGCCAACCGCTCCGCTAGCCATCTCAAAACCCGAAAATCAAAACCCGTGAGCCGACTGCCGACCGAAGCCGAGAAGAAACGCTATTGGAAAAAAAACCTCACCTGCCTCGGCATCCTCATGTCCGTCTGGTTCATCGTCTCCTTCGGCGGCGGCGTGCTCCTCGTCGATTGGCTCGATCAATTCACCGTCCCCGGCAGCAACCTCAAACTCGGATTCTGGATTGCACAACAGGGCAGCATCTACGCCTTCATCATCCTCATCGCCATCTACGCCGCCGTCATGAACAAGCTCGACCGCGAACTGCTCGCCAGCACCGGCTCCGACGAAGACCGCGACTCCTAAACCCGCGCACGTCCCACACCGCAAAGCCAAAACCCAAGCCCAAGCCCAACCGCAAAACCCATGGACGTTCGCATCTGGACCTATCTGCTCGTCGGCCTCAGCTTCTCCCTCTACATCGGCATCGCCATCTGGTCGCGCGCCGGCTCCACCAAGGACTTCTACATCGCCGGCGGCGGCGTCCCGAAAGTCGCCAACGGCATGGCCACCGCCGCCGACTGGATGAGCGCCGCCTCATTCATCTCCATGGCCGGCGCCATCTCCATGATGGGCCGCGACGGCGCGGTCTATCTGATGGGGTGGACCGGCGGTTACGTCCTCCTCGCCCTGCTGCTCGCACCCTATCTCCGGCGCTTCGGAAAATTCACCGTCCCCGACTTCATCGGCGACCGCTACTACTCCAGCACCGCCCGCGTCGTCGCCGTCGTCTGCGCCATCTTCGTCTGCTTCACCTACATCGCCGGGCAGATGCGCGGCGTCGGCGTCGTCTTCTCCCGCTTCCTCGAAGTGCCCATCGAGCAGGGCGTCATCATCGGCATGGTCATCGTCCTCTTCTACGCCGTCCTCGGCGGCATGAAAGGCATCACCTACACCCAGGTCGCCCAGTATTGCGTCCTCATCTTCGCCTACCTCGTCCCCGCCATCTTCATCTCGATCATGCTCACCGGGAATCCCGTCCCCCAGCTCGGCCTGCTCTCCGACGCAACCGACGGCAACCTCGGCCTCGTCGAAAAACTCGACGGCACCCTCACCGACCTCGGGTTCAACGCGTATTCCGCCGGCCAGCAGCCGATGATCAACGTCTTCGCCATCACCCTCGCCCTGATGGTCGGCACCGCCGGGCTGCCACACGTCATCGTCCGCTTCTACACCGTCAGAAAGGTCAGCGACGCCCGCAAATCCGCCTTCTGGGCCCTGCTTTTCATCGGCGCGCTCTACACCACCGCACCCGCCGTCGCCATCTTCGCCCGCAGCAACCTGCTTGATACCGTGGCCGACAAGACCTACGCCGAAATGCCCGCCTGGTTCACCCAGTGGGAGGATTCCGGCCTCATCGCCTGGGTGGACAAGGACGGCGACGGCATCATCCGCTACGACGGCTCCGGCCCCGCCATCGAGCGCCACCCGTCGCGCTCGCAAATCGACCCCGTCTTCGCCGATGGCCGCGGCGAACACGGCGAGCGCCTGCTCCGCAACGAACCGTCCGCCAACACCAACGAACTCTACGTCGATCCCGACATCATCGTCCTCGCCAACCCCGAGATCGCGCAACTGCCCGCGTGGGTCATCGGCCTCGTGGCCGCCGGCGGTCTCGCCGCCGCGCTCTCCACTGCCGCCGGCCTGCTTCTCGTCATCTCCACCTCGTTCGCGCACGACCTCTGCAAACGCACCCTCAACCCGAACATCACCGACAGAACCGAACTCCTGCTCGCCCGCATCACCGCAGGTGTCGCCGTCGTCATCGCCGGCTACTTCGGCATCAAGCCGCCCGGCTTCGTCGCCGAGGTCGTCGCCTTCGCGTTCGGCCTGGCCGCCGCCTCGTTCTTCCCCGCAATCGTCCTCGGCATCTTCACGAAAAGCGTCAACCGCTACGGAGCCGTCGCCGGCATGGTCACCGGCCTACTCTTCACCGCCGCCTACATCATCTACTTCAAATTCGGCATTCTTTTCACTGACATCCAGGGCACCCCGGATCAATACTGGTTCGGCATCTCACCCGAAGGCATCGGCTCCGTCGGCATGATCCTCAACTTCGCCGTCGCCCTCACCGTCTCCCGCTTCACCCCGCCGCCACCACCCGAAATCACCGACCTCGTCGAGCGCGTCCGCCTCCCCCGCGCCGCCTTCGGCGAAGCCGACGTCGGCCCCTCCCATCATTGAAGTCACCTCCCTGATGGCATTCCGGGAAATGCGGGACGGGGAACTGTTTCACGATGTGTTCGATCAGATTCCATTTCCCGGACCCCGGCGCGAGGCGAAGGAAAGCATCACTCTGAAACATCAGGATGATGACCCGGAGACGCTCGTATGGACCCACGATGTGCCCGATATGCGCGGTTTTGTGCCGGATATGCGTGGACAGGCCACCATCCGCTTTGATACCATCAATCATGAGTGATCCGTTTCATCACATGCATGATCGATCCACCCTTATGAGACCCATCACCCGCAGACGCGGAATATCCATGACGCGCGTCCGGCTGCTGCCGCAAACATGTCCCAATGATCCCGGAAAAAATGAAAACGATTTTCAAATCAACGATACTGGCTTGTGCTTTTTCACTTGGTTCGGAATTGATTCCTGCACAATCGCATGAATTGATCCGGAACGGTGATTTTGAAGAGATCCTTTACGGTTGGGGAGTGAATCCCGTTTTCGGTGCGAACATGCCGTTCGATGCGGAAGAGAACGCGCTGGTGCTCTCGCCCTGGCTGCCTGATGGTTCCTCGTTTGGTGGCGGCATGATCGCTTATCAGCCTTTGTCGGTTCCTTTTTCCGGAAACGAAGAGTTGGCCTTGTCTGTCGAGGTAAGGCAGGATGGTGGATGGTCTCCGCCCGGCAGGACGGTGGCCATCTATCTGCAATACCGGGATCAAAACGGGGAGATGATCGAGGACAAGGTTTTGCACATAGAGAACGAAGCCTACGACAGGGAGAGTTGGTCGCTGTTTGAGGAAACGGTGTTTGTTCCCGGGAGCGTTGTTCGCTTGGTCGCTTTACGGGTTGAAATGGAGGGTGAAATGAGGTCTCTGGCACGCAATATCAGCCTTCAATCTCCGGTCGGCGGAGAACCCATCCCGCATATTGGGCAAGTGAAACCGGAAGCGGTGCCTTTTGGCGAGCCGTTTATCCTTTCGGGAAAGTATTTTGGCGAACAAGAGGGAGCGGTATTGATTGGTGGCTCGGCGGGTGGCGTTACGGTGCATGGATGGACGGACACGGAGGTGGAGCTATCATTGGAGGATCCTTCGGTTGGTGGAAGGATTGTTCTGGTAACGGACACTGGGGTTCCCACCTGGCAGCAGCGCTCGGTTCGGCTCACCAGCCCGCATTTTCGCGCCTACATTCGCCCTTCAATGCCGGAAATGATGTTTCCCTTTCCTCCCGCAGCTGTTCCCGGTGAGACGGTCCGGGCAGCGGTATTCGTCAGATTTTTCAACGAATATTCACCTGCCGGAGGCATCAGCATCGAATTTGGTGAGCCAGGCATTGATGGCTGTTTTGGTTACCCGTCGATTTCACGAGCTGGTGGAACCATTGTTGAGGTCGAGACCGGCACCGATTGGGAGCCGGGCCTGCATGAAATCGAGATTGAGGTTTCCGACGGGCAATTGCTTCCGCAGACGGTTGTTTTCCCCATACGAATCAAGGAAGTGAGCGATTTCGCCATCACAATAGGTGGAGAGGATCTGGATGGCCAATCCTTTGACAGGCAGGGGCTGCACGACCTTCGATACGAATTCCTCGATGCAAGCGGTGAGCCACATGATGATTTGCGATTGGTTCCGGTTGTTTACAGCAGCTCCTCCCCTCAAGCGGTGGATGTTTTCCATGAATGGGGATTTCATGGAGGTAATCTGCGCTTGTTAGTCCACGATTCGGCCGGCGACGTCACGATTACCGCGACTTTTCCGGACGGTTCAAGCTATGATTTCAATATCTCGGCGACTATTCCCGATTCACCACGAATCACACATTCCTATTTATCCAGGCCCTCGATGAGCAATCGACCCGGATATGAAATGGATCCGCGGGAGAACCAGAATTCCATGAACATCCAGGCTACCGGGGCAATTAGTTCGGTGGGCGTCTCGCATCCGTTCGCAGTCAATGGAGGGCGGTTCACCGGCAGCGGCAATTCCCGTGGCTACAGCTTCTACGCCGGAGAACAGGTGCTCCCGGGGCCATATCTTTGGACCATGGGAGGCCGGGTCGATGGGGAATCCCTCGGAGCAGCGAGGATACTTACGGTCTATAATGACCCCGCCACGGGCATGATCAGCGGGCGCGTCGTGGAATTTGATACAGGACACGGGCATGGGGTTTATGGGTCGATTGAACTCTACGATGCAGCCGATCCCAGCGAACCTGTTGACACGCAGTGGATTCACGGTGATTTCGACAGCTATTCCCTGGTTACCATTCCTCCCGGAAATTACAGGCTGAGGTGGGTTTCCGAACACACCCGGTGGTATCCGAATGCTTCCAGCTTCGAGGAGGCGGAAACCATCGAAATCACCGCGGGAAGCCACCATGAGGCGGTTGATTTCTTTTTCCTGCCACCACCCGCTCCAGTGACTCCTCCGAAATTCCATTCGGCTCCCGGCTTCGACGCCGGGAACCAGCAGTTCTCGTTTTCCATCGTTGCCGGGGACAACGTGGAATATGTGCTCGAGCGTTCCCACACCCTGCGGGAAAACAGCTGGGTGGAAGTGGACAGCACCTGGGGCTGGGATGGTGTTGCGGATCTGACCGATCACAATGCAACGAACTCCAAGGCATTTTATCGTGTGAGACGCAGGTGAGGCGCCGGCCGTCATGCCGGGAATGAATTCACCGTCATGGTTCTGAGCGGCCTTGTGGAATCATGCCCGATGCTTCGGTGATCCCGTCTCCGCGGGTGATGTAGAGATGGTTTCGAGCATGATCCGTGGGCCGGTTACGGCAAATCATTTGGCTCATCATGAATGATTGAGGATTACTTGAGAATCTCGCGCAACCGCTCCGAGAGCGGCGCAATGAGAGGCACGTATTTTTCCTCTTCCACGACGTTGGTGTTTTCTCCGGGATCCTTCTTCAGGTCAAAGAGCATCGCGGCCACGACTTCCTGCCTCGTCCCGCGCCGGTATCGGCCGTATTCGGTGTAGGATAATCGCCGGGTCACGAGGTTGTCTCCGTGCTGCCAGCGGGTGTAGGCGGCGTCGCGCGGGATATCATCCACGCTTCCGTCGAGCAGGGGCGTGAGATCGGTTCCATCCCACTGCGCGGCCAGTTCCGCGCCGGGCTCGATGCCCGCGAGCGCGGCCAGGGTGGGGAAAAGATCGGTCGATTCGACGAGCGCGTTGCTAGTGGCGCCCGGCCGGGTGACGCCCGGCGCGCGGATCAGGAGCGGGATGTGGGTTGAGCCGCCCATGAGGTTGTGTTTCCCCCAGAATCCATGTTCGCCGAGATTGAAGCCGTGGTCGCCCCACAGGACGACGATGGTGTTTCCATCGAGTTCAAGCCGTTCAAGCTCCGCGAGGAGGTCGCCAACCAGCTTGTCCACGTAGCTGACGCAGGCGAAATATCCGTGGCGCATGACACGATGGAATTCGTCGGAGTCCACGTCCATGCCGCGCAGGTGGTAGGCCCTGAACTCGTTGGAGCCGGTCAACTGCCGCGGCGCGTTATGCGGACGCGTGCGCACCTCGGCGAGCGGGATTTCATCCCGGTTGTAGAGATCCCAATAGCGCTTGGGGGCGTAGAACGGCAGATGCGGGTTGAAGAAACCGGCGGCGAGGAAAAACGGGGCGTCGCCTTCCTTCATTTCACGGAGTTTTTCGATAGCCAATTGCGCGACCTGGCCGTCGAAGTAGGCGTCGTCCGGGACGTCCGGGTGCTCGTAGATCGGCCCCCTGTCGCGCTCGGATACATAATTGCGGGAATCCGGATCCAGGGTGTGCAGCACCGCAAACCCGCGCTCGCCCCATTCATACATGTCTGCCCCGGGGACGACCGGCGGCTCACTCCAACTGCGCTCCGCCGTGTCGCTGCTGTCGTCGAAAACCTTGCCGACGGAATAGGTATGGTAGCCGCTGTCCCGCATGAGCTGCGGCAGCGTCACGGCTCCCGGCGCGTCATTTTCGACCGAAGACCGTGCCCTGGTGAAGCGGGTTTGGGTGGGCTTGATGCCCGTGAACATGCTCGACCGGGAGGCTCCGCAAACCGGCACCTGCGCGTAGGCCCGGTTGAACTGCATGCCGCCGCGCGCCAGCGCGTCGATGTGCGGCGAATGCACGTAGTCCCGGCCATAGGCGCCGAGCCACGGCCCGAGGTCATCGACCATGATGAAAAGGACGTTGGGGCGCGGATCCGGGCCGGCGTGCCCGTGGGTCGAGGGCAAAACCGCCGCTGAAATGATCAATGCCGCCCGTGCCGCGAATCGCGAAATCGGGGATTTTCGTGGTCGTGGTTCCATCGTCGTTTCTTGGATTTACAGTTCTATCAATCTTTTTCCGAAGTTCGCGGAGTCGTGAACAGCATCAAAAATCAGCAATCAGCAATCAGCAATCGGAAATCATCAGGGCACAACCGACAAGAGCCGGGGCATCATTATCAACCAAACCATCTGGCTGCAAGACTACATCGGCACCTACCTCGAACGCGACGTCCGCCGGATTCTCAATATCCAGGATCTCGCCACCTTGCAGCGCTTCGTCCAGCTTTGCGCCGGGCGCATCGGGCAGTTGCTCAACGTATCCTCGCTTGCCGCCGACACCGGCATCACCCGCATCACTGCCGAGTCATGGCTCTCCGTCCTCCAGGCAAGCCACTTGTTTTTCCTCCTCCGCCCTTGGTCCACCAACCTCAACAAGCGCCTCATCAAGACCCCGAAAATCTACTTCTGCGACCCCGGTCTCGCCGCATGGTTCCTCGGCGTGCGCACCCCGGCCCACATCACCGCGCACCCCCAGCTCGGCGCACTCTTCGAAAACTGGGCCGTCACCGAACTCCCCAACCCAAGTTTCTTATGATCGTCTGCAATTCCCCATAAAAACTAGGATTTCATCCGAAAGGCATTACAAAATCGTCAGCTTTTCATGAATGATTTGCGTGTGGGATACTCCTTTTTCCAATCGATGTTCAGATTCCGATAAACCTCCAACTGGGCCGGATCCGGCATCGACGCTTTGCGAACGCG
>SLAV01000196.1 GCA_007126655.1 Haloferula sp. | reverse complement strand
CGATTGGAAAAAGGAGTATCCCACACGCAAATCATTCATGAAAAGCTGACGATTTTGTAGTGCCTTTCGGATGAAATCCTAGTTTTTATGGGGAATTGCAGACGATCATAAGAAACTTGGGCTAGGACTCCGCAGCGGGCGAGACGCACCGCGCTCCCCTCACCGTCATCCCCGAGCCATCCGGTCTCGCGCTCATGGGCGTCGGCGCGCTGGTGGTGCTGCGGCGCAAGAGGAGCGGAGCCACGGCACTCCTGCCGTGACTCCGGTACACGTCCCCGCCTTGCGGGATGCCGTAGCCCACCCAGAACCCGGAACCCGGGACTTGGAACTTGAAACCCAAACCCCAAGGAAATGCTGGCCACACCGCCGGATCCCGCCGATACACACCCCACATGCCCAAAAAGCGAAAAGCCAAATTCCGGAAACCCAAAGCCCCGGTCAAGCTCCCGGTTTCCAAGGATGCGGTCGCCCCGGAGCCGGAGGTCCGGGACGCACCATCCGGCGGCACGCTGCTGCCGCTATGGGCGATCATCGCCATGTCCGGTTTCGCCAGTCTCGTCTATCAGATCCTCTGGATGCGGCAGGTCGGCCTGGTGTTCGGCAACACCTCGCACGCGACGGCGCTCACGCTCGCGATCTTCTTCGCCGGACTTGCCGCGGGCAGCGGGTTCTGGGGGCGGCGCTGCCCGCGCATCACCAACCCGATGCGCACCTACGGCTGGCTTGAGCTTGGCATCGCGGCGGCGGGCGTGGCCATCCTGGCCGGCCCGGCCATCATCCGCCGGTTCCAGCCGATGCTTTACGGAGACGATGGCACGGGCATCGGATTGATGGTCTTCAAAATCACCTGGACCCTGCTGCTGGTGTTCCCCGCCTCGTTCCTCATGGGCGGCACCCTGCCCGTCATCGGCCAATACCTCATCCGCAGCAAATCCGTCTTCGGCACCACCGTCGCCCGCCTGTATGCCGTCAACACCATCGGCGCGGCATGCGGAGCATTCGCGGCCGCCTTCATTCTCATCTGGCACCTCGGCTTCCGCACGACCGGCGTCGTCGCCATGGTCATTTCGGCCGCCGTCGCCATCATCGCATTCACGCTCGCGAAACGTAGGCTCGCTCGTGAGAGCGAGGGGGATTGGACGCTGCCTCAAGCATCGTCGCGATCTCATCCCGCAGGGCGGGACGCCTATAAACCATCCCCATTACTCCCGCGCCCCGCCATCCTCATCATGGCGTTCCTCTCCGGCTTTCTCGTCCTCGCCCTGGAAGTCCTCTGGACGCGGATGTTCGCCCAAGTCCACGAAAACTCCGTCTATAGCTTCTCCGCCGTCGTCATCATCGTCCTCATCTGCCTCGCCCTCGGCGCGTGGCTCGCCTCGCGATTGGCACGCGGCGGCACACCGGCCCCGCAGGTGCTCATGCTTCTCATCGCCGCCGGCGGCACCGCGCTTTTGATCTCCCCCCACGTCTTCATGTGGCTCACCAAAAACGCGGCCATGCTCCCCGTCGAGGCGTCCTTCGGCGCATACGTCTTCCGCCTGCTTGGCACCGGCTTCGTCGCCATCGGCCCCGTCTGCCTGCTGCTTGGCGCCATCTTCCCGTTCCTGATGAAGGCCGAGGAAAAATTCACCACCCACCCGGGCAAAAGCATCGGCACCCTCGCGGCCATCAACACCGCCGGAGCCATCCTCGGCGCGCTCGCCTGTGCGTTCGTCCTGCTGCCATGGCTCGGCATGTGGCGCGCCGTCCAGCTCGCCGCAGCCGGATACCTCATCATCGCCCTGCTCACCCCCGCCGCGAAGAACACCCTCTGCCGCGCCGCCAGGGCCGGGGTGGCCGTGGCCCTGCTGCTCGCATTCACCGCGCTCAACCCGTCCGGCCTCCCCGTCGCCTGGCACGAGGAGATGGCCGACGAATCCGCCAAAATCCTAGAGGAATGGCAGGCCAGCGACTCCACCGTCACCGTCGTCCTCGATGCCAACAACCACGTCGCCATCAAGATCAACTCGAACTACAGCCTCGGCTCCACCGCCGCCATCGGCCCCCAGATATTCCAATCACGCATCCCGCTGCTCGCATTCCCCGAAACTGACAGCGTCTTCTTCCTCGGTATGGGCACCGGCATCACCGCCGGCGAGGCGCTCGACCGCGAATCCCATCCCGGCATCGAATCCGTCGTCGCCTGCGAAGTCTCGCCCAGCGTCGTCGAAGCCGCCGAAAGATACTTCGGCGGCGGTGGCGGCGGCCCCGACCTGACAAACGGCCTCTTCAGCGACCCGCGCGCCCGCATCCTCGTCGCCGACGGACGCAACCACCTCATGGCCACCCGCGAGCAATTCGCCATGATCAACGCCGACCTCTTCCTCCCCTACCGCCGCGGCATCGGCAGCCTCTACAGCCTCGAACACTTCCGCAACGCCCGCGCGCGGCTCAAGCCCGGCGGCGTCTTCGTGCAATGGCTGCCGCTCTATCAGATTTCCGGGCGCGAGTTCGGCGTCATCACCCGCACCATGATCGAGGCCTTCCCGCAGGTCACCCTCTGGCGCGGAAACTTCCAGCCCGGCGCGGAAATCGCCGCCCTCGTCGGCCACCTCGACGACTCGCCGATCCTCGCGAGCGACCTGGATGTCGCCCTCGAAAAACAACGCGCCGTCGCCGGTGCCACCCACCGCGACATGCAGCGCCTCATGCTCCCCATGAACGAGCAAAACATCCCCCTCTTCTACGGCGGCAACATCACCCTCGCCCGCAAGCTCTTCGAGGAATTCCCCCTCAACACCGACGACCGCCCCGTCATCGAATTCGGCACCCCCCGCTCGCTCCACGCCGAAACCAACGGCAAGCGCGCCCAATTCCTCGCCGACCGCTTCGCCAACCTGGTGGACGAAATCCAAACCCTCGCCCCGCCATCCACCGACCCCATCCTCGCATCCCGCTCCGACCGGATCCGGCAGCTCCCCCTCGCCGGCTCCGCCTTCCACCGCGCCTGGATCGCCGCCTATTTCGAGGACGAGGAAAAATGGATCAAAAACTGGCAGCTCTTCCTCGACCACTGGCTGCCGCAATCCCCGCGGCAATAAATTCATTCCCGCCCCAAATTTTTCACGGATTGCATTATCCAATCCCGATGGTTGAATTTTCCCAGCCGCGCCAACGATCCTGATGTCCCATTCGAAGATTCCAGCCCGCAAATCATTCACCACCGCATTCGCAGGAGTCCTGCTCCTCGGCCAATCACCCACATTCGCCCAAAGCCAATCCGACGGCACCTGGGCCGAGGACGGCTACTACCAGGATTACCAGCTATTCAGCAGCTACGCCAGGGAAGACGCGAGCCGTGAGCAATTCGTCTATCGCTTCGGCCCCGTGGGCATCGGCGTGCAACTCACCCTGCCCGCGTTCGGCATGAAGGTGAGCAACGTCGAGGAAGGATCACCCGCCGACCTGACCGGAAAAATCAAACCCGGCCAAATCATCGAATCCATCAACGGCCGCGCCCTCGAAAAAATCGACCCGCGCATCATCCTCGGCGACATCCTCGCCAAGGCCGAAGCCACCGACGGCAAGGTCACCTTCATGCTCAAGGACGAGCCGGAGGCCGATGCGGAGTCCGTCACCGTCGAAATCCCGGTCCTCGGCGCATACAGCGAAACCTGGCCGCTCGATTGCGCGAAATCCGACAAAATCGTCCGCGGCGTCGCCGATTGGATCGCCGATAACGTCGATCCGATGAGCGCCCTGCAGCACGACCAGAGCCTGCTTTTCCTCCTCTCCACCGGCGAGGAAAAAGACCTCGAAGTCGCCCGCAAATGGGTGGCCAGGCTGGTCGAAGCCACCGAGAATGAAGAAGCCCTCGGCACCATCCCCTGGGCGATCGGCTACGGCGCGCCCGGCCTCTGTGAATATTACCTCCGCACCGGCGACGAGTCGGTCCTCCCGCTGATCCAGAAAGTCGCCGACCAGGCGACCCGCACCATGTACAACGGCGGCTGGAACCACCGCACCATCGTCAATTTCCGATACGGCCACATGAACGCCGCCGGCGTCCATGTCCTCAAATTCCTCCTTCTGGCCCAGGAATGCGGCGTCGATGTGGATGAACACACACTGCTCACCTCGCTCCGCCACTTCTTCCGCTACACCGGGCGAGGCAATGTCCCATACGGCGATGGCCTGCCGGAAAGGGGATTTGTGGACAACGGAAAAGTCGGCGGCCTCGCATTCGCCATGGCCGCCGCCGTCTCGCTCATGCCCGATGGCGAAGACTCGATCTATGCCAAGGCCCGCGACATCTCCGCAGGCAAGGGATTCTACTCCACATCCTGGATGCTTCACGGCCACACCGGCGGCGGCATCGGCGAAGTCTGGCGCAGCTCCGCCATGGGACTCGTCCACGAGGAAAAACCCAACCACTTCCGCGAGTTCCTCGACAACCGCACCTGGCACCTCGACCTCTCGCGCCGGTTCAACGGCGCGATGACCATCCTCCGCGACACCGACTACAGCGCCCGCTACGACGACGAGATGTGGGGCGCCGGCTACGCCATGACCTACACCGTCCCCCGCCGGACCCTGCGCATGACCGGCGCGCCCCCCACCCAATACAGCCACACCTACGAACTCCCCGAGCGCCCCTGGGGACGCCCCGCTGACGACGCCTTCTACTCGCCCGATCCCGCCCCCACCCCGGACGGCCAGGTCCTCGATCTCGAGGCCGAAAGACTCGCCACCCACGCCTCCTGGCCACTCCTCCGGAAACTCAGCGATCCCGATGTCTCCAAGGACACCCTGCGGCTCTATCTGCGCCACCCCATCTACGCCGTCCGCCAGATGGCCGGCAACATCATCCGCGAGGGCGATGCGCATGACGACATCATCCTCGAACTCCTCACCGATCCCGATCCACGCGCCCGCCAGGCCGGCGTCATGTCCATCGCCACCGACATGGGCCAGGTCTCAGGCATCCCCGCCGGGCGCATCACCCCGGAAATGGTCGCGCATCTCGGCAAAATGATCGCCGACCCCGACGAGGCCATGTGGACCGCCCAGAATGCCATGCGCGCCCTCTCCCTTCTGCCCCCCGAGCGAATCGCCCCCCACGCCGACGCCATCATCGCCTGGCTGGATGACGAAGAATGGTGGATGCAGGCCGCCGCCATGCACGCGCTCGCACCCATCGCCGACGACCCCGAATTCGCGCGGAAAATCATCCCGAAAGTCGCCCGAATCACCGCCACCAACACCGTCGCCGGGGTGATCTGGCCGAAGCGCACGTTGGTTGACAAGTGGTCCGACGCGGAGCCCGAAATCCAGGAACTCGCCGGCAAGGCCTTCGCCGAAGCCTACCGGCAATTCCCGACCCGGATGACCGCGCCCGGCGGCATCGACATGCAGAATGCGGTGGACTTCATCCAGGACTACATCGCCCGATCCGTGGTCGATTTCCCCGGTGGATATGACCGTCTCTTCGAGATCGGCCGCGAAATTATGCCGGATGAGGCGCTGCCACACCGCAATCTCTACTTCCGGGCGGATTCCGAACAATTCGGCCCGGAACTCGCCGACATCATGCCCACCGTGATCCTCGAGGACGTGATCCCCGAATTCATCGGCAGCAACCTCTCGCGCCTCCTCCCGCAGCTCGAATGGGCCACCGAGCAGGAACCCCGCCACCGCGACTCATTCGCCGTCAACGTCCTCGACGACTTGACCCGCCTCTACCGGCAGGTCGGCATTCACGACTACGATTGGCGCACGCACGGACCCGAGCGGGATGAAATCGTCTGGGAATACCACAGCTTCGACGGCCCCGACACCGAGGAAATGCGCCGGACGCCCTCCATGCGGCACCTGGACAGACAACACCGCGCGGGCCACATGGCGGACCGCCGGATTCGCGAGGCCCGCGATGCCATCGAGCGCGCCGAAGAAGCCGAGGAACGCGTGCGCCAGCTCCGGGCCGACAGATCCGGCGGGAACCGCGAACTCGAGCGCGCGGAGAGCAACCTGGAGCGCGCCCGCGAGGACGCCGAAGAGCGCCGGGAAACCGCATTTTCCGCCATCGAAACCCGCGATCACCTCATGCTCGAGGGACACATGCCGGAGGGGCTCGGGCGATGGTTCGATCCGGCCTTCGACGCCGCAAGGGCCGGTTGGAAACGCGGCAAAGCCCCCTTCGCCAACACCGATGGCGAGGCAAAGCCCGTCGAGCGGCGCTGCCCAAACAATTTCTGCGCATGCAGCGAACCGCCGAACACCCTCTGGGAAAACGAGATTCTCTTCATGCGCACCACCATGAACTTCCCCGTCATCAAGCCCGACCACCGCTACCGGTTCCTCCTCGGTGGCAACATCCACTCGCACCAGGGCGGGCCGCTCATCGTTTACATCAATGGCAGGGCCGTCCACCAACAGGGCGGCTTCGGCGGGCGCACCCGCCCGAACCCGCGCGGATTTTACATCGACAAGCGAACGGCCGAGGAAATGAGCGGGCGGCCGGTCACCGTCGCCATCGCCGCAATCCGCCCGGAGCGCGCCTACCTCAGCGCATGGTTCGAGAAAATGAAAATGCCCGAAATCAGCGAAGCCGACATCCGCATCGCCCTCAGCCGCGTCCCGATGAAAACCTCCGAATGGCAGGAAATGCAGGACCCCGACGACCGCGACCCCGACGCCGATCCCGACCGGGGGAAATTCCGCTTCAACGGGCGCTTCGAAGAAAACCTCGCAACCGTCGGCACCTGGGAGGTCATCGACCAGGTCAACGACCCCGACGAATTCCAAAGCCCCCGCGAAAACCCCGAATTCGAGTCCGCCTACCAGTCGCTCACCTTCCACTCCCGCGGCGGCACCCACGACCCGATGTGGATCTGGACCGACGGCAAACTCATGAATCTCGAGGAAAGCGAGGCCCTCTCCATCCGGGCCCGCACCGTCAACGGCACCCAATACCTCTTCGTCGAAAACGGAGGCTTCAGCGAAGATCACCCACGCGGCTGGTTCTCACCCTGGAACGTCCTGGTCCGCACCAGATAGCGGCCATCGCTCCCGGAAAGTGCCTCCGGCTCCTTCCCTTCTCAGGGAAAAGTGGGGCCCGTCATTCTCCGCCAGGCAGCGGTGTGAGTTCCGATCGATCAACCCGGCGGGAAACAATTTGCTGGTTGGCAGGCGCTTGACGCTCTGATTGTAATGGCCAGGGAAATGGAGGAGAAAACCACGCCGGCGGTCGAGATCGAGAACCTCGTGAAGGACTTCCGGACGTCGTTCCGGCGGCTTCCGTTGCGCGCTGTCAATGGGGTGTCGATCCGCATCATGCCCGGCGAGGTTTACGGCCTGATCGGCCCGAACGGCTCGGGGAAATCCACCACGATGAAGGCCCTGCTCGGGCTGCTCGCGCCCACGGCGGGGCGCTGCGCCATCTTCGGGCGCGATTCCCTCAAGGTCGATTCCCGCATGGACGTCGGCTTCCTCCCCGAAAACCCGTATTTCTACAAACACCTCAGCGGCGCCGAAACCCTCGCCTTCTACGGCAAGCTCTGCGGACTCCGCGGAAAAGCCCTGCGCGAACGCATCGGCGAGCTGCTCGAACTCGTCGATCTCGAGGGCGCGCGCCACCGCCGCGTCGGCGGCTACTCGAAGGGAATGCTCCAGCGCATCGGCCTCGCCCAGGCCCTCGTCCAGGAGCCCCGCCTGCTGATCCTCGACGAGCCGACCGCCGGCGTCGATCCCGTCGGCTCCCGCCAGATCCGCGACCTCGTCATGCGCCTGCGCGAACGCGGCATCACCGTGTTCCTCTGCTCGCACCTGCTCGAACAGGTCCAGGAGGTCTGCGACCACGTCGGCATCATCTACGAGGGCCGGATGATCCGCGAGGGCCGCCTCGAGGATCTCATCGCCATCGAGGACCAGACGGAGATCATCCTCAAGGACGCCGACGAAACCCTCGTCGCCGCCGTGCGCGAACTCGTTGCCGGCCATCCCGGAAAAGCCTCGATCATCCGCGAGGGCCGCCCCAAAACCACGCTCGAACGCCTGTTCCTGCGCGAAACCATCGGAAGGGAGGACCATTGATGAACGAACCACAAGCCGCCCGCGCGACCCACATCGGCCGCACCCTGGTGATCGCGTCGAATACATTCACGCAGCTCGTGCGCATGAAGGTGTTCTACTTCCTCGCCGTCTTCGGCGTCATCGCCATCGCCAGCAACTTCTTCGACATGCCCCAGCACACCGGCCCCGAGGCCATCGGGGCCAATGTGCTGCGCTCGATCAAAAGCTGGTCGCTCGGAGCCATGACCCTCTTCTCCGTCGTCCTCGCCGTCGTCGCCACCGCCCTGCTCCTGCCCAAGGACGTCGAGGACCGCACGCTCTACACCATCCTCGCCAAGCCCGTCCCGCGCCTCGATTACCTCGCCGGTAAACTGCTCGGCGTGCTCGCCCTGATCTTTGTCTCCCTGCTCGCCATGGACATCCTGATGACCGCCGTGCTGCACATCCGCACCCAGATCGTGCTCGACCAGCAGATGACGCTCGCCGCCGCCATGGGTTACACTGAGGAGGCCCGCGAATCACTCCGCGCCGAAACCCTCGCCCAGGGGCCGAATTGGTCGCTCCAGGCCGCCGTGCTCGCCGTCTTCCTACGTGCCGCCGTCATTGCCGCCGTCGCGATGCTGGTCTCCACGTTTTCCACCAGCACCCTGTTCACCGCGGTGATCAGTTTCCTGATTTACTTCATCGGCCACTTCCAGGCCGACTTGCGCTCCGCCTGGCTCGCCGGCGGGGCGGATGGCGAGGGCTGGATTGCCCGCGGCGTCTCCCTGCTCGTGTCCCTGATCCTCCCGGATTTCCAGCTTTTCAATGTGGTCGATGCCGTGATTGAAGGCCAGTTGGTCTCCATCGCCGTGATGGCGAAACTCATCGGCGTGGGCCTGTTCTATGTCATCTTCTACACGCTCTGCTCGTGGCTCATCTTCGCGGAAAAGGAATTCTGAATCCCCGTCATGAAAGTCTGGAAACGCACCGGCATCGTCGCCCTGGCCGTCATCGTCACCGGCGCGGCACGCATGCCCGTCGAGCACAGGCTCACCGCCGAAATGCGCGCCGCCGGGTTGATGCCCGCCACGCTCGACATTTCCACCCGCGAGCGCATCGGCCAGACAAGCGCCGCCGTCGCCCTCGGCGGCCTGCGCACGCTCGTCGCCACTTTTCTCAATCTCCGGGCCTTCGGGTTTTTCACCGAACAACGGTGGTCGAATGTGGACGAAACCTACCGCCTGATCGTCGATCTCGCCCCGCGCACCCGCTACTACTGGGAGACCGCCTCCTGGCACCAGGCATACAACGCCGCCGCATACTACCAGAACCAGTCGGCGCTCCCCGCGCTGCGACGCCGCGAGGCGTGGCGCTCGTCCATCGTTCGCGGCCTCGAAATTCTCGACCAGGGCATCAGCAACATGCCCGATGCCTGGCCGCTCCACGTCCAGCGCGGATTTCTCCTGCGCGATCCGAACAAGATCCGTGCCTTCGGCGATCCCGAGGCCTCTTTCCTCGCCGCCGCGGAATCCTACGCCCGCGCCGCGGAAATCGAAGGCGCGCCCGAATACGCCCGCCGCTTCCAGTTCTACACCCTCGCCCGCGTCTCCGGCCGCGAGGCGGAGGCGCTCGCCCTCGGCCGCGAACTTCACGCCGAATCCACCGCCCACCACGCCCCCACCTTGCTCTCTGTCCTCTTCGCCCTCGAAATGTGGGAGAACCCCGAGGCCGACGCCAAGGCACTCGCCATCGATCTCTTCGGCACGGAGGAGCGCGCGGTTGAACAACTCGGCCTCTACTGGCAGCGCGTGCGCGAGCGCTTTCCCACCCACGGCGTGGCCCGCGCGCTCGAGGCGCTTTACGACGCCCGGGGAACCCCAGCCAGCGAGCGCATCATCAACCAGCCACCCCCGCGCATCTACGACCCAGAGGAGGCATTCGCCCCGGGACCCCCGCAACACGATTGATTCCGCCATTTGTGGTAAAAATTCCCTCCGGCGCGCCAGTTCCGCATTGATTTCGCCGCCCCGCCCGCTTTCATCGCCCTCCCGACCATCCTCGCACCCATCCGCTTCATGGCCAAGAAACCTAAGGAAACCCACACTCCGGACGCACCGGAGGACAGCCCGGACATGCCGGCCGGCGCGCTCGGCGAAATCTCCCAGGGCCCCGGTGCCTTCGAAACCTTCCTCGACGAACACCACAGGAAAATCCTCGTCCTGGGCCTTGCCGCCGCCGCCGCCGTCGCCGCATACGTCATCAACGACGGCCTGCGCGAGGGCCGCGAGACCGCGGGTGGCCACGCCATCCACGAGGCGGCGGCCGATATCGAATCTCTCCGGACTGTCCTCGAAAACCATGGCGAAAGCCGCGCCGCCGGCAGCGCCGCCGTTCTCCTCGCCGAATCCCAGTGGGAACAGGACCAGCGGGACGACGCCGTCACAACACTCCGCGATTTCATCGCCACCGCCGGCGACCACCCCGCCCGCCCCACCGCGCTCGCCTCGCTCGGCTCGAAACTGGCCGAAATGGGAAAATCCGGTGAAGCTGCCGAGGCTTTCCGCACCCTCATCGATGCCCGTCCGGCAGGCATCCACCTCGCGCCATTCGCACTGATCGGCCTCGGCGATCTCGCGCAGCAAGCCGGCGACATCGACGAGGCCAGGAGCCATTTCACCCGCGTTCGCAACGATTTCCCTACCAGCCCTTTCAACGACACGGCCGCCAGCCGGATCGCCATCCTCGACGCCGAAGTCCCAGTCACCGTCGAACCGCCCGCCGAACCCGAAGAAGAGGATTCCGATCCGGAGGAAACCACCGGCCTGGAATCCCCGGAGCCGACCGAATCCACTCGGGAAGCCGGGCCGGATGCGAATGAACCGGATGTTTCCGAATCCACAGGCGGGGAACCAACCGCCATCGACGAGGAAACAAACGAAGTCGAAGCTGCTGCCGGCGAAGACGAATCCGGTTCCGCCGGGCCGGAAGAAGAGGACGAGGAAGAATGATCCCGCTTCCCGGCCCGGTTCTCATCACTTCAGATAGCTCTTCAGCATCCAGATGGTTTTCTGGTGCAGCGTGATCCGCTGGATCATCAGGTCCTCGGTTTCCGGGTCATGCGCGTCCGCCGCGGCATCCCGCGCCACGCACGCGTCCGCCACCAGCTTTTCATTCGCGGCGACCAATGCCTCGACGTATCCCTCCTGCGAGATCGGTGAGGTGAATTCGGGAATCCGTGCCACGGCTGCAAGGGTTTCCAGTCCGCCAATGGCGTAGCAGCCGATCGCGCGCACCCGCTCGGCAATCTCGTCCACCGCCGTGAACAATTCCTCGTATTGCGTCTGGAATGCGGTGTGCAGCGCAAAGAAACCCGGCCCCTCGACGTTCCAATGCGCGAGATGCGTCAGCGACATCAATGCGTAGGAATCCGCGAGAACCAGATTGAGCTTGTCGGTGAGTGGCGGCGTGGCTGTGGGTTGTGAGTTTTCAGTCATGGACCGACCCTATCATCTGCCACCCCTCTTGCAAGCAACGTCGCTCGTCTGAAATACAATCACCGCCGCCGCAACCACGCCGCATTCCCGTAGCGGGCCGCCACCAGGCGCTCCACAACGTCGTCGTCCGGTCGTATGCCCACCTCCCGCACACGGGACGCCAGCGCCCCAGCCAGCGCGCGCGCGCGCGTCTCCGAGGCCCGGCCCTCCGCCGGCAGCGCCACCGACCCCTGGTGTAGCAACGCCCGGCGCGACCTCCGCTGCCCCGCTCCGGCGATCTTCACTCCACCATCGCCCACCACATCGTGATCCACCGGATTGGCGAAACAAAGCGCCTCTCCCGCCACCGCCTCACCCGAGCTGAGGCGGCACCGCAGCCCCTCCTCCCGCAACACCCCGGCGAGCACCTCGTGGATCGTCCGGTAACTTGCCGCCCCGCGCCGCGCCGCCACCGGATCGTCCTTCGGTATCACCAGCGAATACGTCCAGTCCGCCCGGTGGTCCACCACCCCCCCTCCCGTGATCCGCCGCACCCAGTCCGGACAATCGCCGCGCGCTTCCGCATCCGCCAGCCGCCCGAAATACCCCACGCTCGCCCACGCCCCGTCCCACCGGTAAACCCGCAGCAACGGCACCTCAACCAAACCGCACAACCACTCGTCCACCGCCATCGCGTGCGGACCGTCGCGCGCAACGGGGTCGATCCAGCATTCGAGATCGCGGAAAATCGCCACCCCCCGATCAAGCCAGCGCCCGCCCGCGCTTGCAATCCCGCAAACCATCGCCAAGTTCCGCCCTATGCCGATCGCACCCAAGCCACATGCCGCCCTGCTCATCGTCGGGCACGGCTCCACGGAAAACCCCGATTCCTCCACCCCCTACTTCGATCACGCAGCCGAAGTGCGGAAACGCGGGCTCTTCGCCGAAGTCCACTGCTGCTTCTGGAAGGAGGAACCCTCCATGCGCGAGGCCGCCTACATGATCGACGCGCCGGAAGTGTACGTCGTCCCGGATTTCATCAGCGAGGGTTACTTCACCCAGGACGTGATCCCGCGCGAACTCGGCCTCGACGGCCCCACAACCACAAACCATCACGGCAAAACATGGCACTACTGCCTCCCCGTCGGCGTCCACTCCTCGATGACCCAGCTCATCCTCCGCCGCGCCGCCGAGGTCGCCCCCGGCGTCGATCCCGCGCAGACCAGCCTCATCATCACCGGCCACGGCACCGGGATGAACAAAAACTCGACCAAGGCCATCAAGGACCAGGCCCGCCTCATCGCCGAATCCGGCGCAGGCTATGCCGCCGTGCTCGACGCCTACATGGAGGAGCAGCCGTTCGTCGCGGATTGGCACAAGAACGCCGCCACGCCCAATGTCGTTGTCGTTCCCTTCTTCATCGCCGACGGCCTCCACTCCTACCAGGACATCCCCGTCCTCCTCGGCATCGAGAAGGAGGTCGGAGCAGCCGCCAGCCAGCGCGAGGTCTTCCGCCACAACCCCCACCACCTCCACGGCAAAACCCTCTTCTACTCCTCCGCCATCGGCACCGAACCGCTCATGGCCAACGTGATCCTCGACCAGGTCCGCGATTTCGACCTCAAACACCTCGCCGCACTCCCCGCATGACGCTCACCGAACAACTCGCCGCCCGCGTCGCCGACGGCATCCGCCACATCGGCCAGGTCGCCATCCTTCCCGGCCTGCATGGCCACGCCTACGCCCTCTGCCATTTCGAGGATGCCGGAAAAGCCGCCGGGCCGGACTTCGGCGGCCTCGCCACCCACCACGGCCCGGATGCCGGGCGCGACATCTCCATCTACGCCGCCGACGGTGACTTCCGTTTCACCAAGGGCCGCACCGATCTCGTCAAAGGCTGGGTCATCCTGCTCGAAAACGCCCCCGACCTCCGCCTCGCGCTCGACCACATCTACCCCGCCGCCGTCGGTCTCTGGCTCGCGCGGGAGCGCGGCGACCTCCAGGTCGAAAACCTCCGCGACAAGCTCAACCGCCAGACCGGCATGTACCGCTACGCCGGCACCATCAGCGACGAAGGTGCCCAGGCGCTGGTGCAAAAAGTCTGCGGCCCGGCCCACGCCTGCGCGAAAAAAATCCTCTGGCGCATCGACGAAAACACCCCGCTCGAAGACAGCGAGGCCAGCCGTTACGACGGCATCCCCTCGGATGCCGCCCCCGGAAAAGCGATCCCGCTGATGTGCCGCGAAGCCTGCAACCACTTCGTCGCCGAATGCCGCAAAGCCGCCAAAGCCGAATTCGAAGCCAAACAGAACACCCCGTAGCAAGGTGCCTCCGGCTCCTGCTTCTTCCCCCATCAATCCACACCCTCGACAACCCCGCCCGCACCTGCGAACCTACCTCCGGCCACGCACCCGGAACAAATGCCGCTGTGGCGGAATGGTAGACGCCGCGGACTTAAAATCCGCTGCCAGCAATGGCGTGGGGGTTCGAGTCCCCCCGGCGGCACTCCTTGATAATCAATTATTTAGGTGAATAATTCAATCAAAATCCCTGCCCAAATTTCCTAGCAGATCCTGTATGGTGCCCTTTCGGCCCCGAATCCGGTCACGAAAAAAAACCGCTTCGTGGGACCAGGCGGGGTGGGGGATCCCTTCACACCCGCGCGCGGGGTGCTACTTTCGGAGGGAGTCTCCATGGAGCTATGCTCGTTGCCTTCCAGATCAAATGTTTCAGGACGATTACTTGATGGGCGTGGTCGTTCCGGATACCTCTGGAAGCCATCTCTCCCGAATATCGAGTCGAGGGGATGAAGGATCGCTGGAAACCGGCAACTGGCAGCCACCAAAGCGTCACTGCCACCGGGGTGGATGTGAAAGACTCGCCACCTGCGCTTGATCAACGAGGAGTAACCCAAATGGGCGTTGATGAATCAAGGTCATTTTTGAATGATCCGGAGCCGGCGGCATATTTCTCGACAAGCCGATGATTGGAAAAAGGTGAGTTTTTTTCCGGCGATTCCGATTGCGTCGCATTCCGCTTTGTGTCGGAATGAGCGGATTGAATATGAAATTAAAAAAATCCTTTCAGCCATGAAATGCCACTCTACCCCGCTCCTCTCCGCAACGGCTGCGATCGGCCTTTTATTCGGCGCTCAAGCCGCCGCCTTAACCATCGTTTACGACTTCACCGATGGCAGCCCGTCCGCCACCACCAACGAATTCGAGGATGCCGGTGTCACGGCCGGGGACGTCGTAACGGACACCCCTGGCGTTGTTGCCGGACCCAGTGATGTGTATGAGCGGCTGCAGCGCAATCTTCGAGACTCACAAGAGGTGACCTTCACCATCACGATCGAAATCGGGTCAACGCCGATCAGCCTCACTGAAATGAGCTTCATCGATGGCATCCATACCCGGGAGGGAACCAACGACACGTTCAGTCAATGGGACCTGGGCGTCTCAACCGGCAGCCTCACCCCCGACATCGTCACCAACTCCGTCACGTCGGGAGTCAATCCGGATTTCACTTCCAAATCGAACACCATCGCGCTCGAAGGCCTGACCAATCTGTCCGACACCGAGGTGACCTTCACATTCGTGGTCAATTACGGTGTGAGTCCCGATTTCTCGGCTCAAGGCAATAACGTGAACCGGAATGCGTTTATCGATGATCTGACGTTCACCGGCACGCTCGGTCCGGTCGAGCGGTTCGCCTTGCGGATCTCGCCGAACGAGGCCGACTTCGACTTCGAATGGGACAGCCAGGACGGCAAGGTTTACGACTTGCTGAGCAGCCTGGATCTCGGCACACCGGTCGCGGAATGGCCGGTGTATGAGGTCGGTGAGATGGTTTACGAGGGGATTCCGGCCGCCGGGTCCATTACCACGCTCACCGCCGTGCCCTCAACGGATCCACACCGCTTTTTCGCCATGCGGGAAACCGCCGCGCCGCCGCCGCCGCCCTTGCTGGATGTGGATTTCGAGGAGGACGATGGCGGCTTCACCGCCAGCGCCGACGAAGGCACCGCCTGGGAATGAGGCACGCCGGACTCCAGTGGCCTGGGAGGTACTGTGGATGCCGGTAATGACGCGGATCCCGGGACCGGCAGGGCATGGGGCACCAATCTCGGAGCCTATGATGATGGCGCGGGCGATCCGGGATTTTACGCCGATCCCACCGACAACAGCCGGCTGATTTCGCCCGAGATCGACCTCACTGAAGTGGCCGCCGCCGAACTGACTTTCGCCCAAGCCATCGATCTTCATGAGGGCGACTCCGCCGTGGTCCGGATCTACGACACCGGAACCGGCGATGAAATCGTCGGCGGGGATTTCCCACTCACCGTCACCGACCCCGACATCACCGAGGCACCCTGGGAGACCAGCGGCCCGCACGCGCTGCCGGTTGGCTCGATGATCCGCATCGAGTGGATTCTGAACGGCACCGGTGGTGCTGAAGCGGATTTCATGGGCTGGTATATCGATGACGTGACCGTCACGGAAATCGTTCCCTGATCATGCTTTTAACAAAAATCCCCGAAAACAAATACCCAACAGAGATGAAAATCAGAGCGATCTTCATTCTCACCGCAACGTCCGCAATCGGCCTATCCATCGGTGATCAAGCCGATGCCGCGGCCATCGTCTATGATTTCACCGGCGGCACTCCGTCCGCCACCACCAATGACTTCGCCGGCGCGGGTGTCGTGGCCGGGGATTTCGAGACCGAAGTCACCGGCAACCGGGGTGCCGGACCCAGTGCCGATTTTGATCGCCTCCAGCGCAACCTTCGTGATCAAGACCTCGCGACCTTCACCGTTTCTTTTTAAATCGGATCAACGCCGATCAGTTGAATGAAATGAGCTTCATCGATGGCATCGATACCCGGCAAGGCACGAACGACACCTTCAGCCAATGGGACCTTAGCGTCTCTTTCGGCAGCCTCAGCCCGGACATCGTCACCAACTCCGTCACATCGGGGGGCAACCCGGATTTCACCTCCAAATCGAAGATCATTTCGCTCGACGGCCTGACCAACCTGTCAAACACCGAGGTGACGTTCACGTTCGTGGCAAACTATGGTGTGACCTCCGACTTCTCCGGCGGAGGCAACAACGTGAATCGGAATGCGTTTATCGATGACCTGACGTTCACCGGCATCATCATCCCCGAACCCGGCTCGCTGGCCCTTTTGGGACTTGGAGGCGTGCTGATGCTCAGGCGTCGCCGGCATCACGGATAAACCCGATTTCCGGAGCATCATCTCCAGTTTGCCGGCGGGCTTGAATGCGCGGTCGATGAAAACCGCTTGGTTTTCGTAGGTCCGGCGATGGGTGTCTGATGATGCGCACCCCGGTTGTGGCGATTGGTTTTCCCAACACCCCGGCTCCGCTTGCGGGATTGCCATTGCGGACGGGTTTTTGCGTGGAGACTCGATGTCCTTGCGCGCTCATTCCGATGCACGGGCGTCCGACAAGCAGTATCGCGCGTAGTGATATGCCACCATGGGGATGAGGATCGGCAGCACGAAGCCCGCGAACCAGTATCGCTCGTTATCCGGGAATGCCTCGATGATTCCGGATGCCACGGACTGGAGGGCGAGCCACAACAGCAGCGCCATCAGAAAGAGGCCGTTGCGTCCGAACAATTCGGAATGGGCGGGAGTCCGGCCGGTGAGCTGTGCCATCACGGACCGGGTGGCGCACGCGTATAACGGGATGGCAATTGCTCCGGCCAGCAGCATGAAAAACCCGTCGTCGAACCAATCGGGAAGGGATGGGGACATCCATTCGGCCGTCCTCCCGCCGGCGGCCAGCACCACGAGGAAGGCGACGGTGCCGAAAATGATTTTCAACGAATGCGCGACCGCCGCCCGGAAAAGGCGGACGCCGTGGAAGATTAGCAATACCCCGGGCACGAGGATCAGAAGCGTCAGCGCCATGAATGGCAGCAGCATCATCCACTCCCACCAGTCGCGCGCCGATTGTCCGGAAAACCAGGACGTGGAAAACACGATGCCGGTGGTCCAAAGCAGCCCCGCCCCGGCTGCCAACGCGCCAATGCACTTGCGCGTGAAAACCACGTGCGCCGATTGGGGAGTCGCATGGTTCTCTCCGGACGCATGATCCGAACCACTCATCATTGAAGACTGTTTGAAAAACCACCGAGGGTCAATCGCCGCGAAATCCATCGGGTGATCCGGGCCGCCAGGGCTTGCCGACGGATCGAAGGGTTGGAAACGGGGCGCTCACTCGATGGTGACGCGGAGTCTGACGAATCGCGGGGCGGGGCCTTGCAGGGTGTATGTGAGGTTGCCGGGGGTGCCGATTTCGCCGGTGTTCTCATCGAGATCGCCGACGGGCACGTCGGTCCAGTTCACCAGGTCGCCCGATGTCTGCAAGACAAATGCGGTGCCGTATTCGGAGGCGGGGATGTTGCCGCCGTTGGGCCAGGTGACGGTGTTGTTTGCGTCGAGCATGGGCAGGGCGGTGAAGCCGGGGGCCGAGTTGAAGAAAAACTCGATTCCGTTGGGCACGCCGTCGCCGTCAAAGTCCTCCGCCGGGCCCTGGCCGCCGACGTTTTCCGCCGCCCATGACGGATAATCCGGGGCGGGCGGCTCGATGTAGGCGAGGTGGAGCGTGCCGCCCCCGTCGCGCACTTCGAGTTCGTGGTCGGGAAACACGCCCGCAAGCGCCGGCATGCCGTTGATGCCCTCGTCCGCGGTGAAGAGCAGATAGTCCGTGCCTTCGGCCGGGGTGCCGGTGATTTGGATGGTGGCGTTGCCGAGGTTGGCGGTGGACGTGGTGGAGGAGGGCTCGCCGAGCGTGAATCCGAGACGTGCGCCGGAGGCAACGTTGACCGTGGACGTCAAGGATGCTCCGACGAGAGCGAGTGTGCCCTGATTCACATTGGTGGCGTTGGTGTAGGTGTTCGCCCCCTTGAGCACCCATTTTCCGCCGCCCGTTTTCGTGAGCGCCAACCTGCCGCCGGTGGTGCCGACATTGTTGACGATGTTGCCGTGGATGATGTTGTCGCCCGTGTTGGACCCGCCGAGCGTGAGCGTGCGGTTGGTGTTCGAGATGCCGGTGGCGGCGACGTTGAACGATGAGTTGGTGAATTCGAGCGTGTGGGCCGGATTGGCATTGTTGTTGAGGATCGTGGCACCACCGGATCCGTTGCTGTCGCTGCCAATGCGGATGCGGCGGTTGGTGGATTGGGCTGCGGTGGCGTTGGCGAATTCGAACGTCGATGTGCGCGACACCGCGCCGATCTGGATGATGCCGTTGCCCGCCGTGACCGGGGCGCCCAGCGAGGACGGCCCGCCATCGACATCCGCGATGGTATTGAAACGCAGGCGCAGTGTGTTGGTTTTGTCGCCGATGGTGAGGGCCTCGGTGAAGGTGTTTTCGCCGTAAAGCTCCAGCGTGCCTTGGCCGCCGATGGTGCGGGTTCCGAATCCGGACAGTTCGGAGTGGATGGTTTGGGTGTCGCCGCTTCCGGCCACGGTGATCACGCGGTCGCCACCCTGGAAAATCTCCCCGCCGGTGAGTGTGATGTTTCCGGATTGCGAGCCGAATGTGATGTCCGCGCAGGATACGGTTCCGTCCACGGTGATGGTGCCCGTGCCAAGCCCGCGGCCGGCGGTGTTGGTGCCGAAGAACACGGGGTCGAGGACAAAGGTCGAGAGATCGTCCGGCAGCGTGCCGCCTGTGGCATCGGTGCTCCACCCCTGGGTGGTGCTGCCAATGGTGGGATCGCTCCAGACTCCTCCCGCGTTGCCGAATCCGGCTGCGGCTCCGTTGCCGTCCCAGTATTTGGTGACCGGCGGCGGAGGATCGGGCGGAGCGACTCCCGGTTCCGTGGAGGTGGTGCGGCTCACGCCGCTGACGAACATCATTCCGTCCCGGGACACGCTCTGACCGGATTGCGAACCGACATACATGCCCCAGCGGAGGCTGATCCGGTTATCGACGGCCGGGGTGTATCTGCCGGTGGTCACCAACTCCCAGTCCTCATCTTCAAACGGAACTTTTTTGTAGAGTTCGTAGTTGTGCCCGTCGGAGCGGACGCGGAACCGGATCGATTTCCCCGTCATGTCGGTGGCGATGATGATGTTTCTCGGCAGTCCCGGAATGTTGTTGCGGCGGTTGAACGTGATGGTGCCGTCCGTCCGCATGCGCAGGTGAAAGGCCCAGAGCTGCCCGCCCTCGTGGAAAAGCTGGAAAATCGTTGATCCCAGCGGTTCGACGAAGGTGTAGGTTCCCTCCCAGACGCTCCAGGTGCCGGGCTGAATGGTGAAGGGGGTGAAAAACGTCTCGATCCGCCCTGGCGATCCGTCCTCACCAATGCCGAAACGCGCGTTCTGCTCGCCTTCGAACAAGCGCTTAACCTGCACATTGCCATCCTCCCGATACCAGCGCGGATAGCGGGAGAAATTCTGGTTGAGCACCGAGGGATTGACCTGGTTGTGCATGCGGATCGCCCCCGGGACCGGACCGCTGGAACCGGCCAGTTCCTCGAACATCGGCTGGTTGATGTAAACCGTGGAGCCCGGAACCGTGTTGGTTTGTGATGAAACCCCCGGCACGATAATGCCGGCATCGATCAATTCCTCGAATGACGGATCGGTCCCGATCCGGGTGTAGAGCGTCTCCGGGCCGGGTGCGGTCGTCACTTCGAGGCGGGCGCTGCCTTTCGTGAAATCCAGCCGGTTGACGCTTGGCCACATGTCCTCGGTGGGACTGATGCGGAAGAAGACCTCCGACCGGTGCGGGACGTTTCCAGTGTAGAACGACCGGATGAACTCGGTGACATCGGCCGAAGGACTGCCCGAGCTGTCGCCGGTGGAGGCAAAGGTCGCGCTGATCAGCGGGTGGGTCATGTTCGCCGTCGTGCCGGATTCCGTGTCGGTGCTGAACAGCGAGGTTCCGGTGTTCTGCGGATTGGCGGTCGATAGCCCGTAGAGAGCGACGGGTTTCGCCCCGCCCACGGTGTTGTTGCTGGTGATCGTGATTTGGAACGATGCGTCGTCGATCACTTCGCCCGGGTTCAGGACCGGCAGTTCGAAACCGATCACTGCGTTCCGGTGATACCGCGATCCGGCGGCACCCGGTATGCCCACGCCGAGGCTCTGACTCGGATTCTCGTGATAGCCGTTGGTCAATGGCGCGCCGGATTGCCGCTGCCCGACGATCAAGTCCTCGGAGTCCGGAGTGATGACCAACGGCTCGGCTGAAATGCCGCCTGCGAACACCAGCGCGGCACCGGTCAACAGGGGTGCCAGGCGGGACCGCCGCAGTTTGACTTCTATTTCACCATCACGCCACAATGCTTTTTTTCCCGTGAATGGAAGCGCGATGGATTGGATGGGTTTTGGCGTTGGCATGATGATTGGTGATTTTTGACAAAAGCAGTGATGATCGGGTCCGCGGAAAATCGCCGTCACGATGGCTGCCGCGGGCGAATCTAGGGTGGTGTGGACTGGAAATCAAGGGGAGTGCGTCAATGCCAGGTCGATCATGCGGAAAGGTGGATTTCATCGACCGGCATTCCATGCCTTGTTTCAAAATGTTTTTCTCTGTCGCTCTGGAACAAAAATTGGGAAACTGCGTGAGAGATCGCGACCCCATGAGAATTTCAGTGAAACGTTGGATCGCGCGGTGTCTTGTGGTGGGCGCTGTTGCCTTTTGCGCGGGTGCCGGTGGTTTGTGGCTTGTGGCGAGCCAATTGGTCGCTCCGGTGCCGCGCGTGATCGGGCCGCCGCCGGCGGATTCGGGTGCGGTGGAGGTTGCATTTCCGAGTGGATCGGGAAGCGAAATCCGCGGGTGGCTTGCCGAGAGCGAGGATGCGGGCGGCGCAATACTGCTGCTGCACGGCATCCGCGCGGACCGCCGTGACATGTCCGGGCGGGCGGCATTCCTGCGCGACATGGGTTTTCACACGCTGGCCATCGATTTCCAGGCGCATGGCGAGAGCGCGGGCGGGCGCATCACGCTTGGCCATCTCGAGGCGATGGACGCGACCGCCGCGGTGGCGTATCTGCGGGAACGCTACGAGGGGCTTCCGGTCGCCGTGATCGGGACATCCCTCGGAGGGGCCGCGGCCCTGATGGCGGATTACGCGGAGCCGCCTGAGGCGATGGTGGTGGAGGCGGTTTTCGCGGACGTGCCCACCGGCATCCGCAACCGGCTGGAAATCCGGTTCGGACGCCCCGGTCGCGTGCTGTCGCCGCTGTTGGTCGCGATGGTGCGCCCGCTGGTGGGCATCGCTCCGGGGCGGCTCGACATGGTGGAGGCCGCTGCGGGTGTGACGGTTCCGGTTCTCGTGATCCACGGCAAGGAGGACCGCCACGCGCGGCCCGCCGAAGCGGAGCGCATTCACGGCGCGCTCGGCGGGCCGACGGAGATCTGGTCAATTCCCGGCGCGGCGCACGTCGATCTCCATCATTTCGCGGGAAACGAGTATGAAAAGCGGGTGGGTGAGTTCATCCGCAGGCATGCGGGTGGCACGGACGATTGAGTCCGGGTTACGTGTTTTGTTTTTCCGAATCCGGGTGCAAGGGCGGTGGAGGCGCAGGGCGTTTGATCCAGCCTTGGCCCGCCGACAATTTCGCGCTAGCCTCGCGCGTCATGGGCATATCGAATTTCCTTCATTACGAGCCGCGGATCGATCCGTCGGCATTTGTCGCGCCGGGGGCCGAGGTGATCGGGCGGGTGACGCTGCACGAGTTTTCCAGCGTGTGGTTCAACGCGACCATGCGCGGCGACATCAATGAAATCGTGATCGGCCCGCGATCCAATGTGCAGGACAACGCGGTGGTCCACCTGGCCGACGATTACGGCTGCCACGTCGGCGAGCTGGTGACGGTGGGCCATTCGGCCATCCTGCACGCCTGCACGGTGAAGGACGAGGTGCTGGTGGGCATGGGCGCGATCGTGCTCGATGGAGCGGTGATCGGAGAGCGCTCGATCATCGGCGCGGGGGCGCTGGTGACCGGGGGCACGGAGGTGCCGCCGGGTTCGCTGGTGCTCGGATCGCCCGCCAAGGTCGTGCGGAAGCTCGACGCCGCCGAGCAGGCCGACGTGAAAAAGTGGG
>SLAV01000299.1 GCA_007126655.1 Haloferula sp. | reverse complement strand
CAACTTCCACCCCAAGCCCTCTCAAGCACCGCACAAAACTCGCCGCAAAAGCCCTCACCCTCGCCACCCTCGCTCTCGCCTCAGTACTCGCCCTCACCTACGCCCTCCTCCCCAAGCCCGACCTCCTCCCACCGGACCTCGAATTCTCCCGCACCGTCCTCGATCGCGATGGCGACGTGATTTTTCTAACAACCACCTCCGACGGCATGCTGCGGCTGCCGACCACGCTCGACCAAATCGCCCCGACCATGCTCGAAGCCACCCTGGAAATGGAAGACCGCCGGTTCTTCCAGCATCACGGCGTCGATCCCCGCTCCATCGCCCGCGCCACATGGGGCGTCCTCAGCCGGAAAAAACTCGGCGGCGGCTCCACCACCACCATGCAGCTAAGCCGCCTGCGCTGGAACCTCGAAACCCGCTCGCTTGCCGGGAAATCCCGCCAAATGTTCCGCGCGATCCAACTCGAACGGCACTACTCCAAAGAAGAAATCGCCGCCGCCTACTTCACCATCGCTCCCTACGGCGGCAACGTCGAAGGCGTGCGCGCCGCCGCATTCCGCTGGTGCGGGAAACCCGCATCCGAACTCACCCTGCGCGAGGCCGCCAGCCTCAGCGCCATCCCGCAAAGCCCCACCAGCCGCCGCCCGCGCGCGGATGGAAATCCGTCTCTCGCCGCCGCCCAGGCACGCCTCATGACCCGCCTTCGCGCCCACCGCGGCGAGCCACCCAACGAACTCGATGGCAGATTCCACCTCACCCCCACCCCGATCCCGCGCGAAGCCCCGCACCATGCGCGGCGGCGCTTGGCCGAAGAACCCGGCACCCTCGTCGTCACCAGCAACATCGACATCCACCAACAACACCGCATCGAAGAATCGATCCGCCGGTTCCTCGACGCATGGTATGCGCGCGGCCTGCGCAATGCCTGCGCCATCCTCATCCACGCGCCCACCGGCGAGATCCGCGCCAGCGTCGGCTCCGCCGATTTCCACGACGCCTTCATCGCCGGCCAGGTCGATGGCACGCGCGCCCGGCGTTCGCCCGGCTCCACGCTCAAGCCATTCATCTACGCGCTCGCGCTCGACGCCGGGCTGATCCACCCGCACACCTTGCTCGACGACGCCCCGCGCCGCTTCGCCGGCTACAACCCGGAAAACAGCGACCGCGGATTCCTCGGCCCGATCGCCGCCGCCGAAGCCCTGCGCCGCAGCCGCAACATCCCCGCCATCGACCTCGCCAACCGCCTGCCGCATGGCGGACTCGAGCATTTCCTCCGCACCTCCGGCGTCCGCCTGCCCGATCGCAGCCACGGCCTCGCGCTCGCCATCGGCGCCACCGAGATGACGCTCGAAGAAATGGCCCTCCTCTACACCGAACTCGCCCACCCGAAAAGTGGGCGCATCTCCCCCGAAGCCGCCTGGCTCACCCTCGACGCCCTGCGCACCACCGAACCCGGCGCACCCATCGGCCTCGCCTACAAAACCGGCACCTCCAACGGCTTCCGCGACGCCTGGGCGTGCGGCGTCCTTGGCGACTGGGTGCTGTGCGTCTGGGTCGGCCATTTCAACGGTCGCGGCATGCCCGGCCTCTTCGCCAGCCACACCTCCGCCCCGCTGCTCTGGCAAACCGCCACCGCCCTGCACCTCCCCGAACCCACCCCCGATGCCTCCCGCCCGCCGAAAATCGCCCGGGTGCACACCTGCGGCATCTCCGGAGACCTCGTCTGCCCGCACTGCCCGCAACATCGCACCAGCTGGTTCATCGGTGGCGTTTCCCCCATCACCACCTGCAAAGTCCACCAACAGCACGAAGGCCGCCTCGTCGAAGTCTGGTCCGCCGACCGGCTCGAACAATTCCGCCTCGCCGGCTTCCCCCGCGCCAACAGCCTGCTCGATGTTTCCGAAAGCCGCCAGCAAGCCATCGCCCGCCACGGTGCCGCCCCGCAAATCATCAGCCCGCAGCGATCCATCACCTACTACCTCGAACCCGGCGGCGGCGAGCGCAACCAAATCCGCCTGCAAGCCCACGCCGCCGCTGGCACCCGCCAGATCCACTGGTTTGCCGACCGCCGCTACCTCGGCGCCACCGCCCCCGCCGAATCGATGGACTGGCGCCCCACCGTCGGCGACTACGAAATCCAGGCCATGGACGACTCCGGCCGCGTCACCACCCGCACCATCCGCGTCCGCCTCGCCCGGCCGACCGCATCCCATTCAGGTTGAACCAAATTCCCCGCCAATGTTCCCCCGGTGCATGTGCTCACCGAAAAGAAACGCCGGCAGAAGGATGAGGCTGCTTTGATCGTGGGCATAAAGCAGCAGGTTCGCGTCGGGCAGGATCATGAGGACTGCGATGTGAGCTTGCGGGGGGGTTCGAGGCAGGCCTCCGCTTCAAGATCGTCCGCCAACCGGTTGAAGCCGGCAGGGTCGTGTCCGGCGCGTAAATCCATGGGTTTCGGGTGCACGACAAAGCGCTCGATTGTGTCGGGTCTCAACTTGGATTCCAGGGCGCTGCGGAGCGTGTCATTGAGGACTTTCTTGAAGGGTTTGCGTGTTCGAACCGCGGTTTCGCGCAAAATTTGTTCCAGATCACGGTTCAGGGTGACGGTGGTTCTCATGAGCGCATCATGATGCGTTTAGATGTCAAGGTGCGGATAAATTGCTCTCTTGGGTGGCGACTGATTGCAAAGTTCACGCCCGGCCATTTGCAAAGTTCCAATTACAAACGTCGCAAATCCAGGGGTGTGGTGAGGCTTGCCGACCGATCTGCCGTGGCATTCCAATCGCCCGGCAGGAAAAGGATTTCGAGGTTTTCGGTGCTTTCGGGGAAAACCGGGCCGGTTGGTGTGCGGAGCCTGTCTTTGGCGGGGGCGCCAAAGAGGACACGCGAGGCGCGTGTGGTCCCCTTTGCGAAATTCTGCCTTTCTGCTGCCGCGGATTTCCGGTTCGTGTCCTCCCTGGTTTCTTGTCAACGAGGGGTGACGCTGCTATCCCTTGTGCATGCCCGCGCTTGAACATCCCAGGCCGATCACCGTTGCCGAGTATCTGGCGGGTGAGCAGGAGTCCGGCATCCGGCATGAGTATCTCGGCGGTGCCGTCCATGCGATGGCCGGGGGCGACAACCGGCACAATGCGGTTGCCACGAACGCCTTGATCGCGTTCGGAGCCGCGCTGCGCGGCAAGGCGTGCCGCCCGTTCAATAGCGATACGAAGGTCCGCATCGAGACCGTGAACCAAACGCGATTCTACTACCCGGATGCGATGGTCGTGTGTGCGGAAAACCCGCCGGGGGATCATTTCCAGGATCAGCCTGTGGTGATCACCGAAGTGCTCAGCGACAGCACACGCCGCATCGACCTTGGCGAAAAACGCGATGCCTACCTCACCCTGCCATCATTGAAAGTGCTGATGCTGGTGGAGCCGGCCGGGAGGCATGTGCGACTGGATCGGCGCAAGCCGGATGGCGGTTTTGTCGAGGAAATCCACTCGGGTGCGGATGCGGTGATCGCGCTGCCGGAAATTGACGCGTCGCTGGCGTTGGCGGATTTATTCGATGGGGTGGCGGGTTGATTTTCAGTCCATCGCTTCACGAGAATTCCTGATCGAATTGCTCGATGGGGTGCGGACGAATTGTTCTACAGGTTTTGTCAGGCGTGGTATTCTTGGATGCTTTTGACGGTGATGTCGGTCTCCTTGGGGGAGCGGATGGCTTTGACGGAGCCGCCAAAGAGGACACGCGAGGCGCGTGTGGTCCCCTTGGCGAAATGCCTCATCCTGCTACCGCAGTTTTCCGGTTCGTGTCCTCAGTGGTCTCTTGTCAAGGGGGATTCCCGCTGATAAACCGATGTGCATTCCCGCGCTTGAAAATCCCCAAGACCATCACCGTTGCCGGGTATCCGGCGGGTGAGCAGGAGTCCGTCATCCGGCATTTGATATCATTCGTCCTCGAAGAGCGGCAGGGCGAGGTTCCGCACCGTCTCCGAGTCGATCAGGAACGGGTGCTCGCCGCCGAGGCGGATGCCGTAGAAAAACCCGGGATGCTCCGGCGCGGGCGCGAACCCGATGTCGCGGCGGATCTCGCCGGTCTTGTCGCCGAGGTCGTCCACCTCGTTCTCGAATACCGAGATCCGAAGGGCGGGTTCGGCGAGGGCGGTGAAGGCGGCGCTGTCGTCGGCCGCCAGCCAGTGGTCGCACTCGATGCCAACCAGCCGGTCGAGCAGGAAGTTCGCGCGCGACCGCACCAGTTCGGGCGTGGCGTCTTCGCCGCCGCGCTCGGCGGTCCATGTCTCATGCATCCAGTCGTATTCGAGCAGTTCGGCGGGCTTCCCCGTGCGCAGGCGCACGAGGCGGGTGAGGTCCACCTTGCTGATCGACCACACCCGCGACTGCCGCCACTCGAACGTGCGCACCGGAATCACGTCGAGGAAGTCGTCCTCCATGCGCAGGACGGTCGGCGTGCCGCGGCGGTTGGCGAACGTGCCGCCGCGGCCGTCGATGCCGAAGTCGAGTTCCAGCAACTGGTTGTCGCGCCCGAGGAACGCGAGCGTCAGCACCGGCCGGTCGAGCCCCCATGGAGCCATGTCCACCGCGGCATCGGTCTCGAAGGCCACCGCGCTGGACGTGGTGACCGCGTTGAGCAGCTCGAAGAGCCGGCGCTCGTTGGCGGGGAAAGTCTCCGACGGGGCGCCGGACTCGTCCGCCACGGCGGCCATCCACGGTCTTCCGGGTTCGCGGGAAATGTGGATTTCCGAGCCGGTGACCGGCCGGATCGCGATGGTGGCCAGCGAGGCGATGTTGAGGTTGGTGAGCGTCGGATCGCGCAGACTGTTGACCGAGAGCGGCAGGTCGGCCAGCGAGACGAGGTCCGGCTCGGGTTTCACCGGGATTTTGAATACCGCTCCGGGCCGGTCGCTCACGTCGGCTGGGGCCAGGCTTTTCTCGGGATCCTCCGGCAGTTGGATGGTGAGCGTGGTTTCCGCGGCGGCATCGTCATCCCCGGCGAACGGCGTGAGGCCGATGCGGATGCGCGGGCCGTTTCCCGAATCCGCTGCGGACGACGCGCTGTCCCTCACCTCCACCGCCTGCAGGTCGTGGAGGCCCTGGAGCAGCGCGCGCATGGCGCGGACCTCGGTGGACAGTTCCAGCGGCTTGGTGATCCGCCACGGTTGCGACGGGTGCTCGCGCTCGATGCTCAGCTCGCCCTCGGGCGTGTCGAGCCGCACCTTCCGCGTCGCCGCCGGGTTGAAGAAAAACGGGCGATGGTCGCGCAGGTAGCGCAGGCCGTTGCGAAACAGCGGCGAAATGTCCCCCGCACAGATGTAAACGTGGGAGCGGCGGCCCCGGTCGCGCGTCTCGATGAACGTGGTGGGCACCAATTCGACCTCGTCGCTCTCCGGATCCGGCCGCACCGAGGCCATCCACGGGGTGCCCGCGCCCATGCTGTAGTCGGCCAGCCTGCGGCCGTCTTCATCAAACAACCTCACGCGGACGCCGCCGGGCTGGATGCCGGTGGCGGAGCGGTCGGTCTCGGCAACCTCGCCGGCGTCCTCGGCCCGCAGTGCCTGGGTGAACTGGAGGATCGACGCCACGGCGCGCGAGTCGGCGCGGTCGGCCCATGGCTGATCCATCCGCCAGCCGCCGTCGGCGCGGACCAACTCCGCGATCGCCCCGCTGCCCCGCACATGGATGCGGGCGACGGCGTCGGGCCTGAACTCCGGGTAGAGCAGGTCGCCGGGCTCCGCACGCGGCGCGCCGATGATCTCATCGAGGTTTCCGCGCTGGACCAACCATACCGCCAGCGCGCACACCATTGCGGTGAGCAGGGCGAGGCCGAGGGTGAGAAGCGGGGAACGCATGGGATCTGAATTTTACCTTCAGGCGCGGCGGGACGACCAGACGAAAGCGCCCGCGAGCAGGAACAACGCGGGCAGGAAAACCAGGTTCACGCGGTTGATCAGCGAGACCTGGGCATCGAGCAAAGGCAGGCGGTAGGTGCCGAGCGAGCGCGGACCAATGCCCACCAGCGCTTCCCGGTCGGCCAGCCAGTTCACCGAGGAAGCCAGGAAATCGAGCGTCTCGGGGCGGGCGTGGTCGGGGTGGAGGATGTCGGTGTTGGCGGCCACAATCATGCGCGAGACGTCCGCCGCGAAGCGGTCGTCGGTGGCCACGCCGCGCGTGACGGCCGCTGCGATGGAAAGCGGCCCGCCGTGGTCTTCGGTGGGATTGTAGGTTTCGCTGCCCTCGCCGAACCGCGTTTCCCCCCAGAAACCCGGAGCCACGTCCACCAGCGAGACCGGGAAGATCGCGTGATCGATCAGATCGTCCGCCCCCTCGCGCACCTCAAGCGACGCGCTCGCGCCGTCGAACACGACCGACTGGCCGGACAGGTCGGCGAGGAAATCCACCCCGTAAGCGAACGTGCCCCGCGCCGAGGTCACCAGCCGACCGTCCTCGCGGGTGATCACGCGGTCGCTCCGCGGCGTGACGCCGTTCGCCCGGAGGAACGCGCGCAGCCGGCGCGGTGTCTCCGCCGCGTCCAGCAGGAAAAGCATGGCGGCGCGCGGCCGCTGCCAGTATTGCTCGAGCATGGCGATCTCCTCCTCGGTGAAATCGAAACGCGGGGCCACCACCACCACCCCCTCCACATCGTCCGGGATCGCGCGCATCTCGGAGATGCGGGCCGGGGTGAGTTCGATGTTCTGCATGCGCAGCGTGTGTTCGAGCGTCTGCCATTGAGACTCATCGCCACCGTGCTCGATGCGGCTCTTGTCGGCGAGGAAGAGCATCCGCCGCGGGCTGCCCTCGATGGCGGCCACCAGCTGGGCCGTCATGACGTCCTCGCCCTGGAAGCCGACCTGGCGGCGCTGCCCCTGGCCGTCGGTGCGGCGCACGATCATCTCGTCGCCCACGGCGATGCGGACGTGGGGATTGAGCGAGCGCACGCCCGCGGCGTCGATGGTGATCACCTCGCTGTCGTCGTCGCGGGCGTCGATGATGATCATGTCGCGCGCGAAGGTGAGGCCGTAGTTCGCCATCACCTGTTCGGCGCGCTCGGGCGATCTCAGCGGGTCCACGACCTCCAGCACGATCGTGCCGCGCGACCAGCGCTGGTATTCCTCGGCCAGCGCGCGGACGCGCTCGTAATACGGGCTGCCCCGGCGGAACGCGAGGGTCCAGCGCACGGGCTGATCGCGCTCCTCCATGCCCTCCGCGAGATAGCGCAGGGTGGCGGAGGACAGCGTGTAGGCACCCTCGCGCGACGCGTCCACGCGCTGGTAATGGCGCAGCGAAATGAAGTTCGCCGCCAGCAGCAGCGCCGCGAGGAGCGCCACCTGGAGCACCGACAGCGTGCCGATGCTCCAGCGGTT
>SLAV01000023.1 GCA_007126655.1 Haloferula sp. | reverse complement strand
GAGTATCCCACACGCAAATCATTCATGAAAAGCTGACGATTTTGTAGTGCCTTTCGGATGAAATCCTAGTTTTTATGGGGAATTGCAGACGATCATAAGAAACTTGGGGTAACTTTTCCCTGAAAACGAAGGAGTCGGAGACTCCTGCTACGGCGAAGTTAGTCAGGGATAATCGGGCCATGATCGGGTGATGACGGGCATTGAAAGGCCAGCCATCGACTTTCCATCCATCATCGCCCGCCCGGATTCCGCTGTGCGCGGGCCGCGTGTTCGTGTAGGGGTTCCGGCCACCGCCACCATGGCCGCGAAGCATTCCCATGTCCGACAGGCCGCCGTGTCCGCGCTGACCGCGTGGGCGCGCGGCCGGGATTACGCCGAGTCGCTCATCGAGCGCCACGCCCGGCGGCGGCAACTGGCGGCGGCGGACCGCGCGCTGCTGCAGGCGATCCTCTTCGCGGTGCTCCGCCACCGCCGCCTGCTCGACCACTGGATCGGCGTGCTCCGCCGCGGGCGGCTCGACTCCGAGACGCGCGACGTGCTGCGCGTGGGCCTCGCGCAGATCCTGCTTCTCGGCATTCCCGATCATGCCGCCGTCAACGAGACGGTCGGCTGCGCCAAATCCGCCACGCGCGGGCTGGTGAACGCCGTGCTGCGCCGGGCGATCGACACGCGCGGCGCGCTGATGGAGGAAATCCCCGGCCTGCCGCCCGCCGTCGCCCATTCCCATCCCGATTGGCTATGGGAAAAATGGGAGGGCCGCTTCGGCGCGGACGCGGCTCTCGCGCTGATGGAGTGGAACAACCGCCCGGCCGAAACGTTTTTCCGCACCAATCCGCTGGCCCCCGCCCCGGAGGGTCCGCTGCCCGGGACGCCGGTCGGGGGCGCGCCGGGATTCCACCGCCTGGATGGCGCGCCCCCCGCCGGATTGCTCGCCAGCGGCGCGATCTACATCCAGGATCCGGCGACGCGGCACAGCGTGGACCTGCTCGCGCCCGAACCCGGCGAGCGCGTGCTCGACGCCTGCGCCGCGCCCGGCGGCAAGGCGTTCCTCATCGCCGCCGCGCTCGGCGGCGGCGGGTCACTCGTCTGCACCGATTCCAACGAAAAGCGCCTGCCGCGGCTGCGCGAGAACCTGCGGCGGCTCCATTGCGGCAATGCGGAGACCGCCCGCCACGACTGGCTGCACCCCGCGCCCGCCGAATGGCGCGGCGCGTTCGACGCCATCCTGCTCGACGTGCCGTGCTCGAACACCGGCGTGATCCGCCGCCGCGTGGACGTGCGCTGGCGGCTCGGGCCGGACGATATCGCCACCGTCCGACGGACCCAGGCGCGCATCCTCGCCAACGCCGTGCCGTGCCTCAGGCCCGGCGGGCGCGTCGTTTATTCCACCTGCTCGATCGAGCCGGAGGAAAACGACGATCTCATCGCGGAGGCGCTGGCCGCCCACCCGTCGCTGCGGCTCGCAGCCACCCGCGCCGCGTTCTCGTTCCGCGACGGCACCGACGGCGCGTTTGCCGCGCTGCTTGTCAGCGGTGCCTAGTTCATCCATGGTTCAGACGCGCTTCATGAAAACAAATGCCATTCTCGTCCTCATCATCTTCCTCGGCACGCTCTTCCTGCTGGGGGGCTTCATGCTCTGGCACATCAGCAGCAATACCGAATTCTCGCGGATCGATCCGCAGAGCGCCCCGGCGGAATGAAGACCCGTCGCCCGCGATCCAGACTCCGCACTGAAAACCGGACATGCCCGCGAAAAAAACATCCGCCGCCAGCAAACCCACCGCCCCGCCCGCGCGGGAGCTCTTGTTCGGAGACCTCTGGGAATACGACCCCGCCCCGGAATCCGCCCCGGCGTTCATCGACGACCGCTACCCGCTGTTCATCGGCGGGGAGTTCACCGCGCCGAAATCGAAGCGGTATTTCGATTCGCTGAGTCCCCGCGACGAATCGAGGCTCACCCGCATCGCCGACGGCGGCAAAGCGGATGTGGACGCCGCATACGCAGCCGCCACGAAGGCGTTTCCCGGCTGGAGCGCCATGCCCGGCGCCGAGCGCGGGAAATACCTGTTCCGCATCGCCCGGCTGCTGCAGGACCGCGCGCGGGAATTCGCCGTGGCCGAGACGCTCGACGGCGGCAAGCCGATCCGCGAGTCGCGGGATTTCGACGTGCCGATGGCGGCGGCGCATTTCTTTTACCACGCCGGCTGGGCGGACAAGCTGGCATATCTCGCTCCGGGCCGCGTGCCGCGCCCGCTCGGCGTCGCCGGGCAGGTGATTCCCTGGAATTTCCCGTTGCTGATGCTGGCGTGGAAAATCGCGCCCGCGCTCGCCGCGGGCAACACGGTGGTGCTCAAACCGGCGGAGACGACTTCTGTCACGGCGATGAAATTCGCCACCATCCTGCGCGATGCCGAGCTGCCGCCGGGGGTGGTGAACCTGGTGAGCGGCGGACGCGAGACTGGGGCGGCGGTGGTCACGCACCCGGGCGCGGCCAAGGTCGCCTTCACCGGCAGCACGGGCGTGGGCAAATGGATCCAGCACGCGCTGGCGGGCACCGGGCGCAGGCTCACGCTGGAACTCGGCGGCAAGGCGGCGAACATCATCTTCGACGACGCGCCGCTCGACCAGGCCGTCGAGGGCGTGATCAACGGCATTTTCTTCAACCAGGGCCACGTCTGCTGCGCCGGCTCGCGGCTGCTGGTGCAGGAATCCGTGGCGGAAACCGTGGTCCGCAAACTCGAAATCCGCATGCGCTCGCTGCGCACCGGCGACCCGCTCGACAAGAACACCGACGTCGGTGCGATCAATTCGCAGGGCCAGCTCGAGAAAATCCGCGAACTCGTCCGCGCGGGCATCGACGAGGGCGCGCGCATCCACCAGCCCGCCTGCAAGCTGCCGGAGCGCGGCTGGTATTTCCCGCCCACGCTTTTCTCGGGCGTGACGATGAGCCAGCGCGTCGCCCGCGAGGAGATTTTCGGGCCGGTGCTCTCGATCCTCACCTTCCGCACGCCGGCCGAGGCCGTCGAAAAGGCCAACAACACCGCCTACGGCCTGTCCGCCGGGGTGTGGACGGACAAGGGGTCGCGGGTTTTCAAGATCGCCTCGGAACTCAAGGCGGGTGTCGTGTGGGCGAACACCTACAACAAGTTCGACCCGGCCTCGCCGTTCGGCGGCTACCGGGAATCCGGCTTCGGCCGCGAGGGCGGTCGGAAGGGCATGTTGGAATACCTGTCGCTCGAAGCCCCCTGAACACCGCGTTTTCCTCTCCCGTTTTCCCGAAAATCCCATGTCACTCAAAATCACCAAGACCCCGAAGTGCTACGTTGGCGGCGCGTTCATCCGCTCGGAGAGCGGGCGCGTCGCGCCGATGCGGGATGCCGGCGGCGGCTTCGTCGCCAACCTCCCGCGATGCTCGCGCAAGGATTTGCGAAACGCGGTGGAAGCCGCGGCCGGGGCCGGCCCCGGATGGGCCGGGCGGAGCGGTTACAACCGCGGCCAGATCCTCTACCGCCTGGCCGAAATGATGGAATCGCGCGCCATCGAACTCGCCGATTCCGTCGCCATCACCGGAGAAGCGGAGGACGGGCGGGCGGAGCGCGAGGTGCGCGCGGCCATCGACCGCGTCGTCCACTTCGCCGGCTGGACGGACAAATACGAGGCCGTGCTCGGCAGCGTGAACCCGGTGGCCGGTCGCTATTTCAACTTCACGGTCCACGAGCCGATGGGGGTCGTCGGCGTGATCGCGCCGGACGACGCGCCGCTGCTCGGCCTGCTCACCCTTTTGCTCCCCGCCATCACGGGCGGCAACACGGTGGTGGCGCTGGCTTCGGAGGCGGCGCCCTATCCGGCGATCCTGCTGGGCGAGATGCTCGCCGTGTCCGACATTCCGGGCGGCGTGGTGAACCTGCTCACCGGCGGGCGAGGCGAGCTGCTGCCCGCCTTCGCCAAACACCGCCACATCCGCGCGCTCGCCGCGGCGGCCTCCGCCGGGGAATCCGCCACGCTCGGGCAGGGCGCGTCGGAATCCGTGAAACGCGTCGTCGCGCGCGATCCGGGCGCGGACTGGTTCTCGGACCGGTTCGACTCGCCCTACGCCATCGGCGACCTGCTGGAGGCGAAGACAGTGTGGCACCCGGTGGGAGCGTGAGCCGCCCGATCAGCGGTAGTAGGTGAATTTCTTCGGGTCGAACGCCTCGCGGACCGCCTCGCCGACAAAGGTGATCAGCACCAGCGTGCTGACGAGCACGGTGAACGTGGAGGTCACGAGCCAGGGGGCGGAGAGGTTTGAGAGGCCGTCGTTGAGCAGGCGCCCCCAGGTGGCGTATTGCGGCGGCAGGCCGAAGCCGAGGTAGTCCAGCCCGGTGAGCGCGAAGATGAGGGTGGACATGGTGAACGGCACGAGGGTGACGATGATGGCGACGGTATTCGGCAGCAGGTGGCGGAACATGATGCGGGGTGTGCCCGCGCCGAGCACCCGCGAGGCGGCGATGTAGTCGCGCTCCTTGTCGCGGTATGCGGCGGTGCGCATCAGGTAGGTCATGCCCATCCAGCCGAAGATGATCAGGATGGTGAGGATGACGGGCAGGCCCTTGAACTGCTCGGGCACCATGCTGGAGAGGATGATCACGACGAAGAGGAACGGCATGTTGGAGAACACCTCGATGAGGCGCTGTACGATCAGGTCGAACCACCCGCCGAAAAACCCCATCAGCAGGCCGATGGTGATGCCGATGAGATAGACGATGGGCAGGTAGATGAGCGCGGCCTTGAAGTTCACCTGGAGGCCGCCATACAGATATGCGAGCACGTCGCCGCCCTGGGAGGTGGTGCCGAGGAAATGCCCGTCGCCCGGAATGGGCGGGGCGGGATGGTATTTCACGGCCCGGTAGTCGCCCGTGTCGAGTGCGAGGAATTCCTCGCGCGAGGTATCGCCGGTGTAGGATTCCTCGACGGCGGTGTTGTCGAGGAAGGTGGCGGAATAAACCGGCGTGCCCTCGGCGTCCCAGCCCTCGGCGGCCCCGTTGAGCATGCCGTTTCGCATCGTCATGCGCACATGCATGCGGGCACGCGCCTCGGTGTGGTCGTGGTAGCGGGCGACCAGTCCGGAATAGGGCGTGCTGCCGCGGCCCTCGTAATACAATCCATCGCGCTGGACCAGCGGCCGGGATCGCGGCGGCAGGGTGTCGCCGGTGGGGTCGAAGGGGATCAGCGGCATGATGACGCGGCCCGTGCCCTCGGCGGCGAGGCGGCGCTGGAGATCGCGGTAATCGGCGTTGGCCTCGGCGCGTTCACCATCGTCTCCGAAATCCGAATTTTTCAATTCGTGGGGGAGAAACGCGGGAAACACCCATTGTCCGTCGTAATGAACAGCGAGTGCACGCTTGCCGACGACAACCTGGTCGAGCGCGGCGAAACCGGCCAGGCCGAGCAAAATGATGAGCGAGACATAACCGCGGCGGATCTGGCGGAACCGCTGCAGCCTGCGCAGCGTCATCGGGTTCGGCGGGCCGCCGGTGAACGACCGCCAGATGAGCAGCGCTCCGGCGATGAGGAGCATGACCACGGAAAACCAGCCGAACCAGAGGATCTCGAACGAAGGATGGTTCACCCATTCGGTGACGGTCACCGGTTCCGGCCCGCTTTCGTCGATCACCTCGACCTTTTCGCCGAGGAACCTGAGGTTCAGCGTGAAGTTGAGGAATGGCATTTCCCGGCTGGCGTTGAAAAACCAGCGCGCGGTGGGAAACGCGATGCCGAACCGCTCGCCAATCAAAGCGAGCGCACCGAGAACCAATCCGAGAATGCCGGTGATGCGCTTGATCATTCGAATTTGATGCGTGGGTCAACCATGGCGACGATGAGGTCGGAGACGACGTTGCCGATGAGCATGAGCAGGGCGGCGATGACGAGGGTGCCCATGATGACGGGGACGTCGCGCGCGATGACGGACTGGTATTGGAGCAGGCCGAAGCCCTGGATGTCGAAAACCGTCTCGATGAGCATCGACCCGCCGATGAAGATGGTGACGAGGTTGCCGAGGGTGGTGGCGACCGGGATCATCGAATTGCGCAGGGCGTGGCCGAAGACGGCACGGCGGAAGTTCACCCCCTTGGCGACGGCGGTGCGGACGTAATCGGCGGCGAGGTTGTCGAGCAGGTTGTTCTTCACAAGCATCGTGAGGTAGGCGAACGAGCCGATCACGTAGCACAGGAGCGGCAGTACCGTATGGTGCGCGAGGTCCTTGATTTTGCCGGGGGTGTCGAGCGTGGCGAAATCCGGACTGGTGAGGCCGAAGAGCGGAAACCAGCCCATGCGCGCACCGAGGTGGACGAGCAGGATCGCCCCGAGGGCGAAGCCGGGAATGGAATAGCCGATGAAGATGAGCACCGAGCTGGTCGAATCGATGAACGTGCGGTGCTTGAGCGCCTTGAGGATGCCGAGCGGCAGGCACACGCCGTAGCTGATGACTGCGGTGAGGATGCCGAAATACAGCGCGATGGGCATGCGCTCGAGGATCATGTCGATCACCGGGTCGTTGTAGGCGGTGGAACGGCCGAGGTCGCCCTGTAGCAGACCGGCGAAGCGCGTCTGATAGATCACGGCGCGCTCACGGTATGAGGGCGGATCGGCTCCCGCCCCGCTGCGGCGGAGGAAGCGCTCCTGGCGGTCCTCTTCGGTCTCGAGACGGACGCGCCAGCCCTCGTCGGCGACGTCTTCGCCGGTTGCGGCGAAGACGGCGGAGGAGACGGCCCCGTCCTCGCGGGTGACGTGGACAATGCGGCCGTCGCCACGCAGGACAACAATGGCAGTCCTTTCGAGATCGATGTCGCCGCCGATCGTCTCGCCGCCGCGCGCGCCCCATTCGCCCTTGGAGAGTCGCACTTCGCGCGGCAGGATGCCGAGCCATTGGGCGTATGCGTGGAGGACGAATTTATCGAGGCCGTATTGTTCCTCGATCTCCTCGAGTTGTTCCTCGCTGAGGCCTCCCTGCCCGTCGCGGGCGGCGGAGGTGCCGGCCTCCGTCCCGCCGGAGGCGCGCTGCAGCGCCTGGTCCATCGGCCCGCCGGGGACGAACCGGGTGATCGTGAAGACCAGCAGTGTGATCCCCAGCAGGGTGGGGGGGATCAGCAGCAGGCGGCGAATGAAGTAGGTTTTCACGGCTTGGGTCGGGAATCCGGGTGCTTCGGGTGAGTGTTGGGCTGGCTGGTGGCAGGTCCGTCGGGCGCGAATCATGCACGATTCGGGCCGGATGGGAAGCGGGGATGAGATTTTATCCCGTTGTTCGGAGGCCGGAGGCGATGGCGTTGATTGAGAGCAGAATGCCGGGCAGCATGTCCTCGGCCTGCTTCGAGCGGCCCCGGGCGAGGTGGGCGCGCCACTCTCGGATCAGGGCGATCTGCTGGTGGTGGAGGATTTTAAGCGGTGCCTCGCGGATGGCGAGGGT
>SLAV01000100.1 GCA_007126655.1 Haloferula sp. | reverse complement strand
GTGCGGGGATGGTGGCCGATCCGGCGGAATATCGTTGGAGTGGATATGGAGAGGCTGTGGGTGGTGGCGCGAAGGGCGATGGCAAACGGTCACGTGAGGGTCTCGTGCGCGCATGGATGGCGCACAAGGGGTGGGACGGGGATGCGAAGCTTTGGAATGGGGGAGGTAGGCGTCATGGAAAAATCCACGAGGACTACCGGGCGATGCTGCTGATTGAAGGTGTGGAGCAGTTCAAGGAAGTGAGCGACGAGCGGACGGGTGAGCTGCGGCTGAAGTTGGATCGCAAGGGAATGTCGTGGGAAGAGGTGGATGCTGAATTGCAGCGGTTGGAAGCAGGCCGTGGCATCGCGATTGCGAAGCGGCTGCGTTGGCGTTTGAGGTATCTTTCGGATGGTGCGGTGATCGGGCAGCGGTCGTTTGTGGATGAGGTTTTCCGAGGGTGCCGTGATCAATTCGGGCCGAAGCGCAAGGATGGCGCGCGGCGGATGCGGGGTGATGCGGCGGATTTGACGAAGACGAGCGGGCTGTGGAGTTTGCGGGATTTGGGGAGCGGGTGAGGGAAACTGGAGCGAGACGCTCCAGTGACGGCCTGGCGCGAGACGCGCCAGCCACGACGCGGCGGATTTGACGAAGACGAGCGGGCTGTGGAGCAACCCCCTTTTCCCCGCCTCCGGTCCGGCCACCGGCTCTTTCAACGGCCTTCACGCCAAAAGCAAATTCCTAGCAGCAAAGGGTCATTCAGGTGAAGGTCGAAGTCAAACCGCAGTTGCAAGGCTTGCAATGGACAGACACCGAGAGAATCGCCACAAGAAAATCCCGTGAATACGTCATCATTGTGGAGGCCTCCGAAGGGAACTACATCGGGTTTTTATTCCAACAACGGCATCAGAACGGGTTGCTTCGACATTTTGTTTTTAACCAAGGAAAACGACGAATTCATCGTGAACAACCAACTGATCATCTTTTCTTGGCTCACGATTTCTCCGAATCCGAACCAAAGTCCTCCGCGATTCAGCACCAGGGACAGCGAGGTGCGACAAGTGCGCGCCATTTACCAAAGCATTCCACGGCCTTTGGAGCGCGGCGAGGTCGCCCGCAGGCTGCTCGCCGAGGCTCTCCCCAATGGGAACCTCAACATGACGCAAGAGGAGAAAACGGATAGCCTGCGCGGGCGCGCCCTCGACTTTTGGCGGGAGAACCGCAATGCAAGCGGCACCGGGCTGGCCATCCGATTCTTGCAAGACGGCGACGGCCTGCAGCGATTGATCGCCGCCGAGTCCCTCATCACCTCCGAGGATCCCGCGGCATGGCAGGGCCTGGAACAATACATCCTGAACGACGAACGCGCGGTTTCACAACACGAGTTTGCAAGGAGATACCTGTCCGGGGTGCATAATCAGGTGTCGGAGACGCCTGCCGGAGTTTGGTTCTTTTCGTGTCGCCCTGCCACCCCTTGTGAGCCATCCAGGCCATCAGCAATCCCTCGCGCGCCTGCTTCCCATCTCCCTTTCGCCCCGCCGCCCACCGCCTCGCCAGTTTCGCCGGCAGCGGGGAATCTGTTTCTCCGCAAGGCCTGGAAATTCCTGCGACAGGGGATTGACCTGAACGACGAATGCGATAAATCTGCATCCCTCACTGATTGACTGCTCAAGAGTCCAACCCTTCGATTTCATGCAATCGTTCATCAAATCCCGCCGCCGCCATCCGAAACCCCGGGTTTCCATTTGTGTCAAAAACGCCGGTCCCCGCTTGTGGCTGGTTTCGCTGGCACTCGTGGCTTTTGTGTTGCAGCCGCTCCCGGCAAAGATCGTGATCGACATGGTGGATGTGGGTGATCCCGGCAACCCCGCCCAATCCCCGGAAAACACAAATTCCGGCCCCCGGAGCGGCGACGGACTGGGATCCGTGCCTTATCGGTACCGGATCGCCACGAATCCGACGACCCTCAACGAATACACCGCCTTTCTCAATGCGGTGGCCGCAACCGATCCATACGGCCTGTTCAACCCCTCGATGGCGACCAACGGGAACATCGCGGGCATCCAGCGCAATGGCTCGCCCGGAAATTACAGTTACGAAGTGCTCGGCAACGGCAACCGCCCGGTCACATACGTCAGTTGGTTCGATGCCGCGCGTTTCGCGAACTGGCTTCACAACGGGCAACCCGTCGGCTCCCAGACTGAGAACGTCACGGAAACCGGAGCCTACACACTCATGGGGGCCACCACCGGCACCACCATCACGCTCAATCCAGGGGCACGGTTCTGGATCCCCAGCGAGGACGAATGGTATAAGGCGGCATATTATGATCCGACGAAAAACGATGGAGCGGGAGGATACTGGCTGTATGCGACGCGGTCGAACTCACTCGCGGGGAACAATCCCGCGGTGCCGGGTTCCGCGAATTTCCGCTCGGGCTCCTACGCGACCACTCCGGGAAACAATTTCTACTCCGCCTCGCAAAACTATCTTACCGAGGCGGGAGCTTACGGGCCGCATTCGCAAAGCTACTACGGCACCAACGACCAGACCGGCAATGTCCAGGAATGGACGGACGAGGTGGCCAACAGCTATTCGAGATACGTGCGTGGCGGGGCATGGCACCAGACCGATGGGGTCAACCTCAGATCGACGGGCCGCTTGACGCAAACGGTGTCGGCGCTGGGCGAGAATTCAAGCCTCGGCTTCCGCGTGGCAAGCATCCCGGAGCCTGGTGTCGCGATCATCACATGCCTGTGCCTCATGTCCGGCATGCTGCGCCGGCGCCGTGGTTCCTGATCCCCTTCATTTCATCAAATCCCGCGACGGACGATGTGGACTCCGTCAACCATGTGGGAGAGTTTGCGTTTGGCGGCCCAGCGGGCGGTTTGGCTGAGGCCGCAGTCGGGGGCGAGCACGAGTCGGTCGGCGGGAGCGTGCTCAAGACAGTGGCGGACGCGGTTGGCGATGTCCTCGGGCGTCTCGATGTAGTAGCTTTTGACATCGACCACACCGACGGCGACGTCCATGCGTGAGGCGATTTGCGAGATGAGTTCGATTTCGGCGAATTCGCGGCTGGCCATTTCGACGTGCATTTCATCGCACTTGAAGTCGAGGAAGTCGGGAAACATCGGGGCGATGCGGCGGAAGCCGACGGCGTGGCCCTTGAAGTTGCCGAAGCAGAGGTGGGTGCAGAGGCGGGTCTTGCCGTGGACGGTTTCGACGGTGCGGTTGAAGATGTCGACGAAGCGCTTGGTGTCTTCCCTGTAGGCGTAGCAGCTCATGGAGGGCTCATCGACGCTTATTTCGGTGCAGCCGGCGGCGACGAGGGCTTCGAGTTCGGCGCGCACGATGGGAAGCAGGGCTTCGGTGAGGGCCCAGCGGTCGGGGTAATCGGCACCGGGGACGAGGCGGCCGCTCATGGTGTAGGGGCCTGGGACGCTGGCCTTGAGTGTGACGGGGCGGCCGGTGTCGTAAGTTTTTGCGAGGCGGACGAGTCGTTCGTATTCCTCGACGACACCGAGTCCATCGGGGGCGCTGAGTTCGCCGGTGACCTGGTGTTTGCCGCGTTGGTCGTGGGCGGGCGGGCCGAAGCGGCGGGGCGAGGCGGATTCGAGTTCGATGCCCTTGATGTAGCCGTAGAAGGAAAGGTTGAAGTCGAGCCGGGTCTGCTCGCCATCGCTGACGACGTCGAGACCGGCACTGAGCTGGTCGTGGAGGGCGGTGATGACGGCGTCGTCCTGGGCTTCGGCGCGGTCGGCGGCGCCGAACCGGTCGAGGTGGGCGGAGGCGAATTCAAGCCAGCCGGGGAACGAGTAGCTGCCGATGACGGAGGTGCGGAGTGGATTGGTTTTCATGGGATGGATTCGAGTTTATTCAGGGTTTCCGACGTTGTCGTAGAGTTTGGAGAGGCGGTGGGCGTGTTCGTCGTAGGCGGATTCGAAGAGGGCGGTGGCGCGCTCCTTGCCGCAGATGACGGGGCTGGTGAGGACTTTGGGCGGGTGGCCGGCGGCGGTGAGGCGGGCGGCGGTTTCGGCCTTGATCGTGTTGATGAGGAGGCAGCCGCCGACGGTGGAGCCGGGGGCGACGGGGGTGTCGAGACCGGGGACAGTGACCATGGCGTCGCCGGCGGGCGCGCCGGTGTCGAGGACGAGGTCGGCGAAGTCGGTGAGCTTTTTGCCACGGGCGTCGCGGGTGGTGGAGGCGTCGAGGTGGTTCCGGGTGACGAGGGCGACGACCTTGATGCCGCGCTGTTGGAATGCTTCGGCCATTTCGATGGGGACGACGTTGCAGCCGCTGGAGGAGATGACGAGGGCGGTGTCCTGTTCGGAGAGGTCGTAGTTGCGGAGGATGCGGGCGGCGAGTCCGGAGACATTTTCGAGGAACATGGCCTGGCGCTGGCCGTTGGCTCCGACGACGAGGTTGTGGAAGGAGAGGGAGAGTTCGACGATGGGGTTCCAGCCGGGGTAGGAGCCGTAGCGGGGCCACATTTCCTCGACCATCATGCGCGAGTGACCGGAGCCAAAAACATGGACCATGCGCCCGGCGAGAATGGTGGAGGTGAAGAGGTCGGCTGCCCGGCGGATGAGGGATTCCTGGGCGGCGACGCGGTCGATGATGGCGCGGGAGTGGTTGAGGAAGTCGGTGGTTGGGGACATGGGAAGTGACGGGTTCAAAGTTCAGAGTTTGGATATTTGGCGGCTCCGGTCGCTCCGGCCCAGTGGGCGAGGGTGGCGGGGAGGATGGGGACACGGTGGTTTGCGGGACGCCATTCGACGCGATCGAGTTCGCGGGCGAGGGGTTGGAAGAGGTCGTCGCCGGCTTCGGCGATGCCGCCGCCGATGACGATGGCTTCGGGGTCGAGGATGTTGATCAATGAGGCGATGCCGGCGGCGAGGTCGCGGATGGTCGTTTGCCAGATCGCGGTGGCGGAGGCGTCGCCGGATTTGGCGGCGGCGACGAGGTCGGCGGTGCAGTGGAATTTCCCGCCGCTGCGGGTGGGCAGGGTGTGGTTGCCGACTGCATCTTCGAGGCTGCCGGGAGTGTGGACGATATCCGGCGGGCCGTCTGAGTGGATGGAAATGTGGCCGAGGTGGCCGGCGCGCCCGATGTGGCCGCGAAAAAGTCTGCCGTCGGCAAGGATGGCTCCGCCGACGCCGGTGCCCAGGGTGAGGAGGGCGACATTTTTGAGACCTTTGGCGGCACCCAGCCAGGCCTCGCCGAGGAGGGCTGCATGGGCGTCGTTCAGGACGGGGACGGGTTTGCCGAATTCGAGGAATTGCTGCCAATCGAGGCCCTCGAGACCGGGGAGGCGGCCGGACATGTGGGCGATGGCGCGTTGATCGAGCGCGGCGAGGCCGGGGGCGGCGACACCGATGGCGGCGGGGGTGCCGTGGGATCGGATGAGGCGGTTGACGCAGGATTTGACGTTGGATTTCCAGTCGTCACCGCTGGTGGGGGCGGTGATGCGGGTGATTTCGCAGCCGTCCGGGGTGATGGAGAGGGCCTTGAGGCGGGTGCCTCCGAGGTCGAGGCCGAGGAGCCATGGGGTGCCGGGTTTCATGGCATTTGTCCCTCGGATACGGTCCAGCCGCCATCGACGGCAAGGATCTGGCCGGTGGTGAAGGCGGAGGCGGGTGAGAGGAAATAGACGACGGCGGCGTCGAGGTCGGCGGGGGTGCCGATGCGACCGCCGTCTAGCGGTTGTTTGGTGCGGATGAACGCGAGGATTTCGTCGTCGCAGGCGGCGCGTTTGGCCATGGGGGTTTCGACGAGGGCGGGTGCGAGGACGTTGGCGCGGATATCGTGCGGGGCGTAACAGGCGGCGATGGATTTGGTGAAGCCTGCGATGGCCGACTTGGCGGCGGCATAGACGTGGGTGGAGAAGAATTTCGGCGAGGGGGACCATCCGAGGACGGAGCCCATGTTGAGGATGGAGCCGCCGCCGTCCTGGGCGAGAAACTGGCGCACGGCGGCGCGGTTCGAATAGATGACGGAGTTGAGGTTGAGGGCGAGTGTGGCGGGCACCCCGTCGGCGGTGACCTCGTGGAGCGGGCCGTCGCCCATGCGCCGTCCGCTGCCGCCGGCGACGTGATAGAGGGCGTGGAAGCCACCGAAGGCGGAAACGGCGGCGGCGATGGCTTCTTCGGCGTGTTCGGGCGAGGTGGCGTCGCCGGTGACGGCGAGGGCACGGTCGCCGAGTTCAGCGACGGCGGCCGCGGCGCTTTCCGGGTTGCGACCGGTAATGACGACGCCATTGGCTCCGGCGGAGAGGCAGGCACGGGCGGCGGAGAGGCCAAGGCCGGTGGTGCCGCCGATGATGACGATGACCTGGTGTTCAAGCGCGGCGGATGTCATGGGAGTGACGGAACCTTTTCCACGGGGCGAGCTCAATCATTATCTCATTGGACCGTTTGGGGGGTCAATACGCGCGGTGGTGTGAAGGCGCGTGGGTCAGGCAGGCGGCTCGGGATCGCCGGCGTTGTCGGCGGGGGTGATTTCGAGGATTTCGCAGCGGTCGCCGGTAACGCGGAAGCGGACGTTCCGGCCGCAGAGGTGGACGCCGTGGACGCGGTCTTCCGCGGGGTTGCCGCGGCGCGCACCGGCCGGGCGCGGATCGAGCGCGAGGGCTTCGCGGACGACATCGCGCGCGCGGGCTGGTAGTGCGTCGAAGTCGGCGGCGGCCTGGCGGGCGGTGGCGACCTCGAGGCAGGGGATGGGTTTTTCGGCGTATCCGGCATGAGCATCGGGCGGGGATTCCGCGTAGGGCAGATGCGGCTTGATGTCGAAGACGGGGGTGCCATCGGCCATGTCGATGCCGCCCAACAGGATGACCGGTCCATCGCGGGCGGTGGTTTCGATGCCTTCAAGGCGCGCGAGGGTGAGGCCGAGCGGGTTCGGGCGGTGGGTGGAGCGGCTGGCGAAGACGCCGACGCGGGTGTCTCCACCGAGGCGTGGAGGGCGGACGGTGTGCGACCACCCTCGACATGCGGTGTGGTGAAAGTGCCAGATGAGCCAGACGTGTGAGAAGCCATCGAGCGCGCGCAGGGCCTCGGGCGAGCGGAATTCCGGTTGGAAGACAAGGCGACCCCAGGCGCTCGGGCATAGGCCGGGCTGGCGGGGCGCACCGAACTTGCCGCCGAAGCAACTGCGGACGAAGCCAATGGCTTTCAAGGCGAGCGGCTCGGCGGGCAGCATGGGATTACTCGACGGCGGCGGTCCGCAGGTGGATGAGCCAACGGGCGAGGCCGTCGTCGTCCCAGCAGCGGATTTCAAGGTTTTCGAGTTTTTCCATGGCGTCGATGATGGTTTCGGCGAAGGCGCGCATTTCCTCGTAGTCCTCATCGTCGATTTCCTCGGATTCGAGGATGGCATCGCGGTGTTCATCGAGGATGTCGATTTGCTTGCGCTGGGATTCGGCGATGGCCCCGAAATTGACGTGCATGTGAAGTGCGTATCCTTCGCGCGGTTCGAGCGAGCCGGCCTGGCCCAGCAGTTCGATCGAGCGGTTGCGCGAGGTGCCCATGGCGAACCAGTCGTCATCGAGGGTGACGGATGGCAGGAAATCGTCGTCGAAGTAGGGCAGCGGGAGGAACCAACTGGTGAGACCATTGGTTTCGCTGCGGATCGGGCGCGGCATGGCCAATTCCGCACCCCACATTTCGGCGATGTTGGGGACGAGGCGGCTTCCACTCTCGTGCATTTTCTCCCAGGCCGCCGCGAGGCGCCCGCGGTCGGCGACGGGGGCGAGCATGGTGACGCGCGGTGCCTTGACATGTTCGATGAGAATCTCGGGCACGTCCGGGATGACGGGCAGTGTGCCGCCGAGATCGACGACGTATGCGGCTTCGCCGCCGAGGCCCTGCGTCATGTCGTGGGCGGTGGCCCGCCAGAGGCCGATGACGTCTTCGCGAAACATGGTGTCGAAAGTGGAGAAATATTCCCGCGGCATGGCCATCGGGTCATATGCCAGCTCGTCACCGTCGGCGGGTTCGTCCATGAACCGGCGGGCCATGGCGTATGCGGTTTCGAAGAGGGCCTCGTAGTAGGCGGTGGAGCGGTCGCGGTAGGTGGAGTCGGTGTGGAAGTTAAGGAACATCGCGACATCCGGCTCGTCGCCGAGTGCGGCGAGGTGCGACGGTGCGGAAAAATCGAGCATGCCGCTGGAGCCGCCGTGTCCTTCAATGCGAAGTCCTTGATCCTCGACGATGGTGATGCCGGTGTCGGCATGGCTGGTGAGGGCTTGCAGCGCTTGGGCGCGGTTGGAGACGAGATCGAGCAGGGCGACGAGGTCGCGACTGCTTCCGTCCGGGTCGTTGGCGGCGAATCCGTCGCGCAGGCCCTTGGCCATATGGCTCAGACTGCCCCCGCTTCCCCCCATGGTGGTGGAAAGCGCCTCCTCGGCGAACATGAGGCCGAGGAACGGGTGGGCGAGCAGCGGATCGGCGAAAGCGAGTTTGTCTCCGGCGGTGACCGCCTCGTCCGGGGAAGCCGCGAAGACCATTTCATCCGTGGATGGACCGATGAAGATGACAGCGTAGTCGTCCACCACGCCGCTCACGGCGACCAGTTCGCGGGTTCGCAAGAAATCGATGATCATGTCGGTGGCCTCCTTGCCCATGGTTTCCTCCATGAATTCGCGGTCCTCCTCCATCAGGGGCACCATGTCCGCACCAATGATCCGGTAACCGGTGAATGGCGTGCCCTCGTGCTCCATCTCGACGGGTGCGACCATTTCGCCGAAAAAGGTCATGAATCCGAGGCTTTGGGAGAGCATTTCGGCGGCTTCTTCGAGGCGCCCGTCCGGCGGCCGAACGGCGAAATAAATCGCTGGAATATGGAATTCGTTGAGCGCTCCGGTTGCGACCGGATCATTCATGAGGTCCTCATAGATGTCCGGAGAGGTGAGAGCGGAAAACACGGTCGTGTAGATTCCGATACCGCCCATCATGCCGGGCGGCATGTGCATGTCCTGGTCGATGTCCGGATCGGCGAGTTCGGATGCGACACGGCGCATCTGGTGGTAATCCGCCCGGCGGCTGAAATCGAGCCAGGCACCGAGGCGCTGCCCGCCGCCAGCTCCAAGCGCGACCGTGACCTCGGTGCCGAAGAGATCCATCGGGGTGAGTGGGGCGTCATCCGGTTCGTCAAGCATTCCGTCAAGGTCGTCATCCATCCGGGGGGCTCGGAACGGGCTGGTGGGATCGACTGCTTCGATGGCGGACCACAGGTCCATCTGCCGCATTTGTGCGATTTTCTCTTCGGCGCGGTGGAAGGTGACCATGGCCTCGATGTCGCCGGGAAGGTGGCGGGCGAATCCGAGCGTCTCCGCACGGTCCACGGGTTCGGATTCGGGTTCATCCGGCTGCCCGGGCTGCGACACTGGCTCCGGATCCGTCATGGCCACGGTTTCCAGAGCAAAGGATGGCGCGGCGGTGGTGGTGGTTTGCTCGACCGGCTCCTGTTTCGCTGGTTCCGCTGGTTCGGTGCTTTCCTGCTGGCCGCATGCGCAGAGCCATGTGGCAAGTAGCGCGAAGACCGCATGATGAAGGTTTCTTGAATGCATGGCAGAAGCATGAGGAGGGCGGAGTGGTCGGCAAGATCAAAAAACCGCCAAATCGCAATCCACGCCCATCTTGCTTGCCTTTGTGCTTCCAATGGGGCGGACTTTCCCGCCATGCGGAAATCCACGGACGACAAACCCGACGAAGGGCCGCCACTGCCGACGGGCGAACGGGCCGGTCGCGTGCCGTGGCTGCAAATCACAACGGCCTGTGGTTTCATCCTGCTTGCGGTGTTGTATCTACTGCCGCGTGTTGACATCCCGAGTCTCGTGGCTTCGCTGCAGGTCGCGGGGCCGTGGGTATTCTACTTCGCGTTCGCGTTGCTGACTCTGGTGGGCCTGCCATCCACGCCGTTCTTCCTGGTTGGCGGCGCGACCTTCCCGCTGTGGCAAAACATCACGGGAGTTACGCTCGGGATGACGCTGCATTTCACGCTGGCCTACCTGATCTCCTCGCGCTGGATGCGCAGCACGATCCGCAGGTTGCTGGAGAAACGCGGGATGAAGCCGCCGGGAGTCGAGTCCGGCAGTGAGTGGAGGGTGGCGCTGATGATCAAGTTCGCACCCGGCGTGCCGATGTTCCTGAAGAGCTACATCATGGGTGTGGCGGGGATTCCCTGGAAGGTGTTCATGGGTGTTTCGATGCCTGCCACCTGGATTTACGCGCTGGCCATCCTGACACTGGGTAAATCCGCGATGGAAGGCAGCGTTGGTTGGTTTCTCGGCGGGGTTGCGCTGCTGGTTTTCGCTACCGCGAGCTGGCGGTTCATGAAATCCCGCCGCAGACACGTGTGAGGGGCTTGGAGCGGGAAGTCCCCGCAAATTTTCCCGCCCGAGCGTCACAAACCTTTGCAATCCCACCCGCTCTCTGGCAAATTCCGTCCATGAAATCCTCTTCCGTTTTGATCTCCGCCGCGGCCGTCTCGCTGTTTGCTGTATCCTGCGCCCAAATGCGTTACGGCGGAGACCACCCGGTGGGTACCGGCCCCTTTGACAGTCGTGGAAACTACGTTGAGGCATGGGCGGACAACCCGGCCAAATGGCGTGGCGGCGACCGCAAGCCGACACCGGCGCGCCCGCGGGAGGACCGGCCGACGCAAGCCACCGCATCCACCGGCTCGCGGCCAACCCAGCAGACCCGACCGACCCAGACGGCCAGCCGACCCGCTGCCTCTTCGCCTCCATCCCGCCCACAACCGCAACAGCAGCGGCGCTATACCGTGAAGCGCGGAGACACGCTTTCTGCGATCGCCCGGCGTCACAGCACGACGGTGGCCGGGCTGCGCCGTGCGAACGGCATTTCCGGCGACCTGATTCATCCGGGGCAGGTGCTGCGAATTCCATAAGGAATGCAGGATTGCCGTGAGGCATGCAGGATTGAATTTTACAGGTCCGGCTGGTCCACGGCATTTGATCAAGCACGCGCTTTGACATCGCGCGGCCCGGCGGCTATCGCATGCCCATGCGCACGCTAGTGAAGAACATCCTCCGCCGGGACGAACCGGCGGCAACGATCCGGGCCGCCGGATGGGTCCGTACCCGCCGCGACAGCAAGGCGTTTTCCTTCATCGAGCTGAACGACGGTTCGTGCCTGCGGAACCTCCAGGTGATCGTGGACGCAGGGATTCCCGGATCGAACGAAATTCCGGGGATGCAGACGGGGGCGTCCATCGAGGTCGAGGGTGAACTGGTCGAGTCCCCGGCGAAGGGGCAGAAATGGGAGCTTCGGGCGCAATGGGTGCGGCTGGTCGGCGGCGTGCCGGAGGATTATCCGCTGCAGAAAAAAGGCCATTCCGCGGAGTTCCTGCGGAGCATTCCGCACCTGCGGGCGCGGACGAACCTGTTCGGCGCGGTGTTCCGGACCCGCAGCCGCATGGCCTACGCGGTACACCGTTTTTTCCAGGAGCGCGATTTCGTGCACGTCCACACGCCGATCATCACCGCGAGCGATTGCGAGGGCGCGGGCGAGATGTTCCGTGTGACGACGCTGCCGCCGGAGCGCGCGGCGATGGAGGCGGAGGATTTCTTCGGGCGGCGCGCGTTCCTCACCGTCTCCGGCCAGTTGGAGGGCGAGACGTTCGCCTGCGCGCTCTCGAACATCTACACGTTCGGGCCGACTTTCCGCGCGGAAAACTCGAACACCTCGCGCCATGCCGCCGAGTTCTGGATGATCGAGCCGGAAATGGCGTTCTGCGACCTCGCGGGCGACATGGACCTCGCCGAGGCGATGATGAAATTCCTCGTCACCGAGGCGCTCGAACACCACCAGGGCGACCTCGACATTTTCACCCGGTTCGTGGACAAGGGGCTGCGCGAGCGGCTCGAATTCGTGGCCACCCGTCCGTTCGAGCGCGTCGCCTACACGGACGCGGTGAAGTTGTTGAGGGAAAGCGGGCGGAAATTCGAATTCCCCGTCGAATACGGTCACCATCTGCAATCCGAGCACGAACGCTGGCTGACCGAGGAACACTTCAAGTGCCCGGTGACCGTGTTCGACTACCCGAAGGAGATCAAACCGTTCTACATGCACCTGAACGACGACGACCGCACGGTGGCGGCGATGGACGTGCTGGTGCCGGGCATCGGCGAGATCATCGGCGGCAGCCAGCGCGAGGCGAGGCTCGACGTGCTGACGGAGAATTTCACGCGTCACGGCATCGACCCGGCGGCATACGACTGGTATGCGGATCTGAGACGCCACGGCAGCGTGCCGCACGCCGGCTTCGGCCTCGGTTTCGAGCGGCTGCTGATGTTCGTGACGGGCGTTCACAACATCCGCGACGTGATCCCCTTCGCCCGGACACCCGGCCACTGCGGTTTCTAGCAAGACGGCCCCCGGCGCACGGCGGCGGCCGCTTTTCCACTTGCCACGCGGCGCGCCGGGATCAGGCTGCGCGGGCACCAATCACTTCGAACGCCATGACAAACGACCCGAATCCACAAGCCAAGACCATCATCGGAGGCACCATCGCCATCGACAACGTGAAAACCCCGGAAGCCGAAGCCAACAACCTGCTCGGAGGATCCGCCGCTTACGCCGCGCTTGCCGCCGCGTTTCACCACAAGCCTGTGGCGCTCGTGGGGGTGGTCGGCGCGGATTTTCCTCCGGAACACCTGGCGATGCTCGAAGGCAATGGAGTGCTGCTGGACGGTGTCGAACGTTCGCCGGACGAATCCTTCACATGGACGGGTGAATACCACGTGAACATGAACGAGCGGACCACCCACAAGGTGGGCCTCAACGTGCTGGAGAACTGGGAGGTGAAAATTCCGGATTCCATCGCCGGTGCGCCGGTGGTGGTGCTGGCCAACATGTCGCCCGACAACCAGATGCAGATGCTCGAGCAATGCGGGATCACCGCACCCGGCGGGCGCGAAGGTCGTTTCGTGATCGCGGACACGATGGACCTGTGGATCGGGATCGCGAACGAGCGCCTGCACGAGGTGCTGCCGCATGTGGACCTCTTCGTGCTCAACGAAGGCGAGGCCCGCGAGCTGGCCGGCACGAAAAACCTGGTCAAGGCGGGGCGCGAGCTGCTGGGCAGGGGGCCGCGCCATGTCGTCGTGAAACTCGGCGAGTTCGGCGCGATGTTGTTTTCGCCGGATGGCGGGCTGTTCCGCTGCGGCGCGCATCCGCTCGACGCGGTGGCGGACCCGACGGGCGCCGGTGACACCTTCCTCGGCGCGATCGCCGGCCACATCGCGGCCAACGGGGCCGGCTCGGTGGACGAGCCGATGCTGCGCCGTGCCGTTGCGCTCGGCTCCGTATTCGCATCCTTCACCTGCGAGGCGTTTTCCACCAAAAGGCTGGAGTCGCTCACTCAAGAGGAGTTGGACGCCCGCATGGAGGCGTTCCGCGCCAGTTCGGTGTGGTAGAGGCCGGAGCTTTTTCATCCGCCTTTTCCTGCGGGCAGGGACGCATCCTCCGGGGCGTCCGTGGTGCGTGGGGTGTGAATGTGTGGAAGCGGACGCGTTTTTTCATTCTCCGCGCACGCGCTCGGACCGCCCGGAGGATCGGTCCGTGCCGCCTGTTTCGCATGGGGAGCGCACGCGCCACCGCGTGCATCCTCCGGCGCCCTCGCCGGAGGAATGCGCCGGAGGAATGCGCCGGACACGGGTGAGGCGGGATATCGGAATGGAGGTCACCCGGCCGGAATGCCAACCTTCGCGCGAGGGCGCGTGTGGTCCCTTGGCCTTCACCCGCCGGGGGCGGTTCAAATCCGCCGTCTGGGTGAAAGTCGGCGGGGATTCGCGGCGTAGGCGGAGATGTTTTGATGAAGCTGTTTATGATTTCATTTCGCAGGGGTCGGGCGTGTGTCGCATGTGTGTTGTCGATGTTGCTTTTCGGGTCGGGGATTCCGGCCATGGCTGATGAGCGGGCAACGTTGTTTGTGCCGGTGGATGACGGGGAAAGCTGGCGTGACATGGCGTTTTTGGCGGCGGTGCCGGCTGCGGAGAAGGTGAATGACGGGGGCGGATCGTTGGTTGCATTGAATCCGGATGCCGGGTTCGGACCCGAGCTTGAGGATTATCTGAACCGGTATCGGACGGATGCGATGTGGATGATCGGCCTTCCCGAGCCATCGACCTCGCCATTCCGGTTTCCGGATGATTTTCAGGAGCGCGTCCAGGCGGTTCCGGCGGCCTCGGCGGAGGATGCGGCGCTGCGGATTTCCGCCGCGTTCTGGGAGTCGAGCGGGACGGTGGTGATGTGTGGGGACGAGGATTACGCGTCGGCGTTGATGGCGGCGCCGCTAGCGGCGCTGTTGGATGCGCCGTTGCTGTATGTGGGGGAGTCCGGGGTTTCGGACGGGTTGGAGGCGGAGCTGGAACGGCTGGGAGCGGAACGTGTGCTTGTGGTGGGCGAAGGATCCGGCATGGAAGGGGCGCTGGCATTGGCGGCAGCGAACGAGGTTCTCGAATGGGTGACCGGGCAGGGAATGGATGTGGATTACCTGGCGGCCGTGAATCCACTGGACCGCGCGGATTCGAAGGTGGTCAAGCTGTCGATGGCGGGCGCGCAGCTTGCGGCGGGCCGGGGCGGGCTGGTGGTGCCGCTCGCATTCGAGGTGGAGTGGAAAAAGCCGTTCAAGTCAGTGCCTGCGAATGACGGGTTGCCGGAGGATTTCCGCGGACAGGAGCCTGCGGCGCAAATGGGACTTCTGGATGTGAGCGGCGAAAGCGTGCCATTTGTTCTGGCCAATCTCGGTGACCGCCGGAATCTGGCGCTGCATGTGGATTTGGAAGGCACCGATGACTTCGAGGGGCCCTATTTTTCCGGAGACATCCTCGCAATGGACGGCCGGGACTGGGTGGTTTCGCTCGGGCAGGGAACGAGTTATCACGATGCGGATGTGCATCTCACTTGGCCGAGTGCGGATGTGTTGAAGGAGACGCTGGAGGGTTATTACGGCATCCTGGGCGCGCCGCCTGCGTATCTGTGCCTGGTCGGTTTGCCGGATGCGGTGCCGCACGGGATTGTGAGGGGGCGGGTGCTTTCGCCGGACACGATGACGGATTTGCCATTCGCCAGGGTTGGCGGCCGGGAGTCGGCGGACATTTCCGTGGGTCGGCTGGTGGCGGAGGACGTTTGGTTCGGCAGTTTGTATGCGGCGCGAGTGCTGACATACGAGGATTTGCTGGACGACTCATGGGCGGGCCGCGCGACACAGGCGGAGTGGGAGAATGGTTTTTGTGCGATGCTGGAAAATGTCGGCTTTGATGTGAGCTACCGGCTCACGAGTGATGAGATCCCGTGGGCGGAGGAGCCGTCGGAGGGTCAACGGGGCGTGCCGGCCGCGAGTTTTCCCGCGGACTCGCCGGCGGCCAGTTCGGGTGTGCTGATTCATTTGAACCATTCGTGGAATTTCGAACTCGGGCGGATGATGAAGTGGGACGCGGAGGTTTTGCTGGCACCCGTGCTGGTGGAATCCGGCGGATGCGGGACAACGGCGCTGGACCAGCGCGCGCCGGGCCAGTTGATCGTGGAGGGCGCGGACGGGATGTTGAGCCCGGAGCTGGCGGTGCGGCACCGGTCGGTGGTGTCGCGGGCGTTGCGGCTGGGCGCGGTTGGGTTTGTGGGGGGATCGCGCGCGATGTCGGCCCAGCAGGTGCCGCTTCGGCACGAATTCTGGAATGGCGTGCTGGCTGGAGAATCGGTCGGGGCGGCGCACAGGCGGTCGCAGAACGCCGGGCTGCTGATCGTGCGCGAGCATGGTGATGGGGGACGGGCCTCGGGTTATGAGCACAATCTGTATTCGCGAATGCTGATCGGGGATCCGGCGGTTTCGATTCACTTGCCGGAGACGAAGCGATCTGCTCCGGCGCGGACGGTGGTGGATGGCGACCGGGTGACCCTGCACGCGCCAGGCGAATGGGACATCATGAAGTTGTATGTGCCACCGGATTGGACGGAGTGGGTGGATCGCGACATTTTTGTGGCGCGCGGGGCGGGGGCCTACGCGTTGTGCTTCTGGGGGCCGGACCAGCGCGATGAGGAAATTCCGATGGTCGCGGGCGAGTTCCGCAGCGACCGCCAAATCCGGGATATGAAGCTCATCGACTCAGTTGATGAGCCGCTTGGATGGTCCGGCATGTGGCACACGGAGCGCAATCGCGACGGCAGCTACACGCACCGGATTGGCGCGCGGATGCTCGATCTGGACCAGGAGACGGGCGAAGTGTTGCAGGCGGTGGACAGCCTCGAGTTCGTGGTGGAGTTCAAGTGATGGGGTGCTAGTGAAAGCTTCAAAGCGATCTTCATCAACGAGATCCCACCAAGGCTGTTTTTTCCATGTTGTTCCGTCGGGGATGATTATAAGAGGCTTCATGTCATCTGTGAGCTTGAATGCAAGTGATCGACGATGGCCTCGACCAGGCCGGGGATGTCGTGCCGGGTGGCCTCGATGTCGGGCGGGTGGCCGTGTTCACGGAGGGTCTTGCCGGTGACGGGGCCGATGCTGGCGGCGAGGCAGCCATCGGGCCACGGGATGTCCATGTCGAAGAAGTGATCGACGGTGGAGCTGGAGGTGAAGGTGATGATGTCGGCGCCTTCCCCGCGCAGTCGGGCGGCGGCTCCGGTTGGGTCTTCGGTCTCGGCGACGGTGCGGTAGGCGATGCATTCGTCGATGATGGCCCCCATGGCCGCGAGTTCGGTGGAGATGACGTCGCGCGTTTCCGCGGCCTTGATCCAGAGCATGGTGAGGTTTTCGACGGATTCCTTTTTGAAGGCCTCGATCAGGCCTTCGGCGACGTAGCGCTCGGGGAGGAGATCAACGGTGAATCGGTATTCCTTGATTTTGGCGGCGGTGCCGGGGCCGATGGCGGCGATGCGCGGGTTGCCGAGGCTGCGGGCGTCGCCGTATGCCTGATAGAAGGCCTCGAAGAATTTCTCGACGCCGTTGGGGCTGGTGAAGATGAGCCAGTCGTAGGTGTGGGCCTCGGCGACCATGTGGGCGAATTCGTGCCGGTCTTCCGGGGGATCGATGCGGATGGTGGGGAGTTCGATGACGTCGGCCCCGAGGTCGGCGAGTTGTTTGCCGAGCACCCCGGCTTGTTCGCGGGTGCGGGTGACGACGATGCGTTTGCCGAAGAGCGGGCGGTTCTCGAACCAGTTGATTTTTTCGCGTTCGCGGACGACGTCGCCAATGACGGCGACGGCGGGGGAGGCGAATTGGGTTTCCGTGGCGATGGCGGCGATGGTTTCGAGGGTGCCGGTGATGGTTTTCTGCGCGCCGGTGGTGGCCCAGCGGGTGAGGGCGATGGGGGTGGCGGGTGATGCGCCGTGTTCGATGAGGGTTTTCGTGATCTCGCCGAGGCGGGCGACGCCCATGAGGAAGACCTTGGTGCCGGGGGTTTTGGCGAGCAGGGCGTAATCGACGGTGGACGGGCCTTTGGTCGGGTCTTCGTGGCCGGTGAAGATGGTGAGCATCGTGTTGTGGTCGCGATGCGTGACGGGGATGCCTGCGTATGCGGGACCGGCGATGGTGGAGCTGATGCCGGGGACGATCTCGAAGGGGACGCCGGCGGCGGCGAGTTCGGCGGCTTCCTCGCCGCCGCGGCCGAAGATCATGGGGTCGCCGCCCTTGAGGCGGACGACGCGTTTGCCCGCCCGGGTGCGATCGACGATCAGGGCGTTGATTTCATCCTGCGGCATGGTGTGCTTTTTCGCGCGCTTGCCGACGTCAATGCGCTCGCAGTTGGCGGGCGCCCAGCGGAGGATCGCGGGGTTGGCGAGGGCGTCGAAGAGGAGGACGTCGGCCATTTCGACGCATTCGCGGGCGCGGAGGGTCACGAGGCCGATGTCGCCCGGACCGGCGCCGACGAGATAACAGATTCCTTCGTTTTTCATGCGAGTGATTGGTAGAGGGTGGTGGCGGTGGCGATGGGATCGGCCCCGCGGGATTCGGCCTGGCGAGGCGGGCCTTCGCCTTCGGGGAAGACGCGGGCCTTGAGGTGGAGTTCGTCGTTTTCGAGGGTGGAGAAGATGCCGACCGGGGTGTGGCAGCCACCGTCCAACAAGCGGAGGAACTCGCGCTCGGCGAGGATGCGGAGCCAGCTTGTCCGGTGGCGGATGGCCCGGCAGGCGGCGCGGGCGGCTTCGTCGCCCGCGCGGATTTCAAGGCCGATGGCACCCTGGCCGGCGGCGGGATGGAAGTGGTCGGGCGCGAGGCGCCAGGCGAAGAGGTTGGGGTGATTTTGAATGGGTTCAGGAGCCGGAGGCACCTGATACTTTTGGACAGGAGCCGGAGGCACCTGACACAGGAGACCGAGGCGGACAAGGCCGGCTTCGGCGAGGATGGCGGCGTCGCAGGCATCGCCGGCGGCGAGTTTGCGGAGGCGGGTGGGGACGTTGCCGCGAAGGTCGCAGGTGGTGAGGTCGGGGCGGTGGTGGGTGGCCTCGCGGGCGCGGCGCACGCTGCTGGTGCCGATGCGCGAGCCGGCGGGGATGTTTTCGAGCGAATGGCAGGGATCGCGGGCGAGCCAGACGTCGCGCACGGGAGCGCGTTCGAGGACGGCGGCGAGTTCGAAGCGTTCGTCGAGCACCGTGGGCAGGTCCTTGAGCGAGTGGACGGCGATGTCGATCTCCCCGTCGGCCAAGGCGTCCTCGATTTCCTTGATGAACACACCTTTGTCGAACACGCCCTCGGACTTGGCGACGCTGGCGAGCGAAACGTCGGTGCGGCGGTCGCCGGTGGTCCGGATGATCTGCCGGACCAGCCCGATGCCTGGAAAGGCCGCCGCGAGCGCCGCTTCGGTGGCATCCGCCTGGGTGAGCGCCAGCTCGCTGCCGCGGGTGCCGACGACGAGTTTCTGGGGCTGGGGCTTCGTGGCGGACATGGCGGGAGGCGATTCAAAGCCACGGGGGCCGGGTTTCGCAAGCTTGGTGTCGGCGGCGACCGGTTCGCGGCGGGCTCAGACCCCCGGCAGATTGGCTTTTTCCAGTTCGGCCCCAATGATCGACTCGCACAGCTCGATCTGCCGCTGGCGTCGGTGGCGGGCTTCCTCGGCGAGTTGTTCCAGGGTGTCGATGTCGTAGAGATACACCTCCTCGATCGCACCGCAAGCGGCGTCGATGTCGCGCGGAACGGCGATGTCGATGAGGAAAAGCGGGCGGTATTTCCTTTTGCGCCGGACCGCTTGGATGTGCGCGGGAAGCACCACGGTGTGAGGGGCGCTGGTCGATGAGATGACGACATCGACATCGGCGAGGGCGGCCGTCCATTCGTCGAAGCGGACCGCCAGCCCGCCCATTTCCCTGGCGAGTTCCCCGGCGCGCTCGAACGAACGGTTGGTCACGAAAACCGAGCTGGCGCCGCGCGAGACCAGTGCCTGCGCCGTCTGGCGGCTCATTTCGCCCGCTCCCACCACGATCACGCGGCAGCCTGCGAGCTTGCCGAAGATTTTCTCCGCGAGTTCCACCGCCGCCCCGGCGACCGATGTGGCGCCCTCCTGGATCGCGGTGTCGGTGCGCACCTTCTTGCCGATGCTGAAGGCGCGCTGGAACACGCGGTTGAGAACCGGCCCGGTGGCCCCGTGATCGAGTGCGGCGGCATACGCGGCCTTCACCTGGCCGAAAATCTCCGTTTCGCCGAGCACCATCGAATCGAGTCCCGCCGCCACGCGGCACAAATGCCGGGCCGCCTCGCCCCGTTGCTTGTGGTAGAAATGGTCGCCAAGGTCGTGGTCCGGGGCGATTTCCGCGGCAAGGCGCGTCTCCAGTGCGGCGAATGCCCGGTGTGCGTCCTCGCCGGCGAGGTAATATTCGGTGCGGTTGCAAGTGGAGATGACGAGTCCCTCGGCTACGCCGTCGAGCTTTGCGAGTTCGGCCGAGGTTTCCGCAAGCTGGTGCCCGGGCACGGCGAAGCGCTCGCGCACCTCGACGGGCGCGGTCCGGTGATTCAGTCCAAGGCAGAGCAGATCCATCAGATGAATGCGAAAACCGCGAGCGAAATCACAAACCCGGCCAATGCGCACCACGAGAGCCTTCGCCCGGTAAGACCCCGCGTCTGCTGGGTGAAAATGAGCGCCATGTAGCCGAGCCATACAAGGGTTGCCACGATCAGGTGGGAGGCGGAACCGGTGCGCGGCATCAACACGCCGGCAAGAACTCCGAGCGTGAGCAGCCCGCCGCCGAGCCACAGCAGACGTTGCAGCGAGACCAGCAGCTCGCGCGCCGGGGGCAGATTGCCGAACAGGCCGCCTGTCAGGTGGTGATCCTTCAGCAGGCGGTCGAGCACCAGGAACATCACCCCGGCGACCGCCGCCAGGGCCAGCGCGCCGTAAGCGAGCACCGACACCGCGGCATGCACCTCGCCCCAGAAATTGTGGCTGGCGACCCGCTCCGGCGACGAATCAAGCAGGCCGCTGAAAAGCGCGACGCCGTGGAAAACAACGACCACCGGCGCGGTGAAAACCCCGAGCAAGGAGAGCCGGTATGCGGAACCGACGATCAGATAGAACATCGTGAGCGACCACGCGAGGAAAACCAGGATTTCCCCGGTGTCACGCAGCGGACACGCGCCGCGCGCCTCGCCGCGGGCCGAGAGAAACGCCAGTTGAAAACCGAACACAGCGACCATCGACGCCATTGTCCAGCGGCTGCGGGTGCCGTGCAGCACCGACCACAGGCCCCACGCGCCGCCCGCCAGCGCGAACAGCGTGGAAGCGATGAGATACCAGCGGTCCATGCGCCATCCATGCCCCCCGGATGCCCCCCGCGCAAGGGCGAAACAAGGGCCCACCCACCACCCCATGGCGGATTTCCGCACGGGGGATCCACTGCATTTCCAAGCGGGCACGATTGGCCATTGGCTCTCAGTGTAAAATAATTTTCCAGGAAATTTATTATTGTCGTCGATGGGTGCGGGTTCGGAGTTGCGGCGCGGTCCCTGCTGTGGATGGTTGTGGCCGCCAAACGCATCATGAGCACACCCACATCCCCACCCGTCGGCAGCGAGTTGTTTCCGTTCGACCTCGTCCGGCCCGATCTTGAAAAGGTGGAGATTTCGATCCGCGAGCAGGTCCGCGGGTTCGACTCGGCGATCGAACCCTACATTTCCTACATCTGCAACACCTCGGGCAAGCGCATCCGTCCGGCGCTGGCCATTCTCGTCGGCGGCGCGGGTGGCGGGAGCCACGAGGGCCACCTCAAGATCGGCGTGATCCTCGAACTGATCCACATGGCCACGCTGGTGCACGACGACATCATCGACGGAGCGAACACCCGCCGCATGGTGCCCACCGCCAATGCCAAATGGGGCAACGCGCTCTCGGTGCTGCTCGGCGACGCCTTGTTTTCCCACGCCCTCACGCTGGCGACCGATTTCGACAGCATCGACATCTGCCGCAAGGTCGGCAACGCCGCCCGCGAGGTGTGCCAGGGCGAGATCATCCAGACCCAGCGGCGGTTCGACATCACCTTCACCAAGGAGGATTACTTCAAGGTGATCGAAATGAAAACCGGCGCCCTCTTCGCCGCCGCGTGCGGCCTGTCCGCGCAGGTCTCGGGGCTGGACGAGACGGCTGCCGACACCCTCCACGGCTTCGGCATGAAACTCGGCACCGCCTACCAGATTTACGACGACTGCCTCGACCTGGTCGGCTCCGAGGAAGTGATCGGCAAGACGCTCCGTACCGATCTGGTGAAAGGCAAGCTCACCCTGCCGATCCTCAATCTCCTGGAAAACGGGCGGCCCGCGCAGCGCGAGGCGATCACCGACGCCGTCACCCACCAGCGCAACCTCGAACCCGAGGTGCTCGCCGACTCACCGGAATACACCGCCGCGGTGAACGACGCCGCCCGGACCGGCCTCGACCTGCTGGAAGCCTGCCGTGGCGACCTCGCCGTGCTGCCGCCGGGCCGTCACACCGACGCGCTGCACCAGATCACCTGGTTCCTCGCCGGGTTGCTCGAAAAGTGCCGCACCACCGCCGAAGGGTGACCCGGCCGGCCCGGCCTCCCGATTGATTCATGAAATACCGGACCATTCTCACCCACCCCGGCGGCGCGCATAAGGACGAATTCCTCGCCTGCTGCCTGTTGCTCGCGGGTAGCGACGCGCCCTTTATCCTCCGCCGCGAACCCACGCCCGAGGATCTCGCCGATCCGGCCACCGCGGTCGTCGATGTGGGGGACCGCCACGAACCGGAACTCGGCAACTTCGACCACCATCAATTCCCCGCCGACCATCCGCCGACATGCGCGCTCAGCCTGGTGCTCATGAGCCTCGGCATGTATGAAGACGCCCGCGCGTTCTGCGACTGGCTGGAGACCGCCGAGCGCTTCGACACGCGCGGCCCCGTGGAAACGGCGCGATGGCTCGGCACCGGGCGCGACACCCTGGCCCGGCTCCAATCACCGCTGGATGTCACCCTGCTGCGCCGCTTCGCCGCACAGACCGAACTCCGGCCCGGCGACCCGCTGTGGGAGGTGATGCGGTGGACCGGGGAGGACCTGCTCGCCTATCTCCGCGGCATGCGCGAGAGGCTCGATTTCATCTCCAAGCACGCCGAGACGTGGCGGCTCGACCCAGCCGCCGACCGCGACGACATCCTCTTCATGCCCCGCACCGAACCGCTGCCGGGGGAGCCCTCCGCGGGGCTGCCGCGCCACATCGCCGCCCTGAAAGATGGCGAGGCGATCACCGCCATGATCTATCCCGACCGCCGCGGACCCGGATACGCGCTGGCCCGCCACAACGACGACCCAGCATACGATTTCACGCGCATTGCCGATTGCCCCGACGTCCATTTCGCGCATGCGCGCGGGTTCGTCGCCAAGACGTCCGCCACCGACCCCGCGCGCCTGCGCGAGCTGCTCGCCACCGCGAAATGCCCGTCTTGACCCGGCGTGCTGCGGGTGGTGCGTG
>SLAV01000180.1 GCA_007126655.1 Haloferula sp. | reverse complement strand
AGTTGACCCGGAAACGCTCGGCGTGGGCGGGAAGGGCGATGTGCCAGTCGTCGGGAAGTTCAAAATCGAATCCCTTGCCACCCGCCTTCAGTCCGATTTCCCAGAAGGTGACCGGGGAAACAAACACCTCGTCCGCCGTATCCAGTGCCTTAAGGGCGGCGCGTGGAAATTTTTCCGGCACCATGACCCACCACAGGAACGCGTTGGTATCAAAAAGCAGATTCATCATTACACGCTCTCGTCCACCGATCTCATGAAATCGTCTTCAATCTCCTTATCCAATGCCGGATTGTTGGTGAGGAAGTCGATGGCCTCTTCGGAGAAGTATCCTTTCAGTGCTCCGAGACCTGCGGATCGCTTCACTTTCGGAGGCTCAGCCACGCGCCGGATTTCCACCACCGGCTTGTCCCGCCGCGCGATCACGACCTCCTCGCCCCGCTCGACGGCGGCGATCAGCCGCGAGAGGTGCGTTTTTGCTTCATGAATGGTCACTTGCATGGCATCAAGTTAGTCAACTTGGTCTTGTTTGTCAATCCAACCGAACCGCCATGAACCCGGAACTCCCCCTGATGCCCGTGCGCAGACTGCACAACTACCTCTATTGCCCGCGCCTGTTTTATCTCCAGTGGGTGGAGGATCTGTTCATCGAGAACGCGGACACCGCCTCCGGTTCCGCCGTCCACAAGCGGGTGGACGACCCCTCCCATTTGCGCGACCAGGATCTCGACCTCGCCGAACGCGCCGCCCTGCGCTCGGTCTCCGTCCAATCGGAAAAACTCGGCCTCACCGGCGTGGTCGATCTGCTGGAAGACACCGGCAGCGGGCGCGAACTGCTGGATTACAAACGCGGCGCGCCGAAACGCGATGGCAACGGCGATCCCGTCCCCAGGGAAAACGACGCCGCGCAAATCGCCGCCTACGCCATGCTGCTGCGCGAGGAGGGCCTCGAAATCGCGCGGGCCTGGATCTACTACGCCGCCGAGCGCAAGCGCGTGCCGGTTCACCTCAACGATGAGCTTGAAGCCGCTACTCGCGAAAAAGTCGCCGAGGCCCGCGCGGTGGCGGCATCGGGCGAATGCCCGCCACCCTTGCACGACGATCCCCGCTGCCTGCACTGCTCGGCCTATTCGATTTGCCTGCCGAACGAATCAGGATTCTGGATGGGAAAAATCACCGAGCCGCCGAAGGAAAAGGAGCCGCCCCGCCCGCCGGGCGACGGCGGGGAAATCCTAGTCGTCCAGAACGCCCGTGCCTATGTCGGTCGCAGGGGCGGGGAAATCACCGTGAGTCTGGAAAAGGAAACGCTCACCCGCCACCCGATGGAGCAAATCCAAGCCATTTACCTTTATGGGGCGGTGCAGATTTCCACCCAAGCCTTGCACGGTTGCCTCGAACGCTCGATCCCGGTGGCCTACTTCTCGCCCGCCGGGCGGTTTCTCGGCATGACGGGCGGGCTGCCCTCCTCCGGCACCGACGCCCGGCGCGGCCAATACCGCCTGCACGAGGAACCCGGCCTGCGCGCCAAGCTCGCCTCCCGCATCCTCTCCGCCAAGATCCACAACCAGCGCGTGATGCTCATGCGCAACGGAGACGCCCCGAAACCCGCCATCGCCCGCCTCGCCGAACTCCGCGACCAGGCCGGCGAGGGCAACCGCACGCTCGACACCCTGCGCGGCATCGAAGGCATGGCGGCGGCGGTTTATTTCGAGCATTTCGGCACCATGTTCAAGGGCACGGCGTTCGAGAACTTCGACTTCTACGGCCGCAACCGCCGCCCGCCCAAGGATCCGGTGAACGCCTTGCTCTCGCAGGGATACTCCATCCTCGCCAAGGAACTCACCGGCATCTGTCACGCCGTGGGACTCGATCCCTTCCTCGGATTCCTCCACCAACCCCGCTACGGACGTCCCGCGCTGGCGCTCGACCTGATGGAGGAATTCCGCCCGCTCATCGCCGATTCCGTCGCCATTTCCCTGCTCAACCGCCGCGAACTCGACACCGGGGATTTCGTCAAAACCACGCGCGGCACCTTCATGGGCGACGAAGGCCGCAAGCAATTCTGGCGCGCCTGGTTCCGCCGCATGGACACCGAGGTGTCGCACCCCGACTTCGGCTACAAAATGAGCTACCGCCGCATGCTCGACGTCCAGGCACGGCAGTTCTGGCGCTTCTGCCGCTCCGAAGCCGCCGACTACCGCCCGTTCGTCACCCGTTAACCGTAGCAGGTGTCTCCGACTCCTGATCCAACTTGACCACACCAATGTCCCGCACCCGCTACCTCGTCTGCTACGACATCTGCCACCCGAAGCGCCTCCGCCGTGTCGCCAAAGTCTGCGAATCCTTCGGCCAGCGCATCCAGTATTCCGTCTTCGACTGCCCACTCGACGACTTGCGCTTCGAAAGGCTCCGCGCCGAACTCGACGCCATCATCAAGCACGACGACGACCAGATCCTCTTCGTCTCCCTCGGCCCCGAGGGCGGCAAACAAATCTTCCGCATCGACACCATCGGCCAGCCCTACACCGAGCGGTCGCGGGTGACGATCATTTGAAGATGTGAAACGCAAAGGCGCAAAGGCTGCAAAGAGACGCGGAGCCAGACGAATTCTGAATTTTCTTTGCGCTCCTCCGCGAGCTTTGCGTCTCTGCGTTAAAAATCCGCTTGGCGAAAAACGGGTGTTCGGTTTGACTCTTTGTGGCCATGTTGCCACCGACCGATCCCCACCGCCTTTGGGTATCCAAGTTCTTTGACATCGCGAGTGCTGCGGTGATGCGCCGTTCCCCAGGGAGCGCTCGCAAGCCCGCGCGGACAAGGCCTCCAGGCGATTTTCGCCCGGATTCAGGCACACTCAAACGCGCACTCATGCGTCACGCTCGCGTTCGCAGCAAGAAACCCTTGGGATTCCAAGCCCGCGAGCGCCCGCAGCCGCAGTCCCCGCGATGGCAGAGAGTTTGTGGCGGTGGGAATTATTCGAGCGAGAACAAAAGCCCGGAGAAAGCCGCAGTCCCCGCGATGGCAGAGAGTTTCGCGTTCCACAGCCCCCATCCCCTCACTACCCGAACGCGCCCAACAGCACCGCAAGTTCCTCCTCGACCATTTCGGGGTCGGACAAGGTGTGGGCGATCTCCTCGCGCAGCAACGCGCGATAGCGCTTCCTCATGCGGTGCACCGCCACGCGGGCCGCGCCGGCTTCGATTGACATGGCTTTCGCAGCTTCGGCGTATGAGATGGCACCCTTGCCCATGGTGAGGAAGGGTTTCATTTGCTCGAAACGCTCCGCCTTTCCCTGCGCGGAGTATTCGTCTCCCAGTCGCGCCACCACCCGTGCCAGCAACGCCAATGCCCACTCGCGGTCGTAGGCCGCGTCCGGCGGTGCCTGGCCGGAATCGGCGACCTGGAACTGGCGGTCGGCGCTGCCCCAATCGAGCGGGAAATGCGTGATGTGGCCGCCGCGCTTGAGGCGGCCCGCCCGGTCGCGCTCGTTGGACAGGAAGTGCTTCATCGATGCCAGCAGGAACGCGCGGAATCGCCCGTTCTCCCGCCTCAAGCCCGCGATGTCGCGCCGCTCCAGCAGCTTCGCGAAGAATGCCTGCGTCAGATCCTCCGCATCCTCTTTCGAGAAACCATGCCGCCGCACATAGGCATAGAGCGGAAACCAATACGCCGCGCACAACGCCTCCAGTGCCTCGGCGGCCGACTCCCCCGCCGCGCGGACCACCGTCCACCGCGTGGTCGCGAAAAAATCGTCGGGTGGTGATGGCATGGCAATTTGAGACGATGGCTTGCGATCATTGTCCACCAGATGCGGACTCGCCACGTCCGGGCAGATGAATGGTGTCGCCGGAGCGAAGCTGAGGATCGAAGGCGTCATCGACCGTGAGGTCGATGGATGTCACATACGGCATCGTTCCCGCCGCACCCCGGATGATGGAAACCCGCGTCATGTCGGCACCAGACGCCGGACCGCCTGCGGCGGTAATGGCGTCACGAACGGTTGGGTTTGCCGGTAGTTGGAAAACGCCCGCATTTCCGACGTTGCCCAGCACATTCACTGAAGCTTCGCCATTCGGGTTGTCGGGGAATTGATAGTGAATCTGGACCGTTTCCGCAGATTCATTATCGATCTCCAAGCCTGTGGCCGTCTTGTGCATGATGATGCCTGCGCCCAGCGCGAATGTCCGGTTTGTGGCCCGGCTTTCATCATTGGGCAGGGCGACGAACTCGCTGATTTTGTAGGTTTCCCGGCCTTCAGCACCAAAGATAACCAGGGAATCTCCATTGATTTCAAAGACATATCCATCGAACTGCCAGGTCTGACCGTTGCGGAGTACTTCCGCGCGCTGGGATTCAGAGGGGAAATCGAGCACAACCCGGTCCGCATCGAGAGGTGCGAAAAGTATGGTGAGATAAATGAGAATGGCTTCGAATGGAAAGTTGCTCATCGGGATAATGGGTAAGAGATTTATTTTGACGGGATTTCGATTTCGGCATCCGCAGGGATGAGTGGATTCACGGATTCACCCATGAGGATCGCGTTCACGTCGTGGATTTGCGGAGCATCCGCGCCGGGCGATGTCAGCCGGACTTGCGAGAGATCGGCTTCGTCGGTCCAGCCACCGGCGGTGGCAAAGGCGTCGAGAATCGAGGCGGGTGTGGTCAACCGGGTGTTTCCCGGGTTGCGCGCTTCTCCCGAAACCATGATCTGGATCATTTCGTCCTCAGCCGCAGGTATGACATTTTCGATAGCGCGGACTTGCGCCAGACGCTCCCTTTCCATTGCGGCGTCGCGGAACGCCACGAATCTCATGTACACGACAAGCGAAACGAGCATCAGCACGATGGATGCCGCGAGAAAAACATAACCGAGCACGAGGCCCGCGACGGCGAAGCCGTCCCCCCGCAAGGCGGGATTCGCCCGGATCCTGGCGCGCGAAAGGTGGCCGAGGATGATCGCGGGCAAGGCCGCCAGCGGCCATAGCACAAACGAACCGAGACCGAAGCCGAAGGAGGTGCCAGCCACCGGATCGAACCTCACATCCTGCGGATCCGGGACCGCTCCTGCATCCACACCCGCATCCACCGGCACCGGCTTTGGCAGCCGCCATGCGAGCAGGCCGATCAGAATGAATGCCGCTGGCAAAGCGAGCAGCAGTCCCACGGAAGTGCCAGTAAACAAGACGAGCCGGACATTCGGTGCCACTGGCCGAGACGGAGCGACCGCCTCATCAACAATGAGCACTTCAGCAGACAGCTCGACGTCTTGTTCCGCGAGAATCAGGTTGTATCGCGAAAGGGCATTGCAGATCTCGGCGGCTTCATGCGGGTCACTGTGTTGTACGATGATGGCCAGAAGTTCGGTGCCTCGGAGGTTCTCTATGCGGCTTATGTTCCGCAGTTTGCGAACGACCTCATCTTCGGCAACCATCCACCTTGCCGGTAGATCAAGTTCCCCGGCCATTTCACCGAGCACTTCCGGCGACTTGATCAATTGCCTGTGATAATTGAAGAATTCGTCGAAGTCGCGTGTCTGCGTCGAGTCCAAAGGGCGTACTTCGACCATCGCTTGTGTCCGGTAAATTCCGGGAGTCAAATGGACCCACGCCCAGCCGGCCGCCAAACCGATCAGCGGACCCAGGACCAGCATGACGGGAAAAGCCCACCAAAACCGCCTCAACGCGCCCTTCTGGGTCGGTGGCCGCGATGGCTTTTGCCCTCCGGCGCGGGTGTCCGAGCGCTCCACATCGGTCCGCAAGTCGAGGGCCGATTGGTAGCGCATTTCCGGCCGCCGCTCCATTGCCTTGAGCACGACTTCATCCAGCCGCACATCGACCCGCACCTTCCGCGATGGAGCCTGCAACCCGTCACCGGGCAGCTCGCCGGTGAGCATCTGGTAGAAAACCACGCCGAGCGCGTAGATGTCGGCCCGGTGATCGACATCGGACGGGGTCTCGATTTGCTCGGGCGCCATGTATTGCGGTGTGCCGAGGATGTTGCCGGCGAGCGTCTGGTTTCCGGGGGCGGTGGATGTGCCGCCGCCCGCCGTGTCGCAGGCCGCCGCGACCACCTTGGCGATGCCGAAGTCGGCGACTTTCACCCGGCCCTGGCGGTCGAGCAGGATGTTTTCCGGCTTGATGTCGCGGTGGACGATCCCCTGGTCGTGGGCGTATTGCAGCGCGTCGCAGATGGGCGGGACGATGGCCAGCGCCTCGCGCGGCGAGAGGCGCCCGTTTTTCATGAGGGTGGCGAGGCTCACGCCGTCCACGAATTCCATCAGGATGAAGTGGAGCCCGTCCCGCTGGCCGAATTCGTGGATGGTGACGATGCCGGGGTGGTTCAGCCTGGCCAGCGCGCGGGCCTCGCGGGTGAAGCGGGCGGAGAATTCCGCCGATTCGCCGGTGCCCGGCGGCAGGATCTTGAGGGCGACGATGCGGTCCAGTTCCTTCTGGCGCACCTTGTAAACCGCCCCCATGCCGCCCTTGCCGATGAATTCGAGGAACTCGAACTGCGGGAAATGCGGTGCCAGATCGTCGATCGGCGGCGGCTCGAACCCCTGTGGCCCGTCATCCGCAAAGGTGTCCTCACCGGCACCCTGCCGGAGCAGCGCGGCGGGATCGAGTCCGGCAAGCGGCGGTTGGTTTTCTTCCATCGGAGTGCTACCGGAAGGTTTGTCCATACCCATGTCAGAAGCAATCCCGGGGATTTGTTACATGGCTATGCCGTTTTTCTCGTGTTCCGCTCCAGGGCATCCGCTCCGAATGTCGTATAGAGGGCTAAGCGTGGAATCCGCGGTTGAAATGGCGGGTGGCGGAAGCAAGTGCCGGAGCGCGAAGGGAAGGGGAGCACACGCGCCCCCGCGTGTTCCGTCGTGCGCCCTCGCACGACGGTGGACATTCCGGCCGGGTGATTTCCGTTTCGGGATCGCACGTCATGCGTATCATTCGCATTCTTTCGGCGGGGGTGCCGAAAGATGCACGCGATGGCGCGTGCGGCCCCCCACGAGGAAATGACCCGCTTGTTTCATTCCACAACCACCCGCACCGGCGAAGGAGCTTCGCCGGTGATTTTTTTCCCTGCCCCTATTCCTTTTCGTCCTCCCCGGGTATTTTCAGGCGGATGTTGCGGAAGCGCATGGTCATCCGGCTGGCGGGGCGTGGAGCTGGAGGGCGGGGATGCCTTCGGAGCGTGCCTCGGGTGCGCGCTCGATCACGTCCGTCATCAATACGCCGTTGATCCAAGTGAGGAAATGTTTGTGACTTGGAAAACTTCGCGTCTTCTGGCCTTCGGGTGAGGCAAAAGTCCTGACAGTGGCTTGAAGAATTCCGTCAGAGATTACCGAGGCTCCCCCGTCGCCTCAAGTCACCGTCAGGAAGATCGTGAAACCACTTGTTCACAACGCTCGCACAAGCCCGATTCGAGCAGCGGCTCGTGTTTGCGGCAGCGCGGGCAAAGCGGCAGAGAGGTCATGCGCGCGGTGGCGGAGGTTTCCACCCCGGGATCGGCT
>SLAV01000021.1 GCA_007126655.1 Haloferula sp. | reverse complement strand
GTGATGCTGACGGATGCGGAAGAGACGGTTATTACCATCGGCACCGCTGGCACCACGGGATTTGTCATTGTCGATGCGTTGCGCTTCGTGCTCCTTGAGGAATCTCCCCCATCGTCTGTCCTGCGTCTTTCCCGTTTTACTTACGACGCGGCCACGGGGATCAGCACGGTAGATATCGAGGGCTCTCCAAGGGTTGCCTACAAGCTGGTCGAAGCCACGTACGGGAGCCCCTACAGTGATGCTGATAGTCTGACGAAGCGCACCGGCTCGTCATCCGGATCAAAGGCGAAGTGCCAGCGGGTGAATTCCGCAGATACGCCGGACTGGTCCGGATGGACGGTGACGAGGTCAGGCCGTGGATGCCAGTCACTGAGGAGGTCGGTGGTCGACTCGAAAGCGACGTGGATTTCGTCTGTTGCCGTGAGGTTGCGGAGTACGATCTCCATCCCGTCAGCACTGATATCGAGTGGCCACACGGTTGGCGTGAACGGGTCGGTTCCGAAGATAAACTCGAAAAGATTGATCCACGGGTCGCCATCGGGATTGGCATAGGCGAGGGCGGTGCGTCCGGCTGCGGTTGGCAGTCCTAGTTCGCGGCCCCAGTCGAGGAAGGAATCGCGTTGGTCGGCCGGGCCGTAGGTGAGTTGCGCGGTGGCGGTGGTGGCGGTGTCGGATACCACCCGCACCCAGTGGGCGTGGAACCCCTCGGGGAAAAGATGGGTGAGCGTTTCCCCGGCGCTGAGGGTGAAGGACTGGTAGGTGGACCAGGTGCCGTCGGCGAGGAAATCGACCTCGACGGTGATGGTGGCGGCATTGGAGGTCGTGAGCGTCAACTCCTTGCGGTCGTAGCCATACATCAGGTAGGGATCGGACGGGGTGTTCGCGCTGACGGCGGTGTCCTTCCAGGGGCCGCCCTGGCCGCGGGGCTCGCCCATTTGCCAGATATCGTCCACCTCACCGAGCCAGAGGGCGGCACCGGACGGGCTGCGCACCAGCGAGTCCGTGGCCTCGGCATCGTCGAGCACGCCGGTCAGGACGAGGAGCCCGCGCCAGGAGGTAAAGTCGGTGATGCGCTTGCCATGGGTGGCGAGCGGCCGCATCCGGTAGCGGCCTCCGGAGTTGTTGCGGGGAACTTCGTAGAAGGTTCCGTGGAGATTCAGCAGTTGGCGCTCGGTGACGACCTCACGGAAGCCGCGGGCCAGCCGGAAAGGAATTCAGAATCGTAGAGCGGGTCGAGCCTCGGCAGGCGCAGGCGTGTGCTGCCGCTGGTGATCCAAACCGAGGCCGCGTCATCGCCGAAGGCCTTGTCGAGCGAGCCGCTCGAGCGCAGGTTGGATTCGGCGCTGGCATTGTGGACGTCTTGCAATTCCAGGTTTTCACCGATCCGGTGGTAGCCATGGTTCGACGCCAACTCGAGTTGGAGGTCGGTGCCGGACATCGGGCGGATGATCCCGTCGGAGTGACCGGCGGTGTCGCGGATGTCGGCGAGCGCGGCGAAGCGGTCGCCACCGAGGGAGGCGATTGACGCATGCGGGTAGGGATTGGAGAGGAGGAAGTAGGCCGTGAGATCGCTGGAGGCCGCCTCGGGCTTCAGCCGCAGCCATTCGGCGGGGTGGTCGTTGAAAATCTCGAAAATATATCCGTTTGCGGGGATGTTGACCGTTTTCTCGGGCGACCAGGCGCCCGTTCCGTCGGACGACTCGATCACCACCGGAACCGCCGAGCCGCCGTCGTTGCGCAGGTGCAGGGTGATGCGGGAGAATCCGTTGATGAGGAAGGGCACAGAAGTTTCGCCAGCCGACACGCTGTTGTTCAGCCAGACGCCGCCGTGCCCTTGAGGCGCGCCCCAGTCGGCCAGATCCTCGAACTGGCCGAACCAGAAATTCGACTGGGCACGGAGCGCGAGCGGGTTCCCCATTCTTGATAAATCGTTCTTCGCGATCACCAGCTGGCCATCGAACATGCAGTAATCCACCGGCATTTTGTGGTAGCTGCTGATCGGCCGCAGCCCTGAGAAATCCGCGGATGAGAACGTGGCCGGGAAATCGAAGAACATTCCGTGCATGTGCATGAGGTAGGGCGAATCCGGCGTAGAGGGGTCGAGCTGGCGGATACGCGGCCACTCGGTGTGCCAGCCATGCGAGCCATCGTGGGTATAGGAGGATTTGGGCACCCGCCAGGTGGTCCATTCCCCATCTTCGAACACACGGACCAATACGGACTTGGCGTCAAAACCGGTGGCCCAGACCGGATCGGTCTCGGGATTCCGGCTGCCATGGATGCCACCCGGGCCGATGACTTCGCAGTGCTGGACGGTGAAGTCCTGGATCCAGCCGGCCATGAAGTGCGGCTCCCCTGGCTCCGGGCCGATATCCTCCGAGTAGGTGGTGTTGCTGTTGATGGGATCCAGCGGCAGGTAGCTGTTGTCGTTTTCGGCGTAGGTGGTGCCGTCCCACCGGGCAAGCACCCCGGCCGGGCCGAAGGGGTCATTCTGGTTCGATGGCCGCCCGTTGTTGGCCGCGATGAAGTAGCCCTGCCCGGTGTAGGCGCCTTTGCCGTGCATGCCGAAAAGGAATTTGTCTCCCTTGAATTGGACGTCGGGATACCGGGTGATGACGCTGAGGTCATGAACGTTGATATCGTAAAGCCCGTGTTCCATCGTGAACGTGTAAACCCGGTTTTCGGGATCGCTCAAGTGGGCGGCGGTGGCGGTGGGACGACCCGGTGCGACGGAATACGGCAGGGTGCGGACGTTGCGCTCGGCATCAATGAAATATGGACCGATGATCAACTGGTTGGAGGGTTCGTGGATGAAGCGGTTGGCCGGAGTGCCCCCGATCGATTCCGGCCTGGCAACGAGGTTGAGCTGGTCGTCGATTTCGTAGAGTTTGTTGGAATTATCCCCGGTGGGGAGGTGCGGGCCGTAAGTGATGGCCCACAGGCGGTCCGCCCACGGCACCACCGCACCGATGCCCACCTCATTGTGGCTGTTGGAGACGGCGAGGTGGGGATAGACCCCGGAAATCCGCACCGGCGGACCGGTCACGGTCGACGCGAGGGGCAGGGTGGTGTCCCAAACGTCCGCGTCCTGCGAGCCGCCCGCCGATGTGGTGTCGATGAAGAGCGAACCCGCGAAAGACCCGGTCGTGCTGCCGTTCGCCGTCACGGTGATGTCGATGGTTTCGCCATCGCCGAGGGTGACCGGTACGGATGGAACACTGGCGACCGTAAAGGCATTGGAGGGATGCGCCGGATCGTCGGTCAGCACCAGATCGTCGAAGGTGACGGTGGCACCGTCTTCGGCGAGCACCTCGTAGCGGATCGTTCTCGATGGGCTGCTTCCCTCGATGAAAGCTGGAAACTCAAAATCGCCGTCGGGAGAATCCGCCGCGATGCGGACGGTCGGGTTGCCGGAGAATTGCAGCTCGGGCGATGGTCCGCTGTGGCGGCTTCCCAACCAGGTGAAGCTGCGGGTTCCGGCGGGCGCGGTTTCCGCTTCCGGAGAATAGATTCCCAGATACAGTGTTCCGTTGCCGGCCAGTTCGTTGAAGGCGTCCGTCAGTTCGGGGCTACTGAAAACGATGGTGGTGTCGTCGCTGGCACCCGTGGCCGGGGTGAAGTTGAAGGTGGCCAACGGCGGGCCCATAGGGCCTGGCCGGGTTGCACCATCCCAATCGGAATCCAGCTGGAACAGGGTGTAGGTCTGATTCAGGACCGAGGTGTTGTTCTCATTGAGCTTGGGAAACAGCGTGATGGTGACGGCCATGCCCGGAGATTCGTCCGCGAGGTCGAAGGTCAGGTAGGAACGGAAGAAGTCGTTTTCACCGTCGAGCGCCCCGACGGCCAGACTGACGGTGTTGTTTTTGTCGAGATCCTCTGGTGTGGTGGGATGGTTCAGTCGGCTCCGGTCATCGAAGTCGGGCAGCAGGGTGGTTTGGGCGTGAACGGAGGAGCCCATCAGGAAGAGAGCCAGTCCGGTAAGGGCGAGATACTTTGTCTTAGAATTCATGCTTGATTTGAGAGAAAGATTGAATTGGGAATAGGAGGACTCATTTCGGCTTGCTTTCGATCCGCACGAAGAGCGCGAAAAAAATTCCGACGGCTCAGCCACGCGATCCAGTCAGAACCACCAAGCGGTGCCGCCGGGAAGAAAAAGGAGCGGCGGGCGCAGGCTTAGCGCCGGCGGCGGCGCAAGCCATACAAGCCGAGACCAGCGAAGGCGAGACCAACGAGCAGGACGGAGGAGGGCTCAGGGATGGCATTGAGCGTCACGTTGTCGAACTGGATGTAAGCGCTGTCGGTAATCTCAGTGCTTCTGATCATCGGCATATAGAAAGTGACCGTCTGGTCGTACAGTCCGTCGAAATCACCCGCGTTCACGTTACTCCCAAGGAGGGTATTCCCCGTCGGATCGTCGAGGTTGATCGCCACGCCGGTGGCGGAACTCGGGTCGCTGCTGGCCTTGCCGAACAAGCCGATGGTGTCGTCGACGACCTCGCCAGTCCCATGGATGCTGCTGAAGGTGCGGGCGTAGATGAACTGGCCGGCAATCCCGTTGCTGGTGTAGTCGAAGGTAAGTGATGTCAGATCCAGCGTGACACCCGACGGAATGGTCAGGCTGAAGCTGAGGACGGTGTTGTTATCGAACGAGGTGCCGGTCAAATTGGTGCCGATATCGCCCCCGGTCAGCCGCAGTGCGTCCGATTGCAGGGTTCCTGGATCGAAGCTGCCGATCGAGAAGTCCGAGGCGGTGACCCCGGCAGGCAATCCGGATGCGGTGGGAGACAAACTGCCGTCGGTAAATTCATAGGATATGATAATACTCGCGTGGACTGAGGCGGCAAACAGGAGCATTCCAATAAGGATGCTGACGAAGAGATCGGACTTTTTCATGATTTTCCTTTCCAGAGTTATGATTGATGGAATACGAAACGTCAATGTAATAGTGTTTCATTGTGGCCCGGATAACACATAATATCCGAACAAAAGTCATTTTTTGTGTTAATCGGTCCGTTTGGGGACCCTTTACGTGTATGGAAATGAAGAATGAGAAACCGCAAGCGCATGGAGCTGGAAAAGCCGATCCGGAGGCTTTTGCCGCCATTGTGCGGGACAACCAGCGCTGGCTACGTAGTTATTTCCGCTCGCGACTGTCGGACTGGGCGGCCGCCGATGATCTGGCGCAGGATGTGTTCATCACGGCTTTCAAGCAGATTCGGAGATTCCGGGGCGATTCGAGTATCGCATCCTGGCTGCGTGGCATCGCCCATAACCACTTGCGCAACCATCTGCGCAAACACCGTGAGGTTGCACTGGGAGGGAGCGAGGAATTGCAGGCACTCCTGGAGCAGAGCTGCGATCAATGGCATGAGGCAGAGGACATCAGTCCGGCCATGGAGGCACTGGCCAACTGCAAGGCACGGCTTCCGCAGATGGCCCGGAGCCTGCTTGACCTTCGATATGGTCAGGAAAAGTCCCTTTATGAGATAGCAGAGATCACCGGCAAGGGCTACTCGGCACTAACGATGCAGTTCCATCGCCTGCGTCTTTTGCTCGCCAAGTGCATCACGAACGAACTGGAACGGGGGAAAGCATGAACGAGGGCCAACGATTGATTGCACGGCTGATTGAGAAGGACCTGAGCCCCGATGAAATGACTGAGCTCGGGTGCTTGCTCAAAACCGACCCCTCACTCAGGGCACAACTCGGCGCCCAGGCCACACTGCACGGCATGCTTGGGCCGCTGGCCGAAGACGATCTGGCCAGTGAGCGGGTGGTCAGCCGCTACCAGGAAGCGATCCGGGAGGCCGACGAGCAGGAGTTCGAGCAGAGGGTGCTGCGCCGCCTGCACCAGATGGTGTTCCGGAGGAGGTCCTCGTGGGCGGCGGCCGCCTTGATCCTTGCTATAGGTCTGTTTGCCTGGATGCGGTTTCCCGAACCCGTGGCCACGGTTACCCGCATCGAGTCGGTAAGCGGCGCGGTCGCGGTGGCCCCTGGAGACGCGTTTTCCCGGGGCAAAAAGCTGAGTCTGAGCGGTGGCTTGGTGGAACTGGACCTGCCCGGCCGTGGCCGGATGATTGTCGAAGGCCCGGCCGAACTCGAATTCACCGGCCCGGCCAGCGCTGTCTTGAAGAAGGGCCGGACTTTGCTGCATGTTACCCCCGCCGACCATGGCTACCGCCTCGAAACCCCGAAAGGGGCATTGGTAAATCTCGGCACTGAATTCGGCGTTTTCGTGGACGAGCAGACCGGACAAGTGGAAACCCACGTCCTTGCGGGCGAGGTCAAGGCGATCCCACACGGCGAGATCACGCCGATTCTGCTGAGGAAGGATGAGGCGCTCCAGCAGACAGGCACGGGCAACCTCAGGATTCCGGTCGCCCGCGGTTCGTTTTACGCCTCCTTACCGCCCCTCCGCCACGGCCCGCCGGCGATGGTTCATTGGGACATGGAGGCCGACGGCTCCGGATTTATTCGGGCGCGCACCCGCGGACTCGAGGTACAGGGCCAAGGCTTGCAGTTTTTTGCCGGTGAGGACAGGATTTCGCCGCCGACCCAGGACGGTCCCTTCGGCGCGGCGGCCCGCTTTGACGGCAAGCAGATATTTGCAGAGAGCGCGTTCAAGGGAATTGCCGGGGATTCACCCCGCACGGTCGCCTTCTGGGCGAAGGTGCCATCGGATCTTCGAAGGCAGGAGGCGTTCGCGATGGTGTCGTGGGGGAAATGGGCTCACGATGATCCGGGTGCGGTTTGGCAGATTTCGGTCAATCCGTTTTCCGAGGACGGACCTGTCGGCAGGCTCCGGGTCGGTGTCCATGGCGGCATGGCCATCGGCAGCACCGACCTGCGCAACGACCGCTGGCACCATGTCGCGGTTGTTCTCTACCCATCCGAAAATCCGGAATTCGGCCAGCATGTTCTGCTTTTCGTGGATGGTGTGCTTGATCCTGTCTCGAGAAGGATTCTAGGGGTGATCGACACCAACACGAAGGAGGCCAGCCATGGGGTCTGGTTGGGGCAGAACATCAATATCGACAGTAAGAACAGATTTTTCCGGGGAGCGCTCGACGAGGTGTATATCTTTGACGCCGCCCTCTCGCAAGAGGATATCCGCGCCCTCATGCAGCGCAACGAACCTCCTCGGTGAACTATATCCTGAGGTTGCAGCCACCAATCGGGATTTCGTTGGATGCCGTATGGATGAGCCAGGCACTGGAATCCGCCATTTCAGCCATTGACTGGGCGCAGGCCATCAGCGACGTACAGCGGTTCCTGCCGGTCAAAGAGCAGACCGGTCTTCGCCAGTGGCACGCGGATCTTTTCTTGTACCATGCCCGCCGCTTGGGTGAATATATGGGGCAGCCGGGATGATAATGGACAACTTCCAAGGCTTGGGAACCACCCGCAAAATGCGTTCCAACGCTTGGGAAACGTTCCCGTTCCTCTCCCCCTACGGTCACCCCGAGCGTTTCCCCGCCCAACGTCACCCCGTGCGCAGCCGAGGGGTCTCCT
>SLAV01000063.1 GCA_007126655.1 Haloferula sp. | reverse complement strand
CAGCAGGCTCACATCGCCACTGCCCGACGCGGGCGACCCGGCGTTCAAACGCATTCCCCCGTAGCCGATGAGCGGTATTTCACCCACTGGCGCCGGTAGCAAGAATTGCGGATCTGCATCCAGGTTGCCTCCGGCATCCTGGGCGAAGGGCAGCGTCCATGCGTCGCTCCCTCCGGAGTTGGCGACCAATGAATTGCGGAATTGAGCGGATCCGGACGTGGGCGCGTGGATGCTGGCCGAGGCGCTTCGGGTGGTCCCGGCAGCCTCGTTGTTCCAGATGATCGTGTTGTGCAATACCGGCGACTGCGAGCGTGACTGCGACCGAACACCCCCGCCCTGCTGACCGGCCCGGTTGCCGGTGATGGTGGAATTTCCCACCGTGACCATCGAACCCATCCCCATTTCTAGCCCTCCACCCCGTTGAGCCGCATGGTTCGCGAAAATCAGGGATCCCGAAATCGTCCATCCCGTCGGGATGTAAATGCCGCCACCGTCTTCCATCGCCTGGTTGCCGGCGACCACGCAGTTCACCATGAATCCACGGTGACCTGACAGCCACAGTCCGCCACCCTGCGTCGCGCGGTTGCCCACAATCTCACATCGCGCCAGCACCAGATCGTTGCGTACGGACCTCAATCCGCCGCCCTGGGCATTGCCGTCTCCGCCGGTAATCACCAGACCGTCAAGCGTGCTCGTGTGTATCGGAGGCCAAAATGACCAGGAAAGACTCACCACCACGCGCGCGTTCACCCCGCGGATATCCTCCGCACGTGCCGTGATGCCGTCTCCGTCCGGATCGTGGTCGTCCTGCTGCAAGTCGCCGCTGAGGATGCTGCGGTGCCGCGCCGGGTCGCGCTGGGCGAGTTCCGTTTCCGTGCCTTCGAATCCCCCGTACAAACTCACCCCCTGCGGAATCTGAAATCGCGAATCAGGGCTATCCGGCACTTGTCCATGCCCCACATCCGGGTAATAGACGCCAGCGGCAATCCAGATCTGGTCGCCATCGTGTGCGTCGGCGAGCGCGTCCTGGAGATTCGGATACGCGTTTTCCCAGGACGTCCCGTCTCCACTGCCGCCGGCCACTGCAACATTCACATGCAGCACCCCGGCGCCTGCGGTTGCCATGCACAAAAGCAGGATGACAATCCCTCGAAAAATCATGACCATCCGCACAGCATGAGTTTCCTGCCCGCTGTGTCGATCTTGATGTGACTTTTCCCTGCTTTGCTCATTAATGCTCCTTCCTCCGCAGCCATCACCTCAAACCCGATGGCTCGACCGGAATCCGCATGCAAACCACATGCATCCATCGCCAAAACGGAGCATTCCCGCCCGGCTGTTGTGAAAAAACACCCGTCAATCCGACCCATCGAAAATCCGCCATCTCATCCCGCCCACCCCGGCGCGCTGGATTCGAAGGCGATGCGCCTCCCATCCTCCGGGTGCTCGAGTTCCAGCCGTGCGGCGTGCAGGCACATCGCGGGTGCGCCGGGGGGCAGCGTCTGGCAGTCGCCGGTATTGCCATCGGGCAGATAGAGCGGATCTCCCACAACCGGCAGGCCGAGATGCCACAGGTGGACGCGGATCTGGTTGGTGCGCCCGGTGACAGGGCGGGCTTCGACGAGGGCGGTGCCGTCGGCATCGCGCCGCAGCACGCGGAAGCGGGTTTCGGCGGGCTGGCCGTGTGCCTCATCCACTCCGCGCCCGCCGTGGCGTTCGATTTCGGTGGAAATGGCGGCGCGGCAGGAAAACACATCGTCCGCCGGGTGCCCGTGGATTTTCGCCAGGTATGTTTTCACCACCCGTCCGTCGGCGAACTGCGGCTGGATGATGCGGCACCAGTGGCGGGTCCGCGCGAGCACCACCACGCCGGTGGTGTTGGCGTCGAGCCGGTGCAGGATGCGCGGCACATGCGGTGCGTAAACAAGATTGAGGAAGTTCGAGAGCGTGTTGCGGTCGTAGCGCCCGCACGGATGCACCGGCAGCGGCGCGGGTTTGTGGACGGCGAGGAAAACGTCGTCCTCGTGCAGCCAGCGCACGTCGCCCGACACATCCGGCTCGACCGCCGGCGGCGAAACGTGGAGCACGCGCTCGCCGGCGCGAACGATGTGATCGGCCGCGCGGGCGACACCCTGGTAGTTCGTGAGACGGCCCTCGCGGATGCGGCGCATCCACCGGTCCCTGCCGACCTGCGGCAACAGGTCGTCAAGCGCGTCGATGAGGCGCTGCCGGTCGTGGCTTGCCGGGATGCGCACCCGCCTGCGGGCGGCCTGCTCGGTCGATCCGGGAAGCGGCGCGCAGCGCTCGCGCAGCAACGTCTCGCGGGCGGCCATGCGCTCCGCCATTTTCTCCGGCTCGCTCTTGTGACAGTGGGGGCAGCTCGTGCCCGGCACATGCCGCGGATCCCGCTGTTCCTCTTCATCGAGCGGGGCCAGGCAGGCGTGGCAGACGGCGTGGGATGTCTCCCGCAACGCCGGGTCCACGCCCACCCGCCGGTCGAACACGAAGCATTCGCCGTCGAAGTGCTCACCGCCGCATTCCTCGAAATACCGCAGAATCCCGCCGTCGAGCTGATGGACGTTTTTGAATCCCTTCATCTCCATCAGGGGGCCCGCCTTCTCGCAGCGGATGCCGCCGGTGCAGAACATGACGACCGGTTGCTCCTTGAGATCCTCCGGCAGCCGGTCAACCGCCCCGGGAAACTCCCGGAAGGTGCGGATGTCCGGCACCAGCGCGTTGCGAAACGTGCCCACTTTCACCTCGTAATCGTTGCGGGTGTCGAGCAGCGTCACCGGGCGGCCTTCGTCGAGCCATTTCTTCAGCTCAAGCGGTGCGAGCTTGGGCGACGTGTGGCGCGCCGGGTCCACCCCCTCGACGCCGAACGCGATGATCTCCTTCTTGATGCGCACCAGCATCCGGTTGAACGGCTGGTGGTCGCTATGGCTCACCTTCGGATCCAAATTCTCCAGCCCCGGCAGCGAGCGCAGCCGCTCCATCAATTGGGTGATGTCCTCCTCCCTGCCCGCGACGAACAGGTTGATGCCCTCGGTGCTCAACAGGATCGTCCCTTTCAGCCCCATGCACCGGCAATCGCGGATCAACTCCGCGCGCAGTTCCTTGAGCCCATCCATCGGGGTGAAACAATAGGCCGATATGTTGGTGATCCTAGCCATCCGCGCGAGCCAATCATCCGCGATTTGCCCCGCTACAATCAACACCCAATGGCGGACAGGTGATACGTAACAAACCGCGTTGCGCATCAACGGCAGATTCCCCATGGCCGGTCCAAAGACCGGCCATGGGGGCATGCAACCATGATCCGACAATACAAGATCTGGTGATCTTACCGGGTGAGCTTCACGTCGTCGATGTAAACGCCGTTGTAAAAACCGTCTCCATCTCCGACGAAGCGCCACTCGAGCCTTACTTCCTGGCCAAACGCCTCGGGTGGTAGCGCCATCGGCCCGATGGTGCTCCAATCCAGGACCGTGTCATCAGGATCGGTGATGGAGGGGATGACGACGCCGATCACGCCGTCTCCTGCGGCTTCAATCACGTTCACCGCAAGGCTGTGTCCCGGCGCGGCGTCGATCGCGAGCGCGAATTCAAGATTGGCAGACGCGACTTCGGTCAAATCGATCACCGGCGAACGCAGCGACGTGTCAGTGTCCGCCGCGTAAGTGCCGTTGAGATTGATGCCCCAGCACTGCGTTCCGCTGTTGGCGTTGGTGAGCGAGCCACCTCCCTCATCGGGTGAGTTGGGGGTTCCAAGTTCCCACGAGGTGCCGCTGGCCGTGACCACCGTGAAGCCACCGGCACCGTCCTCAAAGTCCTCGGAAAGCAGCGGCTCCGGCTCGGTGGCCCCGATGCGCACGAAGAGCCTCGGTTCCTCAAGCAGCGCTGGACTCAGCTCGACATCGACGATCTGCACGTCGTCCTCCACCGCACCCGGCATGAGCACCGCGCCTTCGTCAACGGTCCATGCGACAAGATCGGTGGATGTCCAGACCTCGTAATCATATCCGGTGAGCATCGGATCGCGGCGGCTGAACGACAGAGTCCCGTCCGCCTCGTCGAACGGCACCACAACCGGATTAACCGCAGTGGGATCGGTCGGATCGAGACCGAACAGCCGCTGCTGGTTGTTCGTCAGTCCGTTGCCATTCGAATCCGCGTTGGGATCGGAAAGGTCGAGCCCTGGGAACTGGGAGGCCCATGCCAGGTAATCCGCCTCGACCTGCACCTCGACGAGGGCGATCTGATTTCCCTCGAAGTTGTAGTCCACCGCGTATCCCGGCGGTGCCGAGACGCTCGCGAACGGCGAGCCGGTGAGGCTGGTGTAGGTGGCGAGCACATAAGCCGGACCATCGAGGGCATCAAGCGCGTCGAACATGGCGCTGGCACCGCTCACGTCGAGCCCCTCCGCTTCGATCACGCCGCTTTCGCCGGAACCATCGGGATCGATGACGAACTCGATCTCCTGCCCGGCGGGCACGGCGTAATCCGTGACCGCCGTGGAATTGAATGTGGCTCCTGGGTTGATCGTCACCCGCGAGGTCGTCGGAATGCTGCCCGAAGCTCCGAGGGCAACCTGGCCGGACTCGATGGTGATCGAACCGGTGTGTGTGGACTCCCCGTCGATCGTCAGCGTCTGGCCGGCGGTTTTCGTGACCGATCCGTCACCTGCCAGGCCGTTGCCGAGCGTGAACGGCGCGGCGATCTGGAAAATGCTCTCGCCGGTCACCGTCACCGACCGGGGATTGGTCACAGCGGCCCCCGACACCCACAGCGTGGAGCCGTTGACGATTACCGGCTTGGAGAAACTGCCCGTGGAATAGTTTTCGAATTGCAGCGTCGCGCCGTTGTTGACGATGATCGGCAGATCCTGGTCGATGACGTTCCGCGTCAGCCCGAGAATACCTTCTTCCACGGTAATCGTGCCGTCGCCGGAGAAGACTCCCTGGATGAGCGCGATCTTGCCTTCGCCCAGTTTGGTGAGATTGAAACCGTTCAGATTCACCTCCCCGGTGCCTGGCGGTCGGACGTCCCAGCGGGTCGTGGCTCCGATGGAAGCGTCATCCAACAGGGTCAGGCTGCCGAATCCCTGCTGGAGGTTGCCGGTGTTGTTGATCACCGCACCGGTTCCGTCCACACCGTCGCCCGCAATGAATCCGCGATAATCCCGGCTCGCGGCCGTGCCGTCGAAGTCAAGGGTGCCACCCTCCCGAACGGTGATGGAACTCCCGTTCGGGCCGAGCGACTGGTTGGTGAGCGGTCGCAGCGTGCCGCTTTCCACCTTGATGCCTCCGGTGTGGGTGTTGACCATTCCCAACCTGAAGAGGCGGTTGGCGGGGATATCGACCGTGATCGGCGTGGGGCCGTCCAACCGTCCCGTACCATCAATGGTGTAATCGTGCTCCGCGCTCTCGACGATCATCTCGGCCGGGGAGAAAACCGAGTCGAGCGTCACTTCGATGGGTTCGTCTTCATCGACGGTGGCGACGTCGCCGAAATGCACGGTGTCCAGACCGTCGAAGTAGATGGTGGAATTGTCCTGCACATCGATCCAGTTGGCGGTGGAGTCATCCCAGATGCCATCGCCGGTGTTCCAGGCGATGGGCCCCGGAGCGGAGGCGGTGATGGTCATGGACAAGGTGTTGTCCGCCACGCTGAGATCCGCGAAGGTGCGGAAGGCGACGAAGCTGGTGATGTCCGAGGCGTCGGCCGGGCCGCTGCCTGTCCACGTGATGAGCGGATAGGTTTCGCCAACTTCGAGGAGGTCGAGCGAATCCTCGGGAATGGTCACGGCCAGATCGCTGCCAAGCGTGAGGTTTTCCACCGCGAGCGGGGCGGTCGTCTTGCTCGGCGCGCTCGAACCGTATTCGATCACAATCGTGCTCTCATCCTCGAAGGTGACGTCGCCGCCGGACCACTGGCCGTTCTCCTCTGTTATGGCCACGCCGAACGCCGCGCCATCCGAAACCGTCACCGGGGAAACCGAGCTGCCCCCCGAACCGCCGAGCAAGGTGCCTGCGGTGACCAGGGTGTCGCCCTCATAGGTATTGGCTCCGGCGAGAACCGCGGTTCCGGAGCCCGACATCTCGAGATCCGTCGAAGCCCCGCCAGCCAACGCCGCGGAAATCACCGCGCGGCCATCGCTGTGGCTGATGGAATAGGAGTCGGCGGTCAGGCTGCCGTTGAAAATGGTGGGACCATCGGTGGCAGCGCCGGTGACGAACACCCCGGCCGCCGTTACCGCGAGACCACCGAGATCCAGCGCGCCTCCTTCCAGAATCAGATCGTTCTCACCGTCACCCAGAGTGCCGTCGGCTTCCAGGCGCAGCATGCCTTGGCGGACCGTGGTCGCGCCTGAGTAGTCGTTGGCAAGCCCGAGTGTGAGGGTGTTTTCACCGAGTTTGGTGAGGCCCAGGGTGGGCCCGAGATAGGTGGTGCCGAACGCGGTCCACTGGTCGAGGTCGCCATTCGTGGTGTCGATGCCGAGCGCGCCGGCGGTGCGGGTGGCGTTTGCAAGCAGGGTATCCACATCAGCTTCGCTCCAGTCATCCCCTCCCATCCGCACACCGATGGTTCCGCCATCGAACACAACTTCACCGGGCTCGTCGAAGCCCGGGAGGGACTGTGGGGAGATGGCCAGCAGGGTTCCTCCAAGCGCGCTGGTCCCACCGGTGTATGTGTTTACACCGGACAGGGTCAGCAGACTTCCGCGACCCTTTGATAGAGTCCCCTCACCGCTGATATCGCCGAGGAGCATTGAATCGGCGTCGCTGTTGTAGAAAAACGACGCGTTTTCGGCGATGGTGATTTCCCCTTCGTAGTTGCCGTCGCCGACCCGCCCGATGGTTCCCACGTCGATGTCCTCCTGTTCCGGACCGCGGGTGGCCACCGGACCTCGGAAAAATGTGAAAACCCCGCCGCCGATTTCCAGCATCCCCTCGTTGACGTTGATGGGACCGGTGTAAGTGCTTGCGGAATTCGACAGAACCAGATGGCCGGGACCCTCCTTCGCAAATCCGCTTTCACCCGCCATCGGGACGTCCATCACAAACAGCCTGCCGGCCTGGTCCACTCGCAGCGTGGGCTGCTCCTCATTGTTGTCGAGGGTCAGGACAATGGTGTTTCCGGGCTGGCGGCGGAGGATGAAATCAAATTCATCCTCGGGATCGTTGTAAACGACATGGCCAAGGGTCCGGTTGGTGTTCAACCTGGCCGCGTAGCCATTGGTGAACACCGTGCCGAAAGTCGCGGTGTTCCCTGCTCCGTTGGCGATTCTGTTACCCTGCCAGTTGGCGGGTCCGCCCCAGATGCAGCCGGGAAAAGTCTGGTTGCCGGCGCCGGTCCAACTGCCGTTCTGTGCCATCAGGCGGGGGGAGGACAAGGCGCACGTCGCGAATGCGCCGGCAATCAGGAGGGATGATAGATGATATTTAGGAGCTTTCATGGTTTTAAAAAGGTTTTTCATGCCAAAAATCATTGCTTATCCAATGATTGGGCAT
>SLAV01000389.1 GCA_007126655.1 Haloferula sp. | reverse complement strand
GCGCCTTCGTCGCCGATCGCCTGGGCATCGACCCGCAGCGGCCACACGGCCTGAGCGACGGCCAGACGATCGACGTCGCCGGCATCGAGATCCACGGCCTGCCCGCCGCCCACGAGGACATCGAGCGCGACGAGCACGGCCAATCCAAATTCCTCGGATTCGTCACCCGCGCCGGTGGCCTCACCTGCTACCACAGCGGCGACACCCTGCTCCACGACGCCCTCGTTCCCGCCATCGCCCCGCTCGCGCCGGACGTCGCCTTCGTCCCCATCAACGGCAACAAGCCCGAACGCCGTGTCGCAGGCAATCTCGATGGACGCGAAGCCGCCGAAGTCGCCAAGGCCATCGGAGCCAAACTCGCCATCCCCCACCACTTCGACATGTTCGCCTTCAACACCGCCACCCCCGATCTCTTTACTTCCGAATGCCAACGCCTCAACCAACCCTTCAAAGTCCTCAAAAACGGAGAGGGAATTGATGTCACCGGGCAAATTGAAATTTGAACCGCAAACGGCCCAGATTTTCTATTTTTCAAATGCTGCCGGAACCACCCACAATGGAGGATCGCCAGGGGGAAAAATTTCATGGTATTCCGGGAGGGCCTGGTTACCATTCCACAATACGTCTGAGATATGAATACGCCTTCAATCCACCGAATCCTCAAATCCATCGCCGCCACCGCAGCCGTTTCGGCGGTGGCGATGGCCACCGCCCGCGCCGTGAACGAACGCGAGGGCGGTGAATGGCCATGGAACCTGAAGCTTCATGGACACCACGACGCCGAAGTGGCGGAAGCGCTTGGAACGGGCTGGTTCCTCAACGTCGGGCCGACCGGCATCCGAGCCCGAATCATGCGGGATTCTCCGAAATATTTCACCGTCAAATACGTCTTCCGCAACTCGCCGGCTCACGGCAAGATCGGGATCGGTGATGTGATCGTGGGAGCCAACGGCAGACGCATGAACACCGAGCACTACTTCGGACGCGGAAGCCGCGGGCGCAGCACATGGGACGGGCCGATGACCGAGATGGCGAAACTCATCGAGGACAGCCAGGGGACGGACGGAAAACTCGAATTCATCGTCTGGCCCGGCGGCGAGCGCAGTCAGGAAACAACCGTCACCGTGGAAATCAAGCCGGTCGGGCGGTTCTCGGAGACGTGGCCGTTTGATTGCGAGCGCTCCGAAAAGCTGCTCGCCTCCCTCCGGGATTTCCTCTACGAGGATTACCAGCGCGCCGGAAGATTCGAAAGCACGGTGCAGACCCACTCGATGGGCACGCTCGCCCTGATGGGCAGCGACGTCCGCAGGCACCAGCGCCTGGTCAGCACGATCATGGCGTCCTATTACGACAAACGCTACGACCCGGTCGCTGGTGCCGGGCTGCCCGCATGGGGATGGGGATACGACGGCATCGTGATGGGTGAATACTACCTCATCTCCGGCGACCGCCGCCTGCGCCCCGCCATCGAATCCCTCGTCGAGACGTTCACCTACGCACAATCCCCGCATGCCGGCGGCTACCACCACAAACCGTTCCCTTACATTTACCGTCGCGTCGCGAGCGGAGGACCGCCCGGCTACGGCCCGATGTCCTTCCCCGGCGGCCTGGCGCTCACCGCCATGGGACTCTTCCGCGAGGCCGGCCTGGATTATGGCGAGCAGCCGCGGGAAGCCGTCCACCAGGCATACCTGCGCTCGATGAATGGCGACGGCGCGGTGGGATACGGCTTCTCGCAGGGCGACAACGTGCTCGTCGAATCGACCGGCCCCGAGGCCAGCGTCGAAAGCCCGCGCGGCATCGGCTTCGAAATCCCCGGCGGCATGGCGGCCATCGGGGAATACAAGGTCCTTGAGGATGGAGGCGAACCGCGCTGGCTTCGCACCGAAGCGGAAACCAACCGCGTGTTCGACATGGGCAGCGGCAAACGCCGCATCGTCCGCGCCCAGACGCTCACCGCCCCCACCCGCCCCATGCGCCACAGCGGCAACCAGATCGACCACTTCGGCCGCTCCGGCAGCGGCGCGCTCGGCCACCTCATCGGCAACAAAGGGGGCGAGGGCTGGGAAAATGTCGGTCGTTTCCTGGCCACCGCCTGCGCCCACAGCCCGAAAACGCTGCTCGACGGCCACGCCTCCACCCACATCCATGTGCTGTGGGGCAGTCTTGCCGCCGCGATGGCTCCAAACCCCCGCCATTTCCAATCCTACATGGACGGCATCAAATGGTGGTTCATCATGGCTCAGGCGCACGACGGCAGCTACGTCGTGATGCCCGGGCGCGACTACGCCTCCACCGACCATGTTTATGGCACCCGCGTGATGCCCAGCGCCGCCGCCGCCCTGATCCTCTCGGTCAGCGAGCGCAGCCTCATGATCACCGGCAGGGGGGAGGCAACCGAATCAACGGACGGGGGACGTCCCCCGCGCTATTTCGATCCGCACAAACAGGACATGCTCGAAAAAGAACTCCTGTTCACGCTGGCCGACATGGCACATGGCGATGAAATCCGACCGCTTGAAATGGAACTCAGCATGGCGCGGACGAAAGTCGTCTTCTCGGGCGTCAGACCGGATTGGGAAATCGAATTCCGGGCGCCGAATAGCGAACAAAGCGCATCCTTTCCGATGGAAGACCTCGAATTCAGTGATCGCGTCATGCTGGCACGGCTTGTCGCCGCCATCCGCAGAAGCGACCCCGAGGCGCAGGCGCTCGCGGGACTTTTCTGTGAACTGGACGGCCAAACGACCGTAGCGGACCTGTATTACGAGCGTGCCGGCGAGGATTTCGCACCAATCATCGAACAGATTTTCGAGAGCGATTGAAGTTCCCGGCTCCAACCGTCATCCCCTGTCGGACAAGCGACCGCCTGCCGCGCGCACCTGCGCCAAGGGCCATCGCCGATCCGGCGGCCCTGGTGCGGCCGCCGCGCGCGAAGAAAACCCGAAGGCCGTTCGCGCCGCCTTGATCCGCAAACCGATCCACAAAAACCATCATGAAAATCACCGGAATCAACTTCGACCACATGCACATGGGCGACCTCCTGCGGATGGCGCACGACCACCCGGACGCCGAGATCGCCGGCATCTGCGACGCACAACCCGTACGCATGCGCGAGGCCATCGCCAACTTCGGCATTCCCGAAGACCGCGTCTTCACCGATTACAAAACTTGCCTCGAACAAACCCGGCCCGACCTCGTCATCCTCTGCCCCGCCACCGCCGGGCACGCCGAATGGACTGAAAAAGTCGCGCCGTTCGGCACCCACATCCTGATGGAAAAGCCCTTCGCCGCCAATCTCGCCGACGCCGACCGCATGATCGCCGCGATGGCCGCCACAGGCAAACAACTCATCATCAACTGGCCGCTCCGCTGGTATCCCTCCCATGTCACCGCCAAGCGACTCATCGACGAGGGAAAAATCGGCGACGTCACCGAAGTCCACTACTACGACGGCAACCGCGGCCCGCTCTGGCACGGAGCCGACAAGATCGAATCCACCCCCACCGCCGAAGCCAAGGCCGCCAGCTGGTTCTTCAAGAAATCCGCCGGCGGAGGCTCGCTGCTCGACTACCTCGGCTACGGCACCACACTGGGCACCTGGTTCATGGACGGCAGGGCGCCCCTCGAAGTCACCGCGCTCGCCCACAACCCCGACGGCCTCGAAGTCGATGAACACGCCGTCGTCATCGCCCGCTACGCCACCGGCCTGTCGAAATTCGAAACCCGCTGGGGCACCTTCACCGACCCGTGGACCCACCAGCCGCAGCCCAAGTGCGGATTCGTCATTGTTGGAACGCGAGGCACCATCTCAAGCTACGACATGGAACCGGCCGTCCGCATCCAGACCGTCGGCTGCCCGCAGGGAGAGGACATCCCGGCCGACGCCCTCGAACACCCGCATCACAACCCCATCACCCATGTCATCGACCGCATCAAAAAGAACCTCCCCGTCGAAGGCCCGCTCTCGCCCGCCATCGCCCGCATCGGCCAGCAAATCGTCGATTCCGCCATCCTCAGCATCCAGAAAGGCGGGGTGGTTCGGTTGGTGAATTGATCCTTTTAAAATTCCCCGACTTCGAAACCGTCCTGTCCATGTCGAAAAACTACGACCTCAAATCCGCCGAAGCCGCCGCCGTCCCCGCGCCGGATCTCTTCTATCAGCCACCCGCGCCGAAGAATCCCGCACCGAAAATCGCCCTGATCGGCTGCGGCGGCATCACCGAGCACCATCTCAAGGCATACAAGGCCGCCGGCTGGGAAGTCGCCGCGTTTTTCGATCCCGACTCCGAAGCCGCGGAGGCCCGCCGCAGGGAGTTCTACCCGGACGCGAAAATCGCCGCCTCCGCCGGAGAGGTTTTCGACGACCCGGAAATCGGTGTCGTGGACATCGCCACCCACCCGGAAGTCCGCGCAGGACTCATCGAAAAAGCCGCCGCCGCCGGCAAACACATCCTCAGCCAGAAACCCTTCGCCACCGATCTCGAAACCGGCGGGCGCCTCGTCAAGCTCGCCGCCGAGGCCGGCGTGAAAATGGCCGTGAACCAGAACGGCCGCTGGGCGCCGTATTTCGCCTACATGCGCCAGGCTGTCAAATCCGGCCTCATCGGCGACGTCGGCTCCGTCCACATGGTGCTCAACTGGGACCACACCTGGACGGCCGGCACTCCGTTCGAGGAAATCCACCACCTGATGCTCTACGACTTCGGCATCCACTGGATCGACGCCGCCCGCTCGTTTTTCGATGGTAGGCCTGCTCATGAGAGCAGGGGACATGGCACGTCGCCCGCCCCATCGCCGAGGTCTCACGACCTCGCCTATGCCGCCCTCGCCCGCTTCCCCGGCCAACCGATCAAGCCCCCGCTGCTCGCCGGCGCCACCGTCACCTTCCCGCAAGGCATGGCCACGCTCGCCTTCAACGGCTGCAGCCGCTTCGGCCCGCGGGAATCCTGCACGATCACCGGCACCAAGGGCACCATCCACGCCGTCGGCGACATCTGCGCGGTCACGACGGTGGAAATCCACACCGCCGATGGCGTCGCCCGCAGGGAACTCGACGGCTCATGGTTCCCCGACGGCTTCCGCGGCTGCATGGGCGAGCTGCTCCGCGCCATCGAGGAAAACCGCGAGCCGGAAAACTCCGCGGCCGACAACCTCAAATCCCTCGCCCTCGTCCTGGACGCCATGAAATCCGCCGATCAGGGCACCCCCGTGCTCACTTGAGGAAATTGTCCGTCCGCCATGATCCTGAAACCCTCAATTGAAATGTTCCGTATGGGCGATTCACCACAGATTCCACCCATCACCCACGCATGAAACGGCATCCACTCATCCACCTCCTGGTGTCCCTCTTCTTCATTGCGCTTCCCGGCCAGGCTCCGGGCGGCGAAAGCGCCGGACGCCCGAACATCCTCTTCATCTTCACCGACGACCACTCGCCCAACGCAATCGGCGCTTACGACCGGTGGTTGAAATCGGTGGACCCCACGCCGCACATCGACCGGCTCGCATCCGAAGGCATGCTCTTCGAGCGGAGCTTCTGCACCAACTCGATCTGCGGCCCCGTCCGCGCCGTGATCGAAACCGGCAGACACAGCCACAAAAACGGCTTCGCCCGCAATGGCCAGCGGTTCGACTGGAGCCAGCACACCTTCCCGAAGCTCCTCCAGGATGCCGGTTACCAGACGGTCATGTATGGAAAATACCACCTCGGCGGCACTCCCGAAGGCTACGACGAATGGAAAGTCCTCCCCGGCCAGGGCGACTATTACAACCCGGATTTCATCACCCCCGGCGGCAACATCCGCATCGAGGGCCATTCCACCGACGTGATCACCGGCATGGCTGTCGACTGGCTCAGGGAAGCGCGCGATCCCGACAAGCCGTTCATCCTCCGCGTGCAATACAAGGCGCCGCACCGCACCTGGATGCCCGCCCTGCGCTACCTCGACGCCTTCGACGACGTCCACATCCCCGAGCCGCCCACCCTGTTCTTCGACCACAAAACCCAGACGCCCGGCCCGCGCTTCGCGGAAATGGAAATCGACCGCCACCTCTGCATTCACCACGACCTGCACGTGGATCTCGTCCCCGATGTCGAACCGCCCCGCATGCAGGAACGCCAGGACGTCTCGGGCTGGAGAAACATGCAAAAAATGACCGACGATCAGCTCGCCGCCTGGCGCGCCCATTTCCGCCCGCACGACGAGGCATTCCACGAAGCCAGCCTCGAGGGCGAAGACCTTGTCCGTTGGAAATACCAGCGCTACCTCCGCAACTACCTCGGCTGCATCCGCGGCGTGGACGACAACGTCGCCAGGCTCCTCGCCACCCTTGAGGATCTCGACCTCGATGAAAACACCGTCGTCATCTACTCCTCCGACCAGGGATTCTACCTCGGCGACCGCGGCTGGTATGACAAGCGCTGGATGTACGAAACCTCGCTGGAAATGCCATTCATCATCCGCTGGCCGGGCGTCATCGAACCGGGATCGCGCAACACCGAACTCATCCAGAACCTCGACTATGCCCCGACCTTCCTCGACATGGCCGGAGTGGAAATTCCGGACGAATACCAGGGCCGCTCGCTCATGCCTCTTCTCAAAGGCAAAGAGGAACCCGCCTGGCGAGACGCGATTTACTACCATTACCACGAATATCCCGGCTTCCACATGGTGCCGCCCCACCGCGGCGTCCGCACCGGCCGCTTCAAGCTCATGCACATTTATCCCTTCGGCGAATGGGAGTTCTACGACCTCGAGGCCGACCCCATGGAACTCACCAACCAATACGGCAATCCGTGGTATGAGGAGCAAATCGCCGAACTCAAAGCCCGCCTCGACCAACTCGCGAGCCAATACGGGGACGATACGGACATCCGTGAAAGGCCCGCCGAATGGCAGGCGCGCTTCCGCGAAGACAGTGAATAGCGCGTGGACGCGGGCTTCCAACCCGGCCCGCGCGCCCATGATCTAACATACTCCACATTCCCGGGCTCCGGTGTTTGGCTTTCCCCATATGAGCAGGAATCCAATCCTCCGCCTGGCCGCGTGCGTCCTTGCCGCCTCGATTCACATGCAGTCGGTGGTGCGCGCGGACGCCGAACGCCCGAACATCGTCTTCATCTTCACCGACGACCACTCGCCCAACGCCATCGGCGCATACGACCGGTGGCTGAAATCGGTGGACCCCACGCCAAACATCGACCGCCTCGCCTCCCAGGGCATGCTCTTCGAGCGCAGCTATTGCACCAACTCGATCTGCGGCCCCGTCCGCGCCGTCATCGAAACCGGCAGACACAGCCACAAGAACGGCTTCCGGCGGAATTACGACGGGTTCGACTGGGACCAGCCGACCTTCCCGAAACTCCTCCGCGAATCCGGCTACCAGACCGTCATGTATGGCAAATACCACCTCGGCGGAACGCCACAGGGATACGACGAATGGAAGGTGCTACCCGGCCAGGGCGTCTATTACAACCCGGGGTTCATCACTCCGGACGGCCGGGACCGCATCGAAGGCCACTCCACCGACATCATCACCGGCATGGCCGTCGATTGGCTCCGGGAGGGGCGGGATCCGGACGCCCCGTTCCTGCTGCGCGTCCAATACAAGGCCCCGCACCGCGGCTGGATGCCGCCTCTGCGCCATCTCGACGCCTTCGACGACGTCCTCATCCCCGAACCCCCCACGCTCTTCTTCGACCACCGCACCCAGTCGCCCGCCTCCCGCCACCAGGAAATGGAGATCGACCGCCACCTCTGCCCCCATCACGACCTCGTCCTCGATCTCGTTCCGGACCGCGGGGACTACCCCGGAATCCAGCGCCGCCAGGACACCTCGAACTGGAACACCCTGCGCCGCATGACGCCGGAGCAGCTCGCCGCCTGGCGCGCCCATTTCGAACCCCACGACGAGGCCTTCCACGCCGCCAAACTCGAAGGCATAGACCTCGTCCGCTGGAAATACCAGCGCTACCTCCGCAACTACCTCGGCTGCATCCGCGGCGTGGACGAAAACGTCGCAGACCTCCTCGCCGCGCTCGACGAACTCGGCCTCGCCGAAAACACCGTCGTCATCTACTCCTCCGACCAGGGATTCTTTCTTGGCGACCGCGGCTGGTATGACAAGCGCTGGATGTACGAAACCTCCTTCGAGATGCCCCTCATCATCCGCTGGCCCGGCGTCACCGAACCCGGCTCGCGCGAAAACCGGCTGATCCAGAATCTCGACTACGCCCCGACCTTCCTCGAAATGGCGGGCGTGGAAATCCCGGACGACTACCAGGGCCGCTCGCTCGTCCCCCTGCTGCGCGGCGAGGACGACCTCGAATGGCGGGACGCCCTGTATTACCACTACTACGAATACCCCGGCTACCACATGGTGCCGCCCCACCGCGGCGTCCGCACCGACCGCTTCAAGCTCATGCACATCCACCCCTTCGGCGAGTGGGAATTCTACGACCTCGAGGCCGACCCCATGGAACTCACCAACCAATACGGCAATCCGTGGTATGAGGAGCAAATCGCCGCTCTCAAGACCCGCCTCGACGAACTCGCCGAACAATACCGGGACGATACCGACCTTTCCGAGAGATCCGCCGAATGGAAGGAAAAATTCCGCTCCGCAGCGAAATGATTCCCCGCCACACCGCCTCCAAATCCATGAAAAGCCTCTCCTCCCAACTTGCCGCCGCCACCCTTGCGCTTGCAGCCGCCGCTGCGGAAAACGCGCCAGAGACCGGTTATGACGGCCCTCCCGAACAGCTCCACATCTACCTGCTCATCGGCCAGTCGAACATGTCCGGGCGCGCGCCCGTTACCGACGGGCAAAAGGAAATCCCGCCGCGCACCCTGCTCCTCAATGCCGCGAACACCTGGGAGGCCGCCACCCACCCGTTCAACCAATACTCCACCATTCGCAGGGGCCTCCGCATGCAGCGGCTCGGCCCCGGATACGGCTTCGCCGCGGCCATGACCGCGGCAGACCCGTCAGTCACCATCGGCCTCATCGTCAACGCGCGGGGCGGCAGCGGCATCGGGGAATGGCAGAGGGGCGAAAAGGCCTATGACGACGCCGTCGCCCGCGCCCGCGCCGCCATGGCCACCGGCCGCCTCCGCGGCATCCTCTGGCACCAGGGGGAAAGAAACCGGGAAGATCCCGACGGATACCTCGAAAGACTGGCCGAACTCATCGCCAGCCTCCGTGCCGACCTCGAAGCGCCGGAACTCCCCTTCGTCGCCGGTCAGATCCACAATTTGCCCGCGATCAACGATCAGATCGCCCGCCTGCCGGAGACCGTCCCGTTCACCCGCTTCGCCAGCTCCGACGGCCTCAGCACCTACGACCGCTGGCACTTCGACACCGAAAGCACCGTCAAACTCGGCAAACGCTACGCCGAGGCCATGATCAATCTACAAAAAGAGGCCGACGCCCGCTGAAAACCGTCAACTTCTTACCGCAAAGACGATCCCGCGCTGTGGCACCCGATATTCAATATTTTTCAAATATCAGGATGATTTGAGCAGATTCATCAAATTTTCAGTCGCAAATGTGGCGGTTTTATGGCATGATCGCGCCGTTATGGCAACTACCACGAAACGCACTCGGTTTTCACGCCGCCTGCCCGACCACGTCACCGACGAGCTTTGCAATGTGCTCTCGGAGAAAACCGTCTTTGGATTCAACGACTTGTTCGAGCGGGTTTTTGAAAACCTCAAGGTTCGCAACGCCGTGAGCGGCGGCGAGGAAATGCTCAGACTGCGCGCCTACGAGAAGCTCCAGAACCTGGTCACCCGCGGCCTGGTCGAGAAAATCGGCAAGGAATACAAGGGCACAGACCGCGTCCAGGAAGCGTCCAGCGCCTATGCCGCCGCCCAGGCCGCCGAGCAAGAGGACTGATTTCCCCTTCCCGAGGTAAAACGATCCTGAAACCCGCGTTCCACCCGTGAGCGCGGGTTTTTTACTATCCATTCCGCCCGATCACGCGTAAGACGCCGCCGCACGCCATGCCACAGGATTACCTTCCCGTTCTCTTCCAGGTGATGATCGCGATCGGATTCGCGGTGACCACGCTGGTGCTCAGTGTCGTGTTCGGCCGCGCCGGCCGCCACAACGCCACCATGGACACCGCGTACGAATGCGGCATGCTTCCCGTCGGCCAGGGATCGCCGCGGTTTTCCGTCAAATTCTACCTCGTCGCGATGCTTTTCGTCCTCTTCGACATCGAGGTCGTCTTCATGTATCCTTGGGCGGTCCAGTTCCGCGACCTCGTCGCCGAGAGTCCCGTCGCCCTCTTCAGCATGACCGGATTCGCCGGGATCCTCGGCGTCGCCTACATCTACGCCCTGAAAAAAGGCGCGCTCTCCTGGAAAACCTGATCGGCCAACACTCCGGCAGATCATCCGGCCTCCCCCGTCCGCTCGAAAACCCCGCCGCCAAGCAGGCGGCCGCCATCATAAAACGCGCAAATCTGGCCCGGCGCGATGGCGCGTTGCGGCCGGTGGAACGTGAGCCGGACGCGCCCGCCGTCGAGCGCCTCCACCCGCGCGGGTTCGGCCTTCGCACGGTAGCGTGGCTGGGCCTCGACGACGCGCAGCTGTTCAACCGGCACATCGAGCGATGAGAGGGAGCCAACCACGCAGCTCCGCGTGTAGAGGCCGGGTGACCCGGGCGCGTCCCATCCGACAACCAGGCGGTTGGCCTCCACGTCCTTGCCGACCACGACGTATGCCATGCCCTCGCGCGGCGAGGCCACGCCGTGGCCGCGCCGCTGGCCCAGCGTGTAAAGGTGCAGCCCCTGATGCCGCCCGAGCACGCGGCCTTCGGTATCGACGATGTCGCCGGGGTTGTCCGGGAGGTGGTGGCGGAGGAAGTCGCTCATTTTCACCTGCCCGAGGAAGCAGATCCCCTGGCTGTCCTTTTTCCCGGCCACCGGCAGCGCGAAGCGCCGCGCGGTCTCGCGCACCTCGGGCTTCAGCATCTCGCCGGTGGGGAACCAGGCGCGCAGCGCCTGCTCCGGGGTGAGCAGCGCCAGGAAGTAGCTTTGATCCTTGTTCGGATCCGCCCCCCGCAGGATCGCCGCGCCGCCACCGGGCAGCCCGCGCTTGCGCGCGTAGTGGCCGGTGCCCACGCCATCGAACCCCTGTGAAAGCGCGTAGTCGAGAAACACGCCGAATTTCATCTCGCGATTGCACCACACGTCGGGATTCGGAGTGATGCCGCTCCGGTAGCCCTCGACGAGATAATCGACGATCCGCTCGCGATATGAATCGATCAGGTCGATCACGCGGAATTCGACGCCCAGCGTGCGGGCCACCGCGCGCGCGTCCTCGATGTCCTGCTCCCACGGGCAATCGCCGGGAATGCCCTCGGCGTTGATCCAGTTCTTCATGTAGCCGCCCACCACCTCGTGCCCTTGCTCGACGAGCAGGGCGGCGGCAACGGCGCTGTCCACGCCGCCGGATAATCCTACGAGAATGCGGGACATGGCGCCGGGATCATGGTGTCGCGTTCGGCGGATCAGATGGATCGGATTCGGATTGAGGCCCGGATTCGGAATCCGTTTGCGATTCCGAACCCGGCTCCTGGTCTGTCTCGGTTGCCAGTCCGGGCGGTTTCCCGTTGTTTTCCAGCATCAGCAACACTTCGGTCTGAACCGCCTCCACCTCGTCCAGCGGGATGTTCGGATCGCGGACGATGAAGACGTCGCCCGTCTTGCGGTTCTCATAAACGCGGAGGATGCCGTCGGGCGTGCGCTGCTGGTCGGTTTCGCGCAGCACGCGCCGGCGCTCGAGCATCACGGCGAGGATGTAGCGGGTGTTCTCGGTGTGCTCCTCGTCCTCCTCGACCAGGCGGGCCAGCAGCTCCTCGGGGGCGAGTTTTTTCACCGGGTCATCCTCGGACGGATCCGGCGGGACGGTAAATTTGCCATGCCAGTGGGAAAAGGGTTTCTCCGCGTCCTCCCCGCGCGCTTTCCAGGCATCGAGCGTGTAGTCGCGCCGCAGATAGCCGCTGGATTCGGGGTCGGGATACAATGCCGTGACGATCGCCTCGCCGTCGGTGAACGGCGTTTCGGTGGCGGCGCAGGTGCGCCCGCGCGAACGGATGTGCCAGGATTCTTGGAGTGCCATGCTTCGGGTGTGGTGGGGTCGGGTGTGGATGGAAAAAATCAAGACGTCGGCAGCAGCCGCCGGATTTCCTGGTGGATCGGCCGGCCGACGATGCGCCGCCGGTAAAGGTAAAGCCCGATCGCCGAAAAGACCAGATTCGGCAGCCATGCGGCGAACGCGGGGTGCAGAATGCGCGATTCGCCGAGCGCCAGCGAAATGCTGCTGAAAACCAGCAGCAGGGCCGAAAGCACCACGGCCAGGAACACGCCGCCGCCCGGCCCGCGGCGCGAGAAGTGGATCGAAAGCGGCGTCGCCAGCAGCACAGTGACCAGACAGGTGAACGGCAGCGCCCACCGGTAGTGCCACTGCGTGCGGTATGGCGCGGCGGAATGGCTCGGGTGCGGACTCCGCAGGTTCACCAGCCACCCCGTCAGCGACGGGATGCCGAGGTGCGCCGGCCTCAGCCCCGGACGGATCAGTTGGAACGGAGACTCATCCAAATCCGCGCGCTCGATCACACCGTCGAACGTCTCGAATGCCGGCGGCATGCCCGGCTCGAAACGCGCGATCACAGCGCCCTCGAACGACCACACGCGCGTCTCGCGGTCCCAGAACGCGCGCGTCGCGCTCAGGCGGGACTCCACCGAGTGGTCCTCCCGGATGTATGTGATCTCGACGTCCTGCAGCGGCTCGCCTTTTTCATAATGCTCGGGAAACATGCCGATCATCCACAGCCGGCTTTCCGGGGCGTTGAAATACAGCACGTTGGCCGCCTCGGCCACCGGCAGTCCACGCGCGCGGTTCAGGATCGCGCCGCGGTTGCCCTCCGCCGTGGGAGCCCAGTGGTAGTTCAGGCCGGTGCAGAACAGGGTGGCGAACATCCCGGCGACGATCAGCGGAAACGTCACCCGCAGGATGCCCCGGCCCGACTGGATCATGGCGATGATTTCCCGGTCCTTCGAGAGCTTCCCCATGGTATGGATCAGCGCCAGCAACAGCGAATACGGCAGCAGCGTGAGCAGGATCGAGGGCGAGCGCGCGAGGTAGAACCGGCCCATCGTCGCCAGCATGTGCTCGCTGTCGCGGAAGTCGCCGAGGCGGTCGTTCACATCCACCAGCATCCAGATCATGAACAACGCGCCGAGCGTGATTCCGAAAATCCCGCCGAACTGCCGCGCCAGATAGCGGTCCAACGTGTCCCCCAGCATGTAGCACAGCGTGATGACCGCCGGCAGCGCGCACAGCACGCCGAGCACGAACGGCCTCAGCGAATGGGCGAACTCGTGCGCGTTCGGGAAACCCAGCAGGTGCCGCTCCACCTCGGCGGCCTCCGCTGGAACCAGCAGCCACCCGGCCGCCAGCCCCGCGATGGCGAGGGCGGTCGCGAGCAACAGCGGGCGTGTGGCGGAACGGTTCAATACGGCTGTCGCGCGGATCACGCGCGCCGCAGAATGTCGCCCGCGCCCGGCGGCTGTCGAGTGCGATTGCGGACGCTCATGCCCCCCGGACCGGCCTGCCGGACGTTGTGCGGGCGCGATCTCCCCGCGTTGCGGCGGCCCCGGTGTGACGAATTCGCCACCGGATTTCCCATGCCGTGTGGTTCGGAACAGTTGATATTTCGCTAGCGCCGAGGATTGCGGCTCCCACCCATCATGCGAATTGACATTGTCACCGACACCTTCGCACCCGACATCAACGGTGTCTCAATGACGCTCGGCAGACTCTGCGACGGCCTGCGCGCGCGAGGCCACCGCGTGCACGTGATCCGCTCGGGAGAGCGCGCGACCCATCGGGAAACACCCGCCTCCTCGATCACGCTTCCCGGATACAAGGAGGTGCGCGTCGGCCTGCCCGGCCCGTTCAAGCTGCGCAAACGCTGGCTGAAGAAACGTCCCGACGCCATCTACGTCGCCACCGAAAGCCCGCTCGGCAAATCCGCGGTCAAGGCGGCCGGAGCGCTCGGCATCCCGGCGGCCACCGGCTTCCATACGAATTTCCACGAATACATGGAGCAGTACCGCCTCGCCCGCCTCCAACCCGTGGCAATGTCATACCTGCGGCGGTTCCATTCCAGGGCCGACCGCACGCTCGTCCCGTCCCCCGGAATGCTGAAGCGTCTCGAAGACGGGGGATTCCGCAACGTCCACCTGCTCGGCCGCGGCGTGGATTGCGATCTCTTCGATCCCGCCCGCCGCTGCGAGGGCCTCCGCGCCACATGGGGTGCCCAACCCGGCGTGCCGGTCGGCATCGTCGTCGGCCGCGTCGCAGCGGAAAAGAACCTCGACCTCGCGATGGAGGCCTTCACCGCGATTCGCGCCGCCATTCCCGACTTCCGCGCCGTCGTCGTCGGCGACGGGCCGCTGCGCGAGCGGCTTGAGGCGAAACACCCTTGGATCCATTTTGCGGGCGTGAGGACGGGCGACGATCTCGCCCGCCACTACGCCTCCGCGGATTTCCTCCTGTTTCCGAGCGAGACCGAGACGTTCGGAAACGTGCTGCTCGAAGGCATGGCAAGCGGTCTCGTCGTCCTCGGATACGACTACGCCGCCGCCGCGCTGCATGTGGACCACGGAATAAACGGCCTCAAGGCGGAAAAAGGCGACGCCACCGCGCTCCTCGCCGCCGCTCGCGAGGCCGCCCGACTCGCCCACCACCCGGGCATGCGCGCGGCCGCGCGCGAGAAGGCGCTCACACTCGGATGGGACGCCGTGGTCTCCTCGTTCGAGACGCATCTGCAGGCGATCCGCCGCGACGCTCCGGCGGAAGCCAAACCCGGCCCCCTGCCCTGCCTGACCGGCGGCAAACGCCCGGTCGTCACCTGCCGCACGGTTTTCCTCTCCGACATCCACCTCGGCACGCCCGACAGCAAGGCCTGCGAGGTCGTCGAATTCCTCAAACACCTGCGCTGCGACAAACTCGTGCTCAACGGCGACATCATCGACGGCTGGGCGCTGCGGCGCGGAGCCAGGTGGCGCTCGCGCCACAGCCGGGTGATACGCAGGATCCTCAAAATGGCGGAGCGCGACCACACCGAGGTCGTCTATCTGCGCGGCAATCACGACGACATCCTCGACCGCTTCCTGCCCCTCGCCTTCGGCCGCATGAAGGTTGCCAAACAGCACGTCCACAGCGCCGCCAACGGCCTGCGCTACCTCGTCGTCCACGGCGACGGGTTCGACGGCGTCTCGACCAACCACCGCTGGCTCGCATGGCTCGGCGCGATCGGCTACGACACCCTGCTCAAGGTGAACCGCCACTACAACCGCTGGCGCGCCTGGCGCGGACTCGATCATTATTCCCTCAGCAAACGGGTGAAGGCCCGCGTGAAATCCGCCGTCAGCTTCGTCGGTCAATACGAGCAACTGCTCCAGAACCTCGCCGTCCAGCGCAAGTGCGACGGCATCATCTGCGGCCACATCCACACGCCGGAAAACAAACAGGTCGGCAAAATCCACTATCTCAACTCGGGCGACTGGGTCGAAAGCCTCACCGCCATCATCGAGCACCACGACGGCACGATGGAACTCGTGCAATACCACGAGTTCATCTCCCGCCTCCGGGCCTCGGCGGCAACGGGGTTGTCGCCCGAGCCGGACCCGCGCCTGCGCGGGCATCGCGGTGCGGAACTTCTGCCGGCTTGATGATGGATCGGGACAACCCGCCGCATGGGATGCAGCGACCGTGTGGCCCACGGCCGCTACATCCACCCGGCCTGCCAGTCCGCGAACGCCGCCGGGCGCAGACGGAAGCGCGCGATGTTGCCCTCGTGCAGGCCGGTGAGCGCGGTTTCGACGACTTCGATGAAGCGCGCGCGCTCGTTTTCGGCGATGCCGGCCGCAGCCTGCCGGGCGATGAAACCGGCGGCCGCGCGCTTGTCCATGCCGCCCTCCACCACGGCGCGCACGGCCTCCGCGATCCGCGCGCGGTGGCGCAGGCGGAAGGGATCGGGATCGCCAAGCGATTGCAGCACCACGCCGAAACGCCCGGCCGAACGGCGGTAGGCCCGGATGAACACGTCCCGCAACAGGTCGATGCGGTTGAGTTCATACACGCCGATGAGGCCGCTCACGTAGTCGTCCTGCGGCACATCGACGAACGAGAGCGGGCACAGGTTGTGCCGGATCAGCGGGATGTTCGCGGCGAGGCGCGAGACGCGCTTGTTCACGTCCTCGAACGGCTGGAGATACGGCAGGTGCACCATGGCGAAGAACGCCTGCTCGAAGGGATCCCCGATGGCATCCGCCTTTTGCAGGATGCCGGTGAAGTGTTCCTCGACAAGCTGCGGCACCGCCAGCGGGTGATACACCGTGCCGCTGATGCCGACGGCGCGCGAACGCACGCGGCCGCAGGCGTTGTCGTCGTCGAGCAGGTTCTCGGCGAGCAGCGCGTGCAGGTTGCAGATGGTGTAGCGGTTGAAGCCGATCTCCCCGGCCTGCTCGGCGAGCATCTCGATGGCCGCCTTGTGGTTGAGGATCATCTGGGTCTCGCGCACGGCGCGGCCCTCGGCGCCTTCCCCGAGATCGAGCAGGCGCTGGGTTTCGAGCAGCGAGTAGGTGTTCCCTTCGAGGCGGCTGGAGTTCCACGAGAGATCGATGAGCAGGCGGTCGAGCACCTGGCGGACGTAGGTGCCGGCGGGCAGCCCGCTCGCGCCGACCTTGCCGGTGGCGGCCAGCTCGCGCCGGATCGCCTCCGGCAGGTAATACGTCCGGTTCGGGATGTATCCGCCGAGGAACTCCGCGCGGTAGGACACGGGCGTGCGGGCGGCGAGCGGACGGCGGACGAGGTCGCGCACTTCGAGCGCCCCGGCGGAAAGCGGGATCATGCCGTCGCTTTCGGCCGGGCTTGCCTCGTCGCGCAACTCGCACTCGGCAGCCGGCCCGGACCACTCGGGCAACTCTTCGCGCGGCGGCGGCAGATACCGCTTCCCCTTGCCACTCCCGGTGGCGCGGATGCGACCGCTTTCCTCCAACGACTTCAACCGCCGTTGCAGTGTGCGCGGCGGCAGCGGATACGGAAGCGCGGTGCGGATTTCGCCAACACCGATGCCGTCGCGGCGGCTTTCGATGATGGCCAGCAGCACATCCAATTCGCGTTCTGGAATGATTTTGGGCACACGGGGATTTTATGTCGTGGATGCCGGATACGCGACAAAAAAATGACTTTTATGTCGCTATCCTCCAATTTATGCGACAAATTAACGTTAATTTGTCGTTTATTTTATTTTTTGCGACAAAATAAACGTCGCGCTCCGGTGAGCGTGCAGGATTCCTCAAGGTGCCATTCCTGCGGATCAAGGCCCAGGATTTGCGGCAGTTCACCCTTGGTGAACCCGGCGTCGATGCTCACGTGCATGTCGTGGCGGGTGACGCGGTTGATGAGCGGCCACGCGAGCCGCCCGAGGTGGTGGGCGAGGCGGCGGCGGTCGGGCTCGACGATGGCGATGGCTCCGAAACGCGGAATGAACTCCCGCCCGAGCCATGTGAGGCGCGGGGTTTCGAAGTGGTGGAGGATGAGGCAGGCGACGAGCAGCCCGCCGGACGGCGGGTCGGGCGCTTCCGCGAAAAGATCCGCCCGCCGCCAATGCAGGTTCGCGGGCAGCGGGCCTTGCGGCGCGGGCGCGAGGTCGATGGCGGTGACGGATGCCTCGGAAAACCCCGCCGCCAGCCGCGCGGCCAGCCGACCGTCGCCCGCACCGATCTCGGTGATGCCGCGCCGGGCAACGGCGGCGTGTTTGCGGGCCTGCCGCATCACCCAGCGCGGGTTTCCCATCACGGCGTTCACCCGCCGCAGGTCGCGCCGGCTGGCGATGGCGTCGGGGTGGTCGTGGGGAAGCTCGTCGAGAATTTCCGGAACGACGACGCGCGGTGGGTGGGCCATGCCGGACAAAAAAATCAGCGGATGATGCCGCGTTGGGAGTTTTCCACGAAATGGATCAGATGCGCGACGTGATGGGCGTCGGCGGGCACCATCGCCTTGAGCGAACTGAGCGCGGTGGCGAGGTTGGTGTCTTTTTTGAGGAAGAGTTTCTTGTAAGCGTTCTTGATCGCGCGGATTTCGGATTCGTCGAACCCCCGGCGCTGCAGTCCGACGAGGTTCACGCCGCGGGTGCCGGCGGGGTTGCCATCGACGATCATGTAGGGCGGCACGTCCTGGGAAACCTTCGAACATCCGCCGATGATCGAGTGGCAGCCGATTTTGCAGAACTGATGCACCGCCGCCATGCCGGAAACGATCGCGTGATCCTCCACGGTGATGTGCCCGGCCAGGCCCACGGAGTTCGACAGGATGATGTGATCGCCCAACTGGCAGTCGTGGGCGACGTGGGAGTAGCAGAGCAGCAGGTTGTGCGAGCCGATGCGCGTCGGCAGCTCGGCGTGGGTGCCGCGGTGGACGGTGGTGTTCTCGCGGAACACGTTGTAGTCGCCCGCTTCGAGATAGGTCGGTTCCTCCTTGTATTTGAGATCCTGGGTTTTGCCGCCGATCGCGGCGAACGGGAAAAACTCGTTGGCGCGGCCGAACTTCGCGTGCCCTTCGAGTACGACGTGCGAGTGAAGCACACAATCGTCGCCCAGCACGACGTTCGCGCCGACGATGCAATACGGACCAATGCGGACGTTGCGCCCAAGCTCGGCTTTCGGGGAAACAATGGCGGTGGGATGAATCACCCGCGCAGTCTCACCGGAACCGGTCGGCGCTGACGAGCGTATTTTCGCACCCACCCCGCTCAATCCAAACGCTCTGGCGGAAGATGCTGTTTCATGTGGACGATGGTCACCACCTGAAACCGATCACCATGGATGCGATAAATCACACGATAGTTGCCCTCGTGAACTTCGCGCAGACCGGCCTCCCCGGCGACTTCATGAACCGGGTGCCCCCTTGAGGGCATCACCGCCGCGCGCTCGACGCGCGTGATCAGCCGCTCGACCTGCAAGCCCGCATGGCGCTCCGAGTCGCGCGCGATGAAATCCCGAATCTCACGGAGGTCGCGCCGGGCCTGTTCCGACCAGGTGATGCTCATGGCAGCCCCGCTTCGCGGCGAATCGCTTCGTGGTCATGCACGCGCCCCTCGTGCAGATCCTCCAGTCCTGCATCGATTTTCCGGCGGACGAGGATTTGATACATCAGGTCGTCCCAGCTTGCGGATTCCGGCAATTCACGCACCAGGCGCGCGGCAGCCTTTTTCACCGAAGGATTCTTCACGGATGATTCCATGCCTTGAATCAAGGCGAAAAAGGCCTGGAACGCAAGCCGCTTCAATCCAGCCCGCGTTCGGCGATGTCGTCCTCGTCCCACCCGAGGAAGTGGCCGAGTTCGTGGAGAAACGTGGTGGCCACCTCCTCCCGGTAGGTCTCCTCATCCCATTCCACCCAGTCCCACAGGTTGGCGAGGAACAGCCGGATCCGCGGCACCTCCTCGGTGCCGGGGTCGTCGATCAGCGACGGCCCCTCGAAGAGCCCGAGTTCGTCGCCGAAGAGGCCGTCCTCGACGTCCTCCGCGGCAGGGGCCGGCTCGTAGGAAATGATCACCCGCTCGGCAATGCGGCGAAGCTTTTCGGGCAGTTGGCGGATCACCCCGCCCACCACCTCCTCGGCGATCAACCGCAACTCGTTGGAATGCATGTCGAGCGGTTGGATAAACTCCACGCCCTGCTTTGCCACGCACAAATGCGCGGTTGATTCGCCAGCCCGGCCCCGCCAATCTCATCGCCGCCATGAGCGAAACCCAACCCGACTCCACCGCACCGCTGGTGCTCGCCCTCGATTGCGGAGCCACCAGCCTGCGGGCGATCCTGCTTACCGCCACCGGCGAAATCCTCGCCCACGCCTCCCGCCCGAGCGAGACCCGCGTCGGCGAGGATGGCCCGGGCTTCCACCACTGGGATTTCGACCGCATCATGCGCGACCTCTCCGCCTGCTCGAACGAGATCCTCAAGGACCGCGACGCAACCCAAGTCGCCGCCGTCACCGTCACCACCTTCGGCTGCGACGGCGCATGGGTCGATGCCGATGGCTCCCTGCGCGATCCCGTCATCAGTTGGAAATGCCCGCGCACCGCGCCGGTCATGGACGCCATCGACGAGGTGATCCCCATGCAACGCCTCCAGGAAATCACCGGCACCGGGCGCATGGCGTTCAACACCATCTACAAACTGCTCTGGCTCCAGCGCAACAAACCCGAAGCCGCCGATGGTGCGGCAGCCTGGATGTTCATCTCATCGCTCATCAACCACCGGCTCACCGGCGAGTTCACCACCGATCACAGCATGGCCGGCACCAGCCAGCTCACCGACCTCAAGACCGGCGACTTCTCGCCCGAAGTCCTCGCCGCCATCGGCGTGGATCGCGCGATGTTCCCGCGCATGGTCCGCGCCGGCGAAGTGATCGCGAACCTGACAAAAGACGCCTCGCACCACTTCGGTCTCGGCGGCCACTGCCCGCCGGTCGTCAGCGCCGGGCACGACACCCAGTTCGCCGTGTTCGGCTCGGGTGCGGAGGAAAACCAACCTGTCCTCAGCTCCGGCACCTGGGAAATCCTGATGGTCCGCGCCGCCACCGCAAACCTCAGCGTCGAGGATTTCGCCGCAGGCGCGACCTGCGAGTTCGACGCCGCCAAAGGCCTGCTCAACCCCGGCCTGCAATGGCTCGGCTCCGCCGTGCTCGAATGGATCCGCGAGTCCTGCTACCGCGGCGAGGGCACCGGCTCCGCCGTCTATGAAACCATGATCCGCGAAGCCTCCGAAGTGCCGCCCGGCTGCGAAGGCGTCTCATTCGTTCCGGATTTCCTCCCATCCGGCGCCACCCGCGGACGCATCGACGGCCTGCTCCTCGGCCACACCCGCGGCCACATCTACCGCGCCGCACTGGAAGCCTTGAGCGCCCGCCTCGCCGATCAACTCGCCCGCCTCGAACAAGTCGGCGGATTCTCCGCCCCCTCCATCATCCTCGTCGGCGGTGCCACCCGCAATGCCTTCTGGACGCAGCTCCGCGCCAACGCCATCGGCCGCCCCATCCGCGTCCGCACCGAACCGGAGACCACCGTGCTCGGCGCGGCCATGTTCGCATTCGCGGGCGCGGGCGTACACCCCACCGCCGAAGCCGCGCGCGACGCCTTCGGCGCGGACTTCGACGAAGTGCTGCCGGCAAAGTGATCACTTATGGAATCACCCGCCAAATGATTTCAGATATCCCGCCGGTTCCATGATTCGGATGGGAAAATCGCCAGCAAAATCCTTGAGGTTGCGGGTGACCAAATGCGTCGCCCGCCAATCAATGGCCGCTTCAAGTTGGCAACTGTCTTCAATGTCCGGCAGCGGTCGCGCAAGCGCTTTGCGGACGACGGCATCGTCCAATCCGGCGATTTCGAGAAAATCGAGCAGGCGGGAGAAGACATCCCGGATTTTTCCGGGATCGCTGCCGCGCTGAATGTAGGAAATGTCTGACAAAGAAATGGCGGAAACCGCCCCTGCCACACTTCCTTTCCGGGCCATGGCCAGGCACGCTGCGGAATCGGGAAACCACGGCGCCCGCTGTTCAAGGACATCCAGCACCACATTGGTGTCGAAAAACAACCTATCCATGTTTGCGGCGGATTTGGGTGGAGCGCGCGTCAAATCCGGCCTGCGGACGGAACGCACCGATCAAGTCGCCCATCCCGTCATCCGGGCGGCCGCTTGCCGCAGTGTCGCCACCGGGCATGGATTTCCATTGGTCGAGCGACAGCTCAAAAAGCGCGGAAACCGTGGTCTGGCGCATCTTCGCGATTTGCTTCGCCTCCCGAATGGATTTCTCAGGAAGCGACAACGTCAGCTTGCTTTTCATACGTGCAATTTTTACTAATTCATACGTATGTCAACTCATTGCAAATCAAAACGCCCAATTCACCCCCGTGTAGAAAAACCTCCCTGCATTCGGAACACGCCCGCCGACCGCCAAATCGCTGCCTGCCACGCGGTTCACACCGCCGAGATGATCGGCATAGCGTTTGTCGAACACGTTTTCCACACCCGCTTCCACCCGCAAGCCATGGTCGAATTCGTGGGCAAGCCTCACGTGGAAAACACCATACCCAGGAGTGGTCGGCTCGTTCTGGCCGATGGCCACCCGGCCTTGCGACGCCGCCCACTCGCACTCCACCGCGGCCTCCCAGCCGTGGTTCTGATAGATCAGCGCCGCCATCCCGCGCAGCGGAGCCACCCGGTATAGCGCCTCGCCGTTCTCCCGGTTCTCCGCGCGCGTGTAGCTCGCATTCGCCGCAAACGTCAGGTGGTCATGGAAATCCCACTCCACCGCCGCCTCCACGCCATACAACTCGGCGCGTCGGATGTTCCGGTATTGCAACACCGGCTGGCCCGCCTGCATCCGCGCGATCGGCTCGCCCTGGATGAAATCCCGCACACTTTGGTAAAACGGCGTCACACTCGCCGCCCAATCTTCCCCACGGCGCGTGGCACCCAGGCCGATCTGGAAAGATTGCTCGGGATCAAGATCCGGATTTCCCAGATACGTTCGTCCATCCGCAAGCCCCGCACTCGCATTCGCAGGCGTCCAAAGGTAGCGCTCCACCAACGATGGCGCGCGGTTCTTCAAACCCACTGCAAACTCCAGCGTCGTTGCATCGTCTGGCTCGAAACGCAACGCCGCCGTGGCATCCACGAGCGTGTCGCGATGGCGTCGCGAACCCGCGTTGAACGCGTCGCGATCCGCATCCACCATCGCCCCGCCAAACGCACTCGTCACCATCCCCGCGCGGGTTTCCACCACATCCGCCCGCAAGCCCGTGCGCGCCGTCCACCGCTCCGCCAGCGGAGTTTCCCAATCCACAAATCCGCCCCCGCGTGTCCGCACATTGTCATTGAACGTATCCCGCCGCATCCCCATCGCATTCACCT
>SLAV01000093.1 GCA_007126655.1 Haloferula sp. | reverse complement strand
GACAACTTTTGTCGCGATCGCGACAAAAGTTGTCCTCACGGAAGGAAAGTCGGCGCATGGGTCATCACGCAATTCTTTTCTCGGCCGGGACAAGAATTGAAATCCCCGGGGATGAACCGCCGGAGGCGGATTCCCTCCTCGCGCCCGGCACTGGGGCAAGGTGGTCGTCGTCAGGCATGGCGTGGGCGATGCGCCAATCCGCGGGAAGCCCGGTGGTGCGGATACAGAGCGATGTGGCTCGGCCGGGGTACGGTGGGTGGTCGTGCGGTTTTCATGGCGGGGGCAACCGGGCATTTTCGTGCTTGTTCGGTAAGCGCGAAATTTTTCCCAATCTTTTCAAGCTCTGCTTAAGCTCAATCCAAACGCCCTGCCGGATGCCTGCCGAGGCGGATTTTTCATTCGGCAGATGACGGGGCGCGGGGTAGGCTGGCGATCATGATTCATCGGTTGCGTTGTTTACTTTTCGCCTGCGGATTGTGTATCGCGGCATTCGCCGCGCATGCGGATGACGGGGCGGACCGGCCGAACATCCTGTTCGTGATCTCGGACGACCAGAGCTGGCCGCATGCCGGGGCATACGGGTACAAGGCCGCGCGGACGCCGGCGTTTGACCGGGTCGCGGCAGAGGGTGTGCTGTTCGACCAGGCGTTTGCGCCTACGCCCGGCTGCTCGCCGACCCGGGCGGCGATCCTGACCGGCCGCAACAACTGGCAGATCGAGGAGGCGGGGACGCACTGGAGCACGTTTCCCCGGAAATACGAGGTGTTTCCCGACCGCCTTGAGGATGCCGGATATTTCGTAGGGATGACGGGCAAAGGCTGGGCTCCGGGCAATAATGAAGGATGGGAGCGCAATCCGGCGGGGCCAAGGTTCGGGGGGCGCGATTACAGCGAGGCGTTCGGGGAATTCCTGAACCAGCGGCCGGATGGAAAGCCATTTTTGTTCTGGTTCGGCTCGTTCGAGCCGCATCCCGGAACGCTGCGTGCGAATCAAGGCAGCGGCGTGGCGGCGGGATTCGATCTCGACGAGATCGAAGTGCCGCCATTCATGCCCGATGTGCCGGAGGTTCGCAGCCACATCGCCGACTACCTGAGAATGATCGAGATTTATGACACGCATCTCGGGCGCATGCTGGACATGCTGGAGCAGGCGGGTGAGCTGGATAACACGCTGGTGATGGTAACGAGCGACCATGGGATGGGATTCCCCAGGGCGAAGGCGAATCTTTATGAATACAGCGTGCGGGTGCCGCTGGCAGTGCGGTGGGGAGAGCAGGTGCCCGGCGGGAGGGTCTCGCAGGATCTGGTGAACCTGATTGACCTGACGGCGACCCTCTACGAGGCAACGGGCGTGGAGCCACCGCAAGCATACCCGATCGCCGGGCGCAGCCTGCTCGGCTTGTTGAAGGGCGGAGAGGAGGGGATTGTGGAACCCGGGCGCGACGCGGTGTTTCTCGGGCGCGAGCGACATTCCAGCGCCCGCCACGACAATCTGGGCTACCCGATGCGGGCGATCCGCACCCATGAGTTTCTCTACATCCGCAACTTCGCGCCGGACCGGTGGCCGGGGGGCGCGCCACAGGCCTTGCGTGACGACGGTGGACTGCAGCCGATGACCAATCTCACGACCGCCTTTGCTGAGAACGACGGTGGGCCGACCAAGGCGTTCCTGATCGAACACCGCGCGGCGGAGCCGCATGCCAATCTGTTCCTCCATGCCTTCGGCAAGCGGCCGCCGGAGGAATTGTTCGACATTCGCGCGGATCCCGGATGTCTGGTGAACCTGGCGTCCAATCCCCGCCATGAGGGAACCCGGGCGGATCTGGCCCGGCGGTTGGAAGCCCATTTGCGGGAAACCGGCGACCCGCGCTTGGTGGGGCCCGACAAGGAGGTTTTCGAGAGCTACCGACGATACGGACCCATCCGCAGCTACCCGCCTCCGGATGAGGAACCGGAGAAATGGAAGGAAATCGTGGCTCCGCAGCCGTGATCACGGGTTTGTCCGGGTGGTGTTCTTGCAGTTGACCGCGGCAGGTAATACTTCTTTATTCGCGAATTCCGCCATAGAGCAGCCTGCAAATCCATTCATCCACACAACCATGTCCCCATCCAAAACTCTTCCGATTCTATCCGCGATGGTCTTGGCCGCCGCTTTCACCACACCCACAGCCGCGTTGGCCGGTGAGATGGAGGACGACGGCATCCACCGCATCGAGCATGAGATCCGCGAGGTCGAGGGTTGGACGGTGCATGTGGATCCCGAGCTGCTGGAGGGAGAACACAAGGAAACCGGGGAGCTTGCCCTGCGCATCCTCAGCGAGCGTCTTCACGAGATCGTGCTGAAGCTGCCGGAGGAGCCGGTGGCGAAATTGCGCGAGGTGCCGATCTACTTTGATCGCGCGCACCCACTGGGCAACGCCCATTACCACCCTGACGGCGACTGGCTGAAACGGCACGGATACGATCCTGCGATGGAAAAGGCGGTCCACTTCACGGGCGCGGCCTCGCTGATCCGCGAGGCACGCAGCCCGCACAGCACCTCGGTGGTGTTGCACGAGTTGGCGCACGCCTATCACGACCGGGTGCTCGGATTCGACGATCCGGAGATCCTCGCCGGATACGAGGCGTTCTGCGACAGCCGGAAATTCGATTCGGTTCCAACCTTGCGCGGGCCGGAGCGGCCGCACTACGGGCTGCTGGACCACAAGGAATTCTTCGCGGAAATGACCGAGACGTTTTTCGTCGGCAATGGGTATTACCCGTTCAACCACTTCCAGCTCTACCACGCGCACAAGCCGACCTACGAGCTGATCGCCCGCATCTGGGGCGTGGACGGCCAGCCTCCCTCGGGCGGCGGTTCCGGCGCGCCCAATATACTGGATCTCCGGATCACGGCCACGCTGATGGCGCAACGCGGCGATATCGACGGCGCGCTCGAGCTGGTGGCGCAGGCGCTGGAGCGCACGCAGGACCGGGAGGGACGCGTGAACAACCTGCGGGAGCAGATCGAGGCCCTGCGGGATGTGGAATCCTCCGACGAGGATGAGTCCTGAAACGGCAGCACCATGCACACCATGGGTGCCGGGGCGTCTTGACGCGCGGTGGGACGATGACGGTGAGCCGGTTCGGCCGGGTTTTGCCACTCGCAGTGGAGACCGCGGCCGCACCGCTTTTTCGCAGCGGGAACCTTGACCGGCTGACCTTCCCGGACGCATGGTTGCCGGGCATGAGAATTCTCACCGGCCTGCAACCCAGCGGCAAACTCCACATCGGGAACTACTTCGGCGCGATGGAACCCGCCGTGCGGCTTCAGGACGAGGGTGAGGCGTTTTATTTCATCGCGGATTACCATGCCATGACCACGTCGCACGACGCCGCCGCATTGCGCGCGAACGTGCGTGAGCTGGCGGTGGACTTCCTTGCCTGCGGGCTCGATCCGATGCGGGCGGTTTTTTTCCGCCAGTCGGCCGTGCCGGAGGTCAACGAGCTGGCATGGATTCTCTCGACCGTTTGCCCGATGGGCCTGCTAGAGAAATGTCATTCCTACAAGGACAAGGTGGCCAACGGCATCAAGCCGAACCACGCGCTTTTCGCGTATCCGGCGCTGATGGCGGCGGACATCCTGCTGTATGATTCGCAGCGAGTGCCGGTGGGCCGGGACCAGAAGCAGCACCTCGAGGTGACCCGCGACCTGGCGGTGAAGATCAACGAGACATACGGCGAGGGCACGGTGGTGCTGCCCGAGCCGATCATCCGCGAGGAAAGCGCCGTGGTTCCGGGGGTGGACGGGCGGAAAATGAGCAAAAGCTACCACAACACGCTGCCGATTTTCGGCGAGGAGAAGCCAAGCCGGAAGGCGATCATGCGGATCCAGACGGACTCGACGCCGGTGGAGGATCCGAAGCCGGTCGAAGACTCGGTGATCCTGCAACTATACCGGCTGTTCGCCTCCCCGGAGGAATTCCGGGCGATGGAGGACGACTTCCGGCGCGGCGGCACCGGCTACGGCGACTTCAAAAAACGGCTGGCCGACGCGTATTGGGAGTTCTTCACGGAAATGCGCGGGCGCCGCGAGAAAATCCTGGCCGACCCGGGATACGTCGATGACGTGCTGGCCACGGGCGCCGCCCGCGCCCGCGAGGAGGCCGCCAGGGTGCTCGACCGGGTGCGCGCGGCGGTGGGGCTGGCGTGAGGGTGTCCGAGAATGCCGCATGCAGGATTTTTTCGGTACACGCTCGACCGGGCCGCAACCGGGGGGCATTCTCGGATCATGTTGAAACATGGCATTCTGAATCCACACATCCTCGATCTGTTGGCAAGGGTCCGCCACACCAACACGCTGGTGATCTCCGACTGGGCGTTTCCCTATTGGCCGGAGATCGAGACGGTGGACATATCGCTGACCCACGGCATTCCGACGGTGCTGGACGTCTTCGATCTGATCCGGCCGGTGTTTGAAATCGGGCGGATCACACAGGCGGCGGAGTTTCTCGAACACAATCCGCCGGACATCGTCTCGCGCCACGAGGCCGCTTTCGAGGGGATCGAGATCGCGCGCCCGCCGCACACGGAGCTGAAGGAAATGGCCCCGCGGTCAATCGGCCTGATCCGCACCGGGGACGCGACCCTCTACGGCAACCTCATTCTCGAATCGGCCTGACGAGGAGGCGGGCGAGGCCTTATTCAAAAGTGGATTTCGGCGGGCTTCGCGATGCTGCGGTTCAGGCGGTCGCACACGAGGCGGCACAGTTCGAAGATCGTCGGGTCGCCGATCGAGTAGATCACCTGGGTGCCTTCGCGGCGGCGTTCCAGCAGGCCCGCTTCGTGGAGTTGGCGGAGATGCCGCGAGATGTTCGCCTGGCTGGTGCCCAGCGCGCCGACGATCCGCGACACGCTGCGGGGTCCGTTTTTCAACTCCTGCAGGATTGCCAGCCGCGTCGGCTCGGCAAGCTGACGGAATTGCGCGGCGACGCGCTCAAGCTGGTCCGGCGTGAGTTTCATGAAATGGAGGCTAAGCGGAAAAAAAGTATTTGCAAACATAATTATGTGCGCATATTTGTAATCCGTAACGCAGAACCAATCCCATCATCATGCATATTACCGCAAACGCACTTCACGAAAAAATCCGTTCCGGCCGCAAGGTGGCCGTCATCGACGTCCGCACACCCGCCGAGCATGGTGAGATCCACATTGAGGGATCGCATCTGATGCCGCTCGACCGGCTGGACGCGAAAGCGGCGGGGGATCTTGCGAAAGACGCCGAGGCATGCGTGCTGGTCTGCCGCACGGGCAAGCGCGCGGCATCGGCGATGGAGAAACTGTCGGCGGCTGATTGCGACAACCTGAGCGTGCTGGAGGGTGGGGTGACCGCCTGGGATCAGGCCGGGCTGCCGGTGAACCGCGGGGCCAAGGCGATGTCGCTCGAGCGCCAGGTGCGCATCGGCGCGGGTGCGCTGGTGTTGCTCGGGGTGATTCTCGGCACGTTCGTGCACGGCGGGTTTTACGGCATCAGCGCGTTTGTCGGGGCGGGTCTCGTTTTCGCTGGCGTGACGGACTGGTGCGGCATGGCCATGGTGCTTGCGAAAATGCCGTGGAACCAGCGCGCCGGAGTGAAATGCGCCGGAAATTCGTGCTCGGTGTGAGCTGGCCGCAACTGAAGCTTTATTTATTTCAAACCCAGGATTCCGATCATGTTTCTCAGACAAGTTCCCGATCATGCGCTCGCGCAGTATGCCTACATCATCGGCTGCCAACGCACCGGCGAGGCCGTGGTGGTCGATCCCGAGCGCGATGTGGACCGTTATCTTGCGGTGGCGGCGGCCAACGACCTGCGAATTACCGCCGTGGCGGAAACCCACATTCACGCCGACTACCTGAGCGGGGCGAGGGAATTGGTCGAGCGTCATGGCGCGGCCGCTTATCTCGGCGGCGAAGGCGGCCCGGACTGGCAGTTCGAGTGGGCGAAGGGAAAACCCGACGTCACCCTGCTGCAGGACGGCGACGAATTCACGGTGGGTAACATCCGGCTCAAGGCGCTGCATACGCCGGGCCACACGCCTGAGCACGTGAGCTTTCTGGTGACCGACGAGGGCGGGGGCGCGGACGAACCGGTCGCGCTTTTGACGGGAGACTTCATCTTTGTCGGCGATGTCGGCAGGCCGGACTTGCTGGAGAGCGCGGCCGGGCAGGCCGGTGCGATGGAGCCGGGCGCTCGGACGCTCTATGCGAGCCTGCGCGGCACGAAGGATTTGCCGGACCATGTGCAGATTCTACCGGCCCACGGTGCGGGGAGTGCCTGCGGCAAGGCTCTAGGAGCGGTGCCGGTGAGCGTGATCGGCTACGAGCGCAAGTTCAACGCGCCGTTGCGCGAGGCGATGGATGGAGGCGAGGAGGCATTTGTTTCGCATATCCTCGACGGCCAGCCCGAGCCACCGCGGTATTTCGCGCGGATGAAGCGCGACAACCGCGCCGGGCCGAAGCTGCTCTCGCAAGGCAGGCTGCCACAGCCGGACGCGCTTTACGCTAGCGGTCTCGCGGCATGGCTTGAGGCGGTGCCGACTGCGATTCTCGATCTGCGGGCGGACGCCAAGGCCTTCGCCGAGCGCCATCTGCGCGGGGCGATCCACGCGCCGCTGGCCGGTGGCAGGCTGCCGGTTGCCGCGGGGTCCTACCTTGACGAGGACACGCGCATCCTGCTCGTCGCCGGGTCGCAGGCCGAAGTGGACGAGGCGGTGCGGCAGTTGATCCGCATCGGTCTCGATCACATCGCCGGCTGGATCACCGTGGTGGAAGCGCTGGCAAGCGACGCGAGGCTGGAGAAAATGAAGTCGATCACACCGCAAGACCTGCCCGCCGGGGCCGCCGTGCTGGATGTGCGCGGGGCCGGGGAGTTCAAGGCCGCTCGGGTGAAGGATGCCACGAACATCGCGCACACGCGGCTTGCGGCGAGGATCTACGACGTGCCAAAAGGCGATCCCCTTCACGTCCATTGCCAGAGTGGAGGCCGCGCTGCAATGGCCGCCTCGTTCCTCGCATCCACCGGCCGCGACGTGGTGTGGGTGAACGGCCCGTTCGCGGAGATTCCGGAAAACCAGATCGAGCGCTAAGATGAAAAAGGCCGTGTTTTTTGCCGCATTCATCTTGTCGCTGGTGGTTTCATGCGACCGGCAGCCCGACGACGGGCCTGCTGCGGGCGCGGAGGACATCGAAAAGAGGAAGGCGCTCGCGCGGGAGTGGACGGCAGAGGCGTTCGCCGTGCTCTCCGGGCGGCTGATGCAGGTGATCACCGAGGACGGCCACGCGGCGGCGATCGAAGTGTGCTCCATGGAGGCGGATGATCTGTTAGGCGGCGTCGCCGGTGCGCGGGGGGCTTCGATCCGGCGCGTGACCGACCGCCCGCGCAACCCGGCGAACGAGGCCGATGAGCGGGCGCTTGAGATGATGGAGATGGTGCGGGCTATGACCGGCCGAGGTGAGACCGCCGAACCGGTGGCGGATGATGACGTGGTCTGGCTTCCGATCCAGGTGGGGATGCCGGTTTGTCTCACATGCCACGGCGATCCCGGTTCCGACATCGCGCCGGCGACGCTT
>SLAV01000092.1 GCA_007126655.1 Haloferula sp. | reverse complement strand
GGCACCGGAAGCGCCTGGGAACACGGAGAACCGGATTCCGAGGACCAGGGCGGAGGGTTCGACGTCACCTCCGGCAACGGCGGATCGGCCGGAGCTTGGGGGGTCAACCTCACCGGGATTTACGCCGCCGACACCGACACCTCTCTGCGCTCGCCCGCCATCGACTTGGGCGGAATCACGGAGGGTGCGGGTGCGGAAATCGAGTTCGCGCTTGCCTACGACATCGCCGCAGACGCGGAGTTGGTCGTGAGAGTGATCGACGAGGCGGGCGACACCGTGATCGGTGATGCCCTGCTCACCATCACCGGCGACGGCTCGGCGGACTGGGAAGTGCAGGGTCCGTTCCAACTGCCGGACGAGGCAATCGGCGAGTCCGTACGCATCGAATGGCGGTTCACCGGCCCGACCGATTCGCTTCCCTTCCTCGGCGTCTATCTCGACGACGTGGTCATTACCGAAACCGAACCGTGAACCTCAATTCCCCGGAAAATGGAAAAAATCTGAAAAAACATGTAACGTTGCCCGCTGTCAGAAAGTTTGCTAATGAATCCATTATCGTAAACAGATCAAAAAACCGCCAAACTCTCCCAAAGCAAACTCATGAAACGGAAAACACACGCACCACTCGCCGCCTTCGCGGGCCTCGCCCTCGCCACCAGCGCCCACGGCACGCTGATTCTCTATGAAGGATTTGATTACTCGCCAGGTTCCGTTATCGGCGCAAACGGCGGCACCGGGTTTGACGGCCCTTGGCAAGACGCCGACATACCCGATACTCGTAGTGATCACTGGGAGGTTCAGTCAAACGGGCTTGAATTTAGCGGTTTGGCTACTGTGGGTGGCTCGATTCAGCGCCCTGGTGCCCCCGGGGGCGCGGCTATTTTCCGAACCATTGACAGTGGAGCACAGGCTGCCCTTACTGCTGACAATACCACGATTTGGTTCAGCTTCCTAACTGAGAGTTTCAGGTTTTCAGTCCCTAATGCCAACGGTGCATTGCTATTCAGCACGGGTGCCATCACGAACATGTCAGATGGTGGTACAGAAGCCCAAATTGCAGGTGGCTCTGCATTTGGATTCACGTATCAAGGACTGGGTAATCCAAACCGCATGAGGCTGCACGGCATGACCATCGCTGATGGCAATTCTTCGCGCAGCGAGGATTTCATTCAGGACACGGAGGACACGCTCTACATGATCGTTGGCCGAATAGACTGGGCACCCAATGGGCAGGATGATGTGTTACGACTCTATAACGTGACGGATCCTGAGGCTGGTTTGCCCTCATCACCATTCGCAACGATGAGTGCGGATCTCGATCAAAGTGAATTCGACACGATCACCATAGGTAGTCGTCAAAGGGAAATATTCGACGAAATCCGTTTCGGAACGGATCTTGAGTCCGTCGGCGTCATCCCCGAGCCCACGACCGCCCTGCTCGGCTCCATCGGCATGCTCTTCCTGCTTCGCCGCCGCCGTTGACTTGGTGCGTCTTGAACCATCCCTCCATCTCCCCGCAGTGGTCTGCATCCGGACCCTGCGGGGATTTTATTCCCGGAAACCCAAGAAATTGAATCCGCTTCACCTGAAATCGACCTGTCCCGCCGTGCTGTTCGGCCTGGCCGCCGCGCTTCCGCTTCACGCTGGGCCGCTCGTTTACGAACCCTTCCACTAAGGCGACGCCGACCGCGCCTCCGGCGAACTGCTCAACGGTCAGCCCGACGGCAGCCGCGGCGATGTGGATGCCATAAGGCCGCGGTGGGATCCGGACTTTCAAAACCGACGTGCCGCCCATCGGCCTGCTGGTCCATGAAGGCTTCGACTACCAGGATTTGCTGCCGCCCGGCAGCGGGCAGTTCGACTGGACCGACGGCTTCACCTGCCCCGGCTACGGCGCAAGCCCGCGCCGCTGGGAAACCGGAACCACACCCAATTGCTGGAAATTCCCCGCTGGGGGCGACTCATTTCCAGATGCCGCGCAGAGTCCCGGGCAAGGTTGCGATGCAGTGGCGCGTTTCATCGAGGACAATGCCGCCAGTCAACCTGGTGTGACCTCCGCCGGCCCGGATTGCCAAAAGGACCGCATTTTGTTTGGATATCCGATTGGCAGCCGCTAGTCTTTTCCGTGCAAGGCGGCTCACCGCACAGCTGCGGAGTCGTGCATCCGAGTCCATTAAAACCCCACAACCCAAGATCCAATCATGTCCCCACAACCATTGAAAGTCGGCCTCGTCGGCGGCGGCAAAGGAGCCTTCATCGCCCAACCCCACCAGCGCGCGATCCATTTCGACGGCACCCGCCGCGTCACCGCGGCCGCGCTGCTGCCGGACCCGAAGGAAGCAATCGAGGAAGCGGAATCCTGGCACTACCCGATCAAGGGCTATCCGAGCTACGTCGAAATGATCGACGAACAGGCCTCGCTGCCGCCGGAGGAGCGCCTTGATTACATCGTCGTCGTCACGCCGAACCACGTCCACTACGACCCCGCCATCCGCGCCGTGAAGGCGGGCATCCCGGTGATGTGTGAGAAACCGCTGTGCATGGAACTCAAGGAGGCGGCCACGCTGGTCCGTGAAGTCCGCAAACGGCAGGTCCCATTCGCCCTGGCGCACACCTACCTCGGCCATTGGACGACCCGCCTTTCCCGCTACATCGTCACCAAAGGGCTGCTCGGCGACATCCGCTGGGTGGACAGCCACTACATCCAGGGCTGGCTCGCGAGCCGCCTCGAGGCGACCGGCCAGATGCAGGCATCCTGGCGCACCAATCCGAAACTCGCCGGCGGCTCCGGCTGTGGCGGCGACATCGGCACCCACGCGCTGATGCAGTTGCGCTACGTCACCGGCCAGGACGTGACCGACGTTTCCGCACACTTGGAAACCTTCGTCGAGGGCCGCGCGCTCGACGACCACTTCACCGCCTACGCCCAACTCAGCGGCGGCGGCCGCGCCTTGATCCGCGCCTCCCAGATCTGCATCGGCCACAAAAACGACCTCGGAATCACCATCGCCGGCTCCAAGGGCACGCTCTCATGGAAACAGGAGGATCCCGAGAAACTCACCATACACCTGCCCGACCAGCCCGACCGCGTTTACTGGCGCGGCGCGTTTTCGGCTGGAGACGGTTTCCTGCCCAAGGACAAGAAGCTCGACGCCCTGCTCGGCGAGCCCACCATCCCGGCAGGCCACGGCGAGGCGTTCCACGACGCGTATGCCCGCCTCCACCGGAATTTCGAGGCCGACGTCCGCAAATACAACGCGAAGCGCAAATTCTCGTGCGATGGCTCCGAATACGCCTCCGTCGAAGACGGCTGGACTGGCATGGCTTTTCTCGATGCCTGCCTCAAGAGCAGCGCCAAAAAGGGCGCATGGACGCGCATGCCGAAGTGCCCGTGATCCCCGAACTTCCCGTCACGGAGCCCCGCCGGTCCGATGCGGGGTTTCCGTGGCCGACCGGGCGTCCGCATTGATCTTTTCGCGTTTGCATTCGGTTCAGACGCAGGTCGGATCACAACCCGCTGCCGGCGAACGCTGCCAAGGCGATCCTGCGGATCCCATCGAGCGTCACATCCGGGTCGCAGGCGGTGATTTCCGGCAGGGTGTCCGAAATCAACCCGGCGTCGCCGCCTGTGGCAATGATTACCGGCGTGCCTTCCATCTCTCGGAGCACCGCCTCGATAATTCCGCGCACCAGTCCGCGGTAACCGGTCACCGCCCCCACCCGCATTGCCTCGGCGGTGGATTTGCCGATCGCCGATCGCGGCTCCGCAAGATCCACCTCCGGCAACAGCGCGGTGCGGCGCGTGAGGTAGCCCGACATGGCGCCAAGACCCGGCGCGATCACCCCGCCGCAATACGCCGGCTTGCTGGAAATCACGTCGAACGTTACGGCGGTACCGAAATCAATCACAACCGCCGGTGCCCCGTGGCGCGCCACCACGCCGACGGCGTTCGCCAGTCGGTCGGCGCCGATTTGTGCCGGTTGCGGGTAGTCGATGTCCATGCCGAGCGGGCTGCCGGGGCCAATGAAATGAGTCGGCACGCTCCCTTCCCCGAAGTATGACCGGATCACCTCCGCCTTTTCGGGTACCACGGAGGCACATGCCACGGCGTCGAATGAACTCACCGCCAGCAGTTCGTCCAGTGACGCCCGACAGACCTCCGGTGTCTCGAGACGGCCGCGCCATCCGTCGTCGAGGCCGCGCCCTCCGCCCAGTGCGAATTTGGTTCGGGAGTTGGAATTGTCGATCAGCAGGATGCGCATGGGCGTGCCGGCTACCAACGCCGGGTCTGGAAGCTCGCTTCGCCGTTGCGGTGCAGGCGCGGTTCACCCGAACCGCTGCGGACGTTCAATCTGCCATCGTTCAGATGAAGGTGGATCGGTCCGTCGAAATCCCCCTCCTCCAGCCAGAACCGGAGAAACAGCTCGTCGATCGGGCGGTCGGTATCGCCCGCCAGTGTGGTGTCCGCCGGCTCGATGCGCGAGCGTCCGGCGGTTTCGAGGAACACCGGTTTGCGCAGGTCGTGCTCCATGCCGTCGCGAATGCCCAGCCGGATGTCGAGCCAGTGATACGAGTGGTCCTGCCGCACGCTTGAAGCCACGATTACCGCCTTCGCACCGGGGTCCGCGCGCCATTCATATGGCCGGATCCAGGTCCAAACCACAAACGCGGCGGAAACCGCCAGCATCAGGATCAAAACAAGACGGAATCGTTGCCGCGTCACGCCGTGAATGGGAGCGGATCGCACCCGCATGCGCAAACGAAAACGAGCGGCCCGGAAATCCGGACCGCCCGCAGGGGATAATGGGCGTTAGGGAAGGTTCAGGCGGACGCCTCGCCGTGATAGGCGGGCTGGCCGTGTTCGCCGAGGTCGAGGCCTTCGGCTTCCTCTTCAGCGCTCACGCGGACACCCATCACAAGCTTGATGAGGTAGAAGACCACGAAGGAGAAGATGAAGGCGAACGCATAGACGAGGACGACGCCGATGATCTGCGAGACCATCGAGATGTCTTCGTTGCCACCGTTGAAGAACGGAAGCGCGACAGCGAGAGTTCCCCAGATACCGACGGTGCCGTGCACCGAGATCGCGCCGACCGGGTCGTCGATCTTGATCTTGTCGAGGAACAGGATGGAGAAGACCACGATGATGCCGCCCACGGAACCCATGATGATGGCCGCGCCCGGACCGACGGCGTCGGCGCCGGCGGTGATCGAGACGAGACCGGCGAGGACGCCGTTGAGGGCCATCGAGAGGTCGGGCTTCTTGAGCACGATCACTGAGACGAGCATGGAAACCACGGCACCTGCGGCTGCGGAGAGCGCGGTGGTGGTGAAGACGAGGCCGAGCGGACCGGGATCGGCGGAGAGCACGGAACCACCGTTGAAGCCGAACCAGCCGAACCAGAGGAGGAACACGCCGATCGCTGCGAGCGGCATGCTGTGGCCGAGGATCGGCTTGATGCCGTTGGCGGTGTATTTGCCGGCGCGGGGTCCGAGAATGATCACGCAGGCGAGTGCGGCGGCACCACCGAAGCCGTGGACGACCGTGGAACCGGCGAAGTCGTAGAATTCGGTGTCGAGGCGGTTGAGGATACCTTCACCCCAGTGCCAGGAACCGGCGATCGGGTAACCCACGGCCACGAGAATGGTCGCGAAGAGCATGAAGGATGGAAGCTTGATCCGCTCGGCAACCGCACCGGATACGATCGTGGCGGCGGTGGCGGCGAACATCGCCTGGAAGATGAAGTCACCGAAACCGGTCATGGCGAGGTCAAGACCACCGTATGCCCAGGTAGCGCCATCGCCTTCGTTGAGGTCGCCGATCCAGCCACCAAGGCCGATCCAGCCATTCCAGTCGTCATGCCCCCCGGGATAGTGGGTATTGAAGCCCATCAGCGCGTAGGTGAGCAGGCCGATGGAAATGATGAACACGTTTTTGAACAGGATGTTCACCGCGTTCTTGCGCTGGGTGAGGCCGGCCTCCAGCGTGGAGAAGCCGAGGTGCATGATGAACACCATCGCGGCCGCGATGCAGGTCCACAACATGCTCACCGTGAAGAAGTCGAAGGCGACCGACAGGTCGATCACTTCACCGGTGTCCTCATCGACAAGATTATAGCCTTCGACGAGGGCGAGGTATTCTTCCGGAGTCCCCGGTTCCGGTCCTTCGTCTTCCGCCTCGACGGCGGCTTCGACCGGAGGTGTCGCGGGTTCGTCTTGGGCGTGTGCCAGCGGTGCATGCACTGCGAAGGCTGCCGCCAGCGTGGCGGCGGCCAGGGCACGCATTTGTTTCAGGTAACGTGGGATCATGGTGTTCGGGGTTGTTCGGATGATGTTTGCCAGCACCCATCCCGGATCAGGCCGAAGAGAGGCGATGGTGGGCATTCCCAAGCAACTGCTGTGCCAATCGGGAGAATTTTTTAAAAAGACGGCGGAAACCGTGACATGCTGCTGAACTCTCTAGCCGCTTCCGGGGCGGTTTTTTCGATTTCGCCCTTGCCATGATCCGGCTCTCGTGGTTACGACTCCCTCGCGCAAGCATACTCTGGTGCGATTTTCCGCTTGACGGGTAATTAGGATAGGTTAAATTCCTCTCCGAAGGATCCTGCTCGCTGAAATTGGCATGCAGGGTGCTGAATAGACAATGATCCTCTCTGAGCCACCCAAGGCTGAGCAAGGACGCATGCAGCAACCGACAAACCAACAAATACCATGCAAAACTACTGCAAAACCATTGGCGCCCTGGCAGCTGCCTCCGCCCTTGCGGCCGGCAACGCCACGGCATTCGACATCGACTATGAAATGACCGCCGGTTACACCAGCGAGTATCTCTGGCGCGGATTCAACCTCGGCCAGGACCTCGTGGAAGCCGAAATGGTCGCGGCCACCGAAATCAACGGCTTCGCCCTGAGCGCCGGTGCCTGGTACGCGAGCTTCGACGAACCCACCGGGTTGGTTGCGCCGAACAACAACATCAATGCCAACGAGTTCAATCTCTTCGCCGAAGTGGGTTATGACATGGGTTTCGCGGATCTTGCCGTGGGATACATCTACTACTACTTCCCGCAAAGCAATCACAACCAAGTCGTCCAAGGCCGCTACAAAGCCGAGCAAGAAGTCTACTTTTCGATCGCCCGTGACTTTGGCATCGTTGACGCCTCGCTCACCTACTACTGGCTCACCAGCGGTACTGACAATGATGGCTACACTGAACTGAGCCTGAGCAACTCCACCGAACTGAACCACTGCCTCAGCCTCGAAAGCGGCGTTGATGTGGGTTATCAGGTTGAGAAAGGCAAGTTTGCCCACATCACCGCACAGGTCGGTCTCGAATACGCCTTCACTGACAATGCATCCGTCACTCCGTTCGTCGCCCATTCATGGTCGCTCTCGGAAAACGGCATCTATGCCGGCACCAGGAACCAACTCGTTGGTGGTGCGATGGTCAGCGTCAGCTTCTAATTGACCGGGCCCGGCAATGGACTCGAGCAAAAACTATACCACCAAAGGGTGGCCGCTTAAGCGGCCACCCTTTTTTTTGATGCCCGCAAAGCGAGGATGGCGCTTGTCCCGGAACGGCACGCCTCCGAAGCGTTAATCCACTTTCTCCAAAGTCGTCTTGAGCTGGTGGGCCTGGAGCTGCTGGGTGTAGAACTCGGC
>SLAV01000334.1 GCA_007126655.1 Haloferula sp. | reverse complement strand
CACCCCGATTTCGAAGGCACCGACGCCATCGTCCAGGCATCCGTTCTCGACCTTTACTCGCCCTCCCGCTCCACACGCGTCGCACACGATGGAGAGGCCTCGTCGCTCGACGACTTCGCCGCCCACATCAAGGAAATCGCGTCGGATGCCGATGCCAAGGTCGGCTTCCTTGTCGGTACCGACGACTGCCCCACACGCAACCGCCTCGCCGCGGAAATCCAATCGAATTTCGGCAACGCGCGCTTCTATCAATACGAGGCGCTCGAAGGCGAGTCCGCCAGGGCGCTCGGCCCCGCCACCCGCATCGTCCCCGATTTCACCAATGCCGACCGCGTCGTCGCCCTTGATTGCGACTTCGCCTCCACCGACCCCGTCGGCCCCATGACGGCCTTCTTCGACCGCCGCAAACCCGAGGGCACCGCATACGAAAACGCGCCGGACGAATCCCGCCTCAACCGCCTCTACGCCATCGAACCCGCCTTCTCGCTCACCGGCGGCATGGCCGACCACCGCCTGCGCGTCGCCCCCAGCCAGGTCGCCTCCGTCGCCGCCCAGATCGCCCGGGAACTCGGCCTCGGCATCGCCTCCGGCATCCCCGCCATTGAGGATGAAAAACATCTCGGTTGGATCCGCGAAATGGTGAAGGACCTCCGTGCCAATGCCGGTCGCGTCGCCGTCATCCCCGGCACCCGCCAGTCCGCCGCCGTCCACCACCTCGCCCTCGCCATTAACACCGCCCTCGGCAACATCGGCCCGGGCAAGGCCCTCCAGGCATACCGCACCGGCGACCCCGGCTTCGCATCCATCGAGACCCTCGTCGCCGACATCGAAAACGGCGATGTCGAGCACCTATTCATCCTCACCCCGTCCAACCCCGTCTTCGACACCCCCGCCGACATCGGGTTCAACGAAGCCCTCGCCAAACTCAAGTCGTCCGTCCACCTCGGCCTCCGCCACGACGCCACCGGCCACGCCGCCACCTGGCACGTCCCCGCCGCGCACTACCTCGAATCCTGGAGCGACGCCCGCACCTCACGCGGCGCATATTCCGTCGTCCAGCCCATGATCCTCCCGCTCTACGAGGACTGCGTTTCCGAACTCGAAATCCTCGCCGCCTTCCTCGACGAAGAGCACGCCCTCCACACCGCGAACACCGTCGGCGAGGATCCCGCGCCCGCGCACCTCGCCGTCCGCGCCACCTTCGCCGCCCTCGGCGACTCCACGGAACGCTCCTGGCGCGAATTGTTGCGTCAGGGGTTCCTCACCGGCTCATCCTACGAAACCGCCGACACCCCCGCCTCACCCAACGCCGGCGCCGATATCGCCGCCGCCGCCGCACCAACCCCCTCCCGCGACTCCCTCGAGGTCGTCTTCGCCACCGACGCCTCCATCCTCGACGGACGCCACATCGACAACGCCTGGCTCCAGGAAGCGCCCGATCCCATCTCGAAAATCACCTGGGACAACGCCGCCCTCATCGCCCCGCAAACCGCCAAAGACCTCGGCATCTACGACCTCGTCATCGACCCCCAGCCACGGGAAAGCTTCCTCGGCATCGAAGGCACCTACGCGAAAACCGGTCCCGATGGCGAGGGCGAGAAACGCCGTTCGCCGCTCGTCACCATCGAAGTCAACGGAAAGAAACTCCAAATCGCCGTCCTCGTCTCATTCGGCCAGGCCGAAAACACCATCGTCCTCCCCGTCGGCTACGGCCAGGGATACGACAAGGACAACGAACTCGGCATCGATCCCAAAAACGCAACCCACGTCGGCCTCGTCGGCGTCAATACCGGCTTCAACGTCTATCCCCTCCGCACCGCGGCCAGCCGCTACTTCGCCACCGGAGCCACCTGCGCACTCGACAAGGCGCGCGCCTATCCCGTCGCCCTCGTCCAGGACCACCACGCCATGTATGGCCGCGCCCTCGCCCGCGAAATCTCCACCAAGGACGATCAAAAGCGCGGCTCGTTCGCCAACCAGCTCGCCACCGTCAAGGTCCATGGCATGGACTCCCACATGCCGCCCAACATCTCCCTCTACAAACCCAAGGATCGCGACGGCAAACCCCTGCTCAACGACCCGCTCCACCAGTGGGGCATGTCCATCGACCTCACATCCTGCATGGGATGCAACGCGTGCCTCGTCGCATGCCAGTCCGAGAACAACATCCCGGTTGTCGGTAAACAACAAGTCGCCATGGGCCGCGAAATGCACTGGATCCGAATGGATCGCTACTACGCCGCCCAGAAGGACAACACCTTCGATCCCGACAATCCATCGATGATCCCGCAGCCGGTCGCCTGCGTCCAATGCGAGTCCGCCCCCTGCGAGGTCGTCTGCCCGGTCAACGCCACCGTCCACACCGAGGACGGCCTCAATGCCATGGCATACAACCGCTGCATCGGCACCCGCTACTGCGCCAACAACTGCCCCTACAAGGCCCGCCGGTTCAATTTCTTCGACTACAACAAGCGCAACCCGCTGATCAAACACAACCTCTACCGCGGCCCGCTCGGCCAGCGCCAGGACGGCGAGGCACCCCACCTCCAGCGCAACCCGAACGTCACCGTCCGCATGCGCGGCGTGATGGAGAAATGCACCTACTGCGTCCAGCGCCTCAAGGACTCCGTGATCCGCCAGAAACGCGGCCAGAAACAGGACGTCCTCAACGCCGGCGTCCCGTCGCCCGAAAAGCAAGTCACCACCAAGACCCTCCGCATCCCCGTCGATTCCGTCCGCGTCGCATGCCAGGACGCATGCCCCGCCAATGCCATCACGTTCGGCAACCTCCTCGACGAGGAGAAATCCGCCATGGGCCGCACCAAGAAAATCGAGCGGAACTACGATCTCATCAATTACCTCGGAACCCGCCCGCGCACTTCATACCTCGCCCGCGTGAAAAATCCGAATCCCGGAATGCCCGACGCCGCCTTCATCGGCAAAGCGACCATCCACATGCACTGACCCGCGCACCCAAGGGCGATCCGGCGACACGGATTTCCAGATTTTCAGCATTTACCCCAAATGGCCACCACCCAGACAGCTCCCCGGACGACCGCCCCGGACGTCAAACTCCCGGTCCTCAAGCGCGAGAAGCTCGTTCTCAACGACCGGTCCTACCACTGGATCACCGAGCGCATCTGCGGCATCATCGAAAACAAACAGCCTTTCCTCTGGTGGCTGCTTTTCATCCCCTCCACCATCATCGCCATCGTCGGCGTCGGCTTCGGCCTTTTGCACCTCGTGTCCACCGGCGTGGGCGTCTGGGGCAACACCAACCGCGTCATGTGGGGCTGGCCCATCGTCAACTTCGTCTTCTGGATCGGCATCGGCCACGCCGGAACACTCATCTCCGCCATCCTCTTCCTCACAAGACAGAACTGGCGCACCTCCATCAACCGCGCCGCGGAAGCCATGACGATCTTCGCCGTCACCTGCGCCGGCATCTTCCCCGCCTTCCACGTCGGCCGCGTCTGGTTCGCATGGTTCCTCGCCCCCGTCCCCAACGCCAACGCCATCTGGCAGAACTTCAAATCCCCCCTCCTCTGGGACGTCTTCGCCGTCTCCACCTACTTCACCGTCTCGCTCATCTTCTGGTTCCTCGGCATGGTCCCCGACCTCGCCACCATGCGCGACCGCTGCAAACCCGGCATCCGCAAATTCCTCTACGGCATCTTCGCCCTCGGCTGGCGCGGCGGCAACCGCCAGTGGAGCCACTACGAAATGGCATACCTCCTCCTCGCCGCCCTCGCCACCCCGCTCGTCCTCTCGGTCCACTCCGTCGTCTCGTTCGACTTCGCCACCTCCGTCGTCCCCGGCTGGCACACCACCATCTTCCCGCCCTACTTCGTCGCCGGCGCCATCTTCGGCGGCTTCGCCATGGTGCTCACCATCATGATCCCCGCCCGCCTCATCTACGGCCTCCAGGACATGATCACCATGAAGCACATCGACAACATGGCCAAGATCATCCTCCTCACCGGCACCATCGTCGGCTACGCCTACCTCATGGAACTGTTCGTCGCCTTCTACTCCGGCGCGCTCTACGAAATGGAGGCATTCAAATACCGCATCACCGGCCCCTACTGGTGGGCATACGCCCTCATGATGACCCTCAACGTCCTCTCGCCACAGCTCTTCTGGTTCAGGAAATGCCGCGAAAGCCTGTGGACCGTCATGTTCGTCGCCATGTGCGTCAACGTCGGCATGTGGTTCGAGCGCTTCGTCATCATCGTCACCACCCTCGCACGCATGTGGCTCCCCGGCGACTGGAAGACATTCAGCCCGTCCGCCCAGGACCAGCTCCTCTTCGTCGGCACCATCGGCCTGTTCCTATCCATGTTCATGCTGTTCCTCCGCTTCCTGCCGGCCATCAACATCGCCGAGGTCAAGTGGACCCTCCCGCAGTCCGACCCCCACCACGAGGACAACCAGTCCCACCCCGACCCCGGAACCGTCGAACACGACGCATACCAACAGGAACTTGCAGACCGGAAATCCTCATAACTCTGAACTCCAAACTCTGAACTCAAGAACAGTGAGCACCACCCGCAAACGCGTTTACGGCTACCTCGCCGAATTCGAAAACCCGTCCGCCCTCTACAAGGCCGCGGAAAAAGTCCGCGAGGCAGGCTTCCGCAAATGGGACTGCTATTCGCCGTTCCCCGTCCACGGCCTCGACGCCGCCATGGGCCTCAAACGCTCGGTCCTGCCCTTCTTCGTCTTCGTCGGCGGCGTCATCGGCTGCCTCACCGCCTTCGCCCTCGCCTACTCCACACAGGTTCTCATCTACCCCACCATCGTCCACGCAAAGCCCGCCAACATCTTCACCATCCCGGCCTTCTTCCCCGTGATGTTCGAACTCACCATCCTCTTCGCGGGCATCACCGTCCTTTTCGGCGCGCTCGCGCTCATGCAGCTCCCGCGCCTCAACCACCCGCTCTTCGCAAGCCGCCAGTTCCACCGCGTCACCGACGACGGATTCTTCATCGCCATCGAGGCCCGCGACCCGAAATTCAGCCCCACCGAAACCCGCGAACTCCTCGCCACCATCGGCGGCACCTCCATCGAACTGGTCGAAGAAGAGGACAACTGAACGAATTTCAAATCTCAAATTTCCAATCTCAAATCCCCACATGCGCTACTTCTTCCTCGCATACGCGGTCATCGCACTCCTCGTCGTCGGCTACTTCGGCGTCCGTGGCCAGAAATCCACCGAGCCGCCCATCATGATCTTCCCCGACATGGACGATCAGGACAAGGTCAAGGCCCAGGTTCCCAGCCTCTTCTTCGCCGACGGCATGGGGGCACGCGAACCCGTCCCAGGCACCCAGCCGCTCGGCTTCAACCCCGACGGCAAATCCGAAATCGGCGGCATCCCCGAATACGAATTCGGCGGACTCGACACCTACTACCACACCGGCCGCATCGGCGACTACTACGGAACCGGCATGCCCGAGGAGCTCAATCTCACGGAGGAAACAACCGCCGCACTCATCCGCCGCGGCCGCGAGCGCTACGCAATCTACTGCGCCATCTGCCACGGCGATTCCGGCGACGGCGGCGGCATCGCCGGCCAATACGGCGTCCCCGGCATCGCCAACCTCCAGCTCGGCCCCTACCTCGCCGATTCCTACCCCGACGGCCGCCTCTACCGCGTCATCAACCTCGGCCAGGGCCAGATGGCCGGATACGGATACAACATCCCCATCCGCGACCGCTGGGCCATCGTCGCCTACGTCCGCGCCCTCCAGGAGGCCAATCTGGCCGCCGGACAATAATCATCCATATTCCCTTCCGAACCGTTTCCACCCGCAATGGCAAACCACGTCACATCCGCTGAAATCGCCGTCAATGGCGACCACCTCGACACATCGGCCGTCGCCAAGGTCAAGACCGTCTCGCTCGCCATCGCCGCGGCGGGTTCCCTGATCAGCCTGCTCACGTTCTTCGGCGCGTTCGGCGAGTTCTTCCGCGGCACCTACTCGTATTCCTGGCTCTTCGCATTCTTTTTCTTCCTCACCCTCTCAATGGGCGGCGCCTTCTGGATGCTCCTCCACAACGTGTCCAACGCCGGATGGGGCACCTCCGTCCGCCGCACCTTCGAAAACCTCGCCGCCACCTACCCGTGGATGATGATCTTCGCCATCCCCCTGCTTTTTCCATCCATTCAGGAATACCTCTACGAGTGGATGAACCAGCACCGAGCCATCTCCGGCTCCGTCGCCGGCATCGGCGCCAAAGACGCGCTCTACGCCTCTCCCGATCCCTACGACCACCTGCTCTACGTCAAATACTGGTATATGAACCTCCCGTTCTGGTACGGGCGCGTCCTCTTCTACTTCGTCGCCCTGCCGCTCGTCATCATCGGCCTGCGCCGACTCTCCACCGCGCAGGACACCGACCCGAACCCCGGCGTCAACCGCCTGCTCCGCGCCCGCTTCCATTCCACCTACACGCTCATCATCTTCGCCCTCACCATCACCTTCACCGGTTACGATTTCATCCTCGGGCTCGACTACGTCTGGTTCTCCACCATGTGGGGCGTTTACATCTTCGCCGGCTCCGCCCTCAACGCGATGGCCGTCATCATCCTCGTCTGCACCTGGCTCATCCACCGCGGCCATCTCAAGCACGTCACCCACGCCGAGCACTTCCACATCATGGGCAAGCTGCTCTTCGCCTTCACCGTCTTCTGGGCCTACATCGCCTTCTCCCAGTTCTTCCTGATCTGGTATGCCAACATCACCGAGGCCACCTCCTACTTCCTCATCCGCAACACCGGCCACTGGAACACCGCCAACATCGTCCTCGTCGTCGGCCATTTCGTCATCCCCTTCATCGTCCTCCTCCAGGCCTGGATCAAAAAGAACCCGAAATACCTCTCGGCCGTCGCCGCCTACACGCTCGTCATGCACGTGCTCGACCACTACATCATCACCATCCCCGAGCGCGGCATCTCCCTCGGCCTGATCAAGCCGGAGGTCTTCGGCGACATCCAGGTCTCCATCCCCCACGCCTTCTGGGGCGACATCCTCGCCTTCGTCACGATCGGGGCCGCGTTCCTCTTTTTCCTCCTTCGCGCCATCGGCCAGCATTCGCTCTACCCGAACCGCGACCCGCGCATCCTCGAATCCGCCAACCTCTCGAACTGAGCCCACGCCCATTCCACCCACATGGAACCACCACGCGACAACCCGTTCACACGCTTCAAGGCCTTCTGGTCCGGCCTCTCCCTGTTCCTCCTCTTCGGCGCGCTCGTCGCCCTCTTCTGGATGTTCAACCGTGGCGAACCCACCGCACCGGAAGACGTCGCCGCCGACGCCCGCCGCGCCGTCCGCGCCACCATCGACGAGGCCCAGCGCGAAGCCCTCCCGCCCGAGGCCATCGACGCCGTCATCCCCACTCTCGCGGAAAAACTCCTCGCCAGCCGGCCCGTCGCCGTCGAAACCCCCGACCAACTCGTCCCCGGATCGGAAACCGCACTCCGACTCGCCGAGGAGGCCGATGACGACGACGACCTCATCGCACGCGTCAACGAAATGACGCCCCCTGCAGACACCCCCATCGACCCCGATATCATGCAAAAAGGCCAGGCCGCCTACATCATGTGCGCCGCATGCCACGGTCAGCAGGGCGAAGGCGGCCCCGCGGGCCCGCCGCTCGCCGAATCCGAATGGGTCACCGGCCCCGTTTCCAACCTCGTCCGCATCCAGCTCCGCGGCCTCACCGGCCCGATCACCGTCAGGGGCGTCGAATACGACATGATCATGGCACCCATGCCATTCCAGGACGACGAAACCATCGCCGCAGTGCTCACCTATGTCCGCAACAGCTGGGGCAATGAGGCTCCACCCGTCATCCCGGAACAGGTCGAAGCGCTCCGGGGTGAGGTCGGTCTCCCCATGGTCACCGTCGAGGATCTGATCGACCCGAACTGACGCTTCCCGCGCCCGTCACGAAAGCCACCCTTTCCCGAAATGTCATCGCCCAACCCACCCACCACCGCCGCCGACGCGCTGCTGCGCGCCGGCATCGACCGCTCGCTGCGCCATCCGGTGATGTTCTTCCTCACCAGCGGGGCCGCGTGGCTCGCCGTCTCCATCATCCTCGGCATGGTCTCGTCCATGAAAATGCACAACCCGACGTTCCTCGACGGCCCGGGCTGGCTCACATACGGACGCATCTTCCCGGCCCACATCAACACCTTCATCTACGGGTGGGGGTTCCAGGCCGCCTTTGCCGCCATCATCTGGCTCATGGCCCGCCTCTCCCGCCAGGAGTGCCGCAACGTCGGCACCATCCTCACCGCCGGCCACCTCTGGAACCTGGGCGTCTCGCTCGGTGTCCTCGGCATCCTTTCCGGCCGTGGCACCGGCATGCCCTGGATGGAGTTCCCGCTCTTCGCGTGGCCTATCATGCTCTTGAGCTACCTCGCCATCGTCGTCTGGTCGTTCATCCAGTTCCGCCTGCGACCCGTCGGCCACACCTACATTTCCCAGTGGTATCTCCTCGCCGCAATCATCTGGTTCCCGTGGATCTTCCTCACCGCCAACATCCTGCTGCACTTCATCACCGGCCACCCCCTCATGGCCGCGGGCATCAACGCGTGGTTCAGGTCTGCCCTCATCTTCCTCTTTTTCACCCCGGTCGCCTTGGGTGCGGCCTACTACCTGGTTCCCAAAGTCACCGGCCGCCCCGTCCACAGCTACTCGCTCGCCATGCTTGGCTTCTGGTCGCTCGCCGCGATCGCACCCTGGGCCGGCATGCAGAAACTCATCGGCACCCCCATCCCATACTTCCTCCCTTACATCGGTGCCGCCGCAACCATCCTCTTCTTCATCCCAGCCGTCGCCGCCGCCGCCAACCTCATCAAAACCGCCATTGCGGACGGCAAGGTCATGGCATACAGCCCGACACTCCGCTTTACCCTCGCCGGAATCGTCGCCCTCGTCATCCTCGGATTCGCCGCCGTCTTCCTCAACCTCCCCGGCTCCACCTTGCGGATGACCCAGTTCTCCCTCACCGGATACGGCTTCGACATCCTCGCCCTCTACGCCTTCTTCAGCTTCGTCATGTTCGGAGCGATTTACTTCATCGTCCCGCGGGTCACCCGCCGCGAATGGCTCTCCACCCGCTTCATCCGCTGGCACTTCTACCTATCCATCTACGGCGTCATTGCAGTCGCCTTCGTCGCACTCTTTGGCGGCCTCATGCAGGGCGCCGCACAGGAAAACTGGCAGGAACCGTGGGTCAATGCCATGACACAGGCATACCCATACGTCATCACCATCACCATTGCCTGGACGTTCGTCCTGGTCTCCAACTTCTTCTTCTTCCTCCACCTGCTCCTGATGTGGCTCCGCCTCGGCCGCCGCAGCGCCCACCCCACCCTCCTCGGCCAGGACGACCACGCATTCAGCGCCCACGGCCCCGATGGCGAATCCAATGACGTGGAAACCCCCGCACCCGCACATTAGGAATTCCAAATCCCAAAATCTCAAATTTCAGAACTCACCCGCCAATGTCCCTGAAAAACTTCATCCTCGGCCTCGCCGCCACCTTCGGCACCGCCTGGCTCGCCGTTGTCATCGTGCCATTCTTCACCATGCGCGCCATGGATCCGATTGTCGTCGTCGATGAGGTCGCCGGCACCGAGGAGGTTTTCATTCCAAAACGCACCGGTCGCGTCACCGACGGATCCGCCGTCTATGCCGCCAACGGCTGCTACCTGTGTCATACCCAGGTCGTCCGCCCAACCTACGCCGGCAACGACATGTTCCGTCCCGACTGGGGCGGCATCCCCGACGACGAGGAACGCGGCGACACCCGCCGCGAAACCAACCCGTTCGACTTCATCGGCGAACACTTCGCACACGTCGGCGTCCTCCGATTCGGGCCTGATCTCTCGAACGTCGGCAACCGGGTGATCCACAACTACGCACGGGGCGGCGACCCCGAAATGTGGCTATACGAATTTCTCTACAACCCGCGCGCCCTACCCGAACGCCGCAAGTCCAGGTGCCCTTCCCACCGCTTCCTGTTCGATCAAAAACCCCTCCGTGGCCAACGCTCCAGGCTTGCCCTCAATGTCGGCGATGAAAACCTCGAAATCATACCCTCTCGCGAGGCCCGCGCCCTGGTCTCCTACCTCCTCTCGCTCCGCAAGGACCAGCCCGTGCCCGACGACCTCGACTTCGCACCCGTCGCACGATCCGACGACGGCTGAGTTGACTCGCCGCCCGATCCGGGCATCTTAACGCACTTCCAAATCATGCCACCCGCAGACCCATCACCGGACCTCGACGAATCCATCAACGTCACCCAGGCACACGACCGCGTCGTCCGTGAGGCCGCCGCCGCCGCGCGCGAAAAACGCATCGCCGACAACGGCCGCGAACCCACCGCGCTCTGGCTCATCGTCGTCTGCGGCATCGTCGCCATGATCGCCGGGGCCGTCCTCGGCGACGCCGGCCGGTTCTTCGCATACGCAACCACCTTCCGGCCGGATTACGTCCGCGCCGTCCCCGAGGGAGCCGATGCCACCGGCCCCGAACCCCGCGCCGCTCTCGCCGCATTCGCCGCACGCGGATCACGCATTTATTCCGCCCAATGCCAAGGCTGCCACGGTTCCGACGGCCGCGGCGGATCCGGCTACCCCACCCTCTCCGGCTCGGAATGGGTCATCGGCGACACACAAACGCTCGCGATGATCATCATCAACGGCATGGAGGGGCCCATCTCGACCGGCGAAACATACGGCGTCATGCCCGGACAGGCCACAAGCATGTCCCCCCAGGATCTCGCAGGTGTCATGACCTACGTCCGCAACAGCTTCGGCAACGAAACCGGCGACGTCACCACCATCGAAATGGCCGCCAACGCCTTCGAAATCTCCGACAACCGCGACTCGCCCGGCGCACCAGTCAATGCCGAGGAAATCCGCGCCGCGCATGCTGCCATGCTGCCGGGAGACCCGCTCGATCCTGAGATTCTCGTCGATCCCATCAGCCTCGAACCCGTTGAAGATCACGAATCAGCCGGAGCCGGGTCCTGATTGACTTGAACCGGCCGCAAATCTCTCTTTCTTCCCGGCACATCCAAACGGCTTACCCCGATTTCTCCACCATGAGTTCCCACGAAGACCACCACCACCACGACCCCGGCTTCATCCGGAAATATGTGTTCTCCACCGACCACAAGGTCATCGGAATCCAATACGGCATCACTGCCGGCCTCTTCCTCCTGTTCGGATTCTTCCTCATGATGGTCATGCGCTGGAGCATCGCCTACCCCCACGAGCCCCTGCCGCAATGGATGAGCTGGATGTTCACCGAAGGCTGGAAATCCAAGTGGCTCGTCGATGGCAAGGTGACCGGCGAGACCTACAACATGTTCGGAGCGATGCACGGCACCATCATGGTCTTCCTCGGCATCGTGCCCCTCGGCTTCGGGGCGTTCGGCAACTACGTCACCCCGCTCCAGATCGGGGCCATCGACATGGCGTTCCCCCGCCTCAACATGCTCAGCTACTGGATCTACCTCGCCGGCGGCCTCACCATGTGCGCCTCGTTCTTCCTCGAATCCGGAACCGCGAAATCCGGATGGACGAACTATTCCCCACTCGCAGGCTTCGCCGACGGGCAGATCGTCAACCAATGGCTCGCCGGGCAGACGCAGTGGCTGATCGGGCTGGTCCTCCTCATCACCTCGTCACTGCTGGGATCGGTGAACGTCATCACCACCATCATCAATCTCCGCGCCCGCGGCCTCACCTGGATGCGCCTGCCCTTCCTCGTCTGGGCCATGCTCGTCACCGCCTTCCTGCTGCTCCTTGCCTTCCCGCCGCTCGAAGCCGCCGGCATCATGCAGCTCATGGATCGCGTCTTCCAGTCGTCCTTCTTCATGCCCTCGGGCCTTTACACACCGGACGGCGGCCTCGCCAACCTGTCCGGCGGCGGCTCCCCGCTCCTCTTCCAGCACCTCTTCTGGTTCCTCGGCCACCCGGAGGTTTACGTCCTCCTCCTCCCGGCCATCGCCTGCGTCGCGGAAATCATCCCCGCCAACACCCGCAAGCCGATCTGGGGATACAAATCGATGGTCTATTCCGTCATCGTCCTCGGCTTCCTCTCCTTCATCGTCTGGGCACATCACATGTACATGACCGGCATGGGCCCCGCCGTCTCCGCCTTCTTCCAGACGACCACCGTCCTCATCTCCATCCCGTCGGTCATCATCCTCACCGCGCTCATCATCTCGCTCTGGGGCGGCTCCATCCGCTTCACCCCGCCCATGATCTGGGCCTGCGCGTTCATCCCGATGTTCGGCATCGGCGGGCTCACCGGCCTGCCGCTCGCATTCAACCTCGCCGGCCTCCACCTCCACGACACCTACTACGTCATCGGCCACTTCCACTACGTCGTCGCACCCGGCATCCTGTTCGGCCTGTTCGCCGGCATCTACCACTGGTATCCGAAAATGACCGGGCGCTACATGAGCTCCAAACTCTCCCACGTCCACTTCTGGCCCAGCCTCATCTGCATGAACATCCTCTTCTTCCCGATGCTCATGCAGGGCATGGCCGGCTTCCACCGCCGCTGGTACAACGGTGGCGACGCCTATCTCGCCAAAGATCCGGAGAGCGTCAACGTCTTCGGCCAGACGGTCGCCCAGTATATCGATCTCAACATCCTCATGTCCTGGGGTGCCTGGGCACTCGCCGTGGCTCAAATCCCGTTCCTCATCAACATCGTCTGGTCGCTCAAGGCCGGCCGCAAGGTCGAGAGCGACAACCCGTGGGACGCCACCACCCTCGAATGGGCCACCCCCACGCCACCCGGCCACGGCAATTTCGTCACCGAACCGTCCGTCTATCGCGGCCCCTACGAATACAGCCGCCCGGATCACGACAAGGACTTCTTCCCCCAATGGGAGACCCCGGCGAAAAAACCCGCGGAAAAGCCCGCCGTGGAACCCGCCACCGCCAACAATCCTCAATAATGTTCAGTTCCAATACTGAAAACTGAAAGCTGAACACTGGAAAACTCGACACATGGAAATCCCATACATCGTCTCTCCCCGGAAAGACACCGGCCTCTTTAATTCCAAAATCGCCATCTGGCTGTTCCTCGCCTCCGAGGTCATGCTCTTCGGCGGCTTCTTCTCCGCGTATGTCTTCCTCCGCCTCGGAGCCGACTACCCGTGGCCCGAGCGCACCCTCCCGGTCCTTCCGGGCCTCATCAATACCTTCATTCTCATCGCATCCTCGGTCACCGTCGTCCTCGCATGGGCGGCCCTCAAGATGCGGCAATGGCGGAAATTCCAGATCTTCATGGGCACCACCATCGCCTGTGCGGCCATCTTCATGGCCCTCAAGGCCGTGGAATACAAGGTCAAGTGGGACCACCAGGGCGTCCGCCTCAACGATTACGCCATCATCGAGGGCCACCTCGCATACTATCAGGATGGCGATGAGAAACGCGAAAGGAATTTCATCAGCATCGAGGCCGAGTCCGTCACCTTCAGCACATCCCGCCACCATCGCCCGTGGGTGCGCGACATCCTCGCCCAGGCGGAACAACGCGGCGCCACCGTCACCCTGGCCGACGACATCGAACTTCTGAAAGAGCGCGGCGGCTCGCCCGAGAAAGTCGCCTCCGCAGGCGATGAGCTCGAACTCGGGCTCCTCTCCACCCTCAAGCGCGCGCACGAACGCGCTCGCGCCAACAATAGCGGAGTCCGCACCCGCAACCTCCGCCAACAATGGGCCGAGGCGAAATCCGAAAACCCCGGCAAACGCGGATGGGAACTCACCGCTACGGTCGATATCGACCGCGACGCCATCGCCGACGACCTGCTCGACGAGATCTCTTCCGTCACCTTCGACTTCAGCCAGCCCGTCAGGCTCGATTTCGACCCCCGCGATATCCGCGAGGGCTCCAGCTCCTCGCGCCTCCGCGACGACACCGTCATCGCCGGCACCCTGCTCGACAGCCCGCTCCACCTCGAATACGTCGATGCCATCGACTTCCAACACCTCGTCATGCGCGCCGAGCACCGCGGCATCGATCCCGAAACCGCCATCACCAACTCGTGGCTCTACGAAAATCACGAATGGGTCCGCGAGGTCTGGGCATGGCACCAGGAAAAAGTCGGGGCTCTCGAGCAGCGCCTCATCGACGACTACGGCCTCGATGAAAACGACAACCCGCGCCGTGTCCCAACCGACAAGGAGCGCTACCGCATCGGCTGGCACGATCTGGCGGAAAAGGCCGTCTCCGAAGGCCGCGTCGAACTCTCCGCCATCGACAAGATCAAGGAGGAATTCATCGGACCCAACTACGCCGCCCGCGGCCAGGAAACCTTCCCCGAACTCGAAATCCCGCGCGACCAAATCCACTTCGAATCCAAGTTCACCCCGGCCTGGAACACGTTCTACGCGATCTACTTCGCCATCACCGCCCTCCACGGCCTCCACGTCGTCGGCGGTGCCGTCGTGCTCGGTTACTTCCTTTTCTTCGGCCGCGCCATGTACCTCTCCAACCCCGAGTGGCTCGCCAACCGCGTCGAAGTCGGCGGTCTCTTCTGGCATTTCGTCGATCTCGTCTGGATCTTCGTCTTCCCCATCCTCTACCTGATGTAATCCCAATTCGCTAATCTCCTGATTTCCTAATCCCCATTCCGCACATGGCCTCAACCCCGGAAGAAATCCAAAAGTCCGTCCGATCCTACCTGATCGTATTCGGCGCGCTCTGCGTCTTCACCGTCCTCACCGTCGCGGTCGCCACCTGGTACCCGCTCGAAAGCCTCATCGGCGGCCATGGCTTCGACGTTTGGGACGCCATCGTCGGACTCCTCATCGCCACCACCAAGGCCACGCTCGTCGCCGTCATCTTCATGCACCTCAATCACGAGAAAAAGGCCGTTTACTGGATCTTCGCCGGCGGACTCATGTTTGCCGCATTCATGGCTGCTCTAATCGCCCTTGCATTCAACGACCCCATCGACGATCCGTTCTTCTACACCGAACCTGCCACCACATCCCCCGCAACCACCGAATAACCCCATAAACCCACATTCCAGATTTTCACATTTTCAGAATCCACACGAAAAAATGTCACTCCGCGCCTTCCATATCGTCTTCATCACCATCGCCACGCTCCTCTGCGTATTCATGGCGCTGTGGGCCGTCCTTTTCGCCGAATCCCGCGTCGCCGCCATGATCCTCGGCCCCGTCGGAATCATCGGTGCCATTGCACTTCCGATCTACGGCGTCAGCTTCTACCGCAAAGCCTCCAAAATCCTCCTCTGAGCACGAACCCCAGAACCTTCGACCCATGAACATCCTGCCCGTCATCTCATGCGCCACCTGCCGCATCACCATGATCGAAGCCGGCGGAGACGCCGCCGGCTGGTCCATCTTCGCCCTGCTCGTCGTCATCCTCGCCATGCTCTCCACGGTCGCGTTTTTCATGGTCAAAATCGCCCGCCGCGAACGCGAATTCCTCGACCCCGAACTCATGGACGACTACGTCCCGGGCAAGTCCTGATTTCAAATCTCAAGTTTCAAATCTCAAATTCCAAGCATGAGCCCCTCCAAACTCCTCGGCCTCCCCGAAAACTACGCCGCGCACGGCGGACAGGTGGATCACATGATGGACGTCGTCCACTGGTTCATGATCGCCCTCTTCGTCGGCTGGTCGATCTTCTTCCTGTTCTGCTTGTGGCGCTTCTGGCACCGTAACAATCCGAAGGCCAACTACACCGGCGTCCGCAGCCACCTCTCCAGCCACCTTGAGATTGGTGTGGTCATTGTGGAGGCCGTCCTCCTCCTCGGGTTCGCCTTCCCGCTCTGGGCCGCGCGCGTGGACGACTGGGATGGCGTCCAGCAGGAGGATCCAGTCCGCGTCCGCGTCGTCGGCTATCAATTCGGCTGGCACTACCACTACCCCGGCGAGGACGGCAAGTTCGGACGCACCGATCCCGACCTCATCTCCAGCACCAACCCGCTTGGCATCGACTACTCCGACCCCAACGCGCTCGACGATTTCACCAGCACCATCCTCAACATCCCGGTAAACCGCCCCGCCGTGCTCAACATCGGCACTCTCGACGTCATCCATAACTACCACATCGTCCCCATGCGCATCCAGCAGGATGCCATTCCCGGCCGCGAGATCCCGATGTGGTTCACTCCCACAGCGGAAATCGAGACCTACGTCATCTGTGGCCAGCTCTGCGGCGAGGGTCACAGCAACATGGTCGGAACCATGGAGGTCATGTCCCAGGACGCGTTCATGGCATGGTTCGAAGCACAGAGCCAGTCTGCCCTCGAATCCAACACCAACCGCTGAGTCCAAGGCCCGGGTTGCGCGATCATCCGGTGTCGCCGCCTCCCGGAAAATGATGCGACGTTCGCTTGCAAAACGCGACCAGGGCCAGCATCAGCGGCACCTCGATCAACACGCCCACCACCGTGGCCAGCGCCGCGCCCGATGACAGGCCGAAAAGCATGACGGCCGTGGCGATGGCCACCTCGAAGTGGTTCGACGCGCCGATCATCGCGGTGGGCGCGGCGTCCTGGTAGCCGAGCTTGAGCAGCTTCGCCGCGCCGTATCCAAGCGCGAAAATGAGCAGCGTCTGCAACGTCAGCGGGATCGCGATCCAGAGGATCGTCAGCGGGTTTTCCACGATCACGTCGCCCTTGAAGGAAAACAACAGCACCAGCGTCGCCAGCAGCGCAATGATCGTCAGCGGCGTGAGGTGGTGCAGGAATTTCTCACGGAACCACGCCTCGCCCTTGTGCGCGAGGATCCACTTGCGGGAGAGATACCCCGCCACCAGCGGCAGCACCACGTAGATCCCCATCGACAGCAGCATCGCCTGCCACGGCACCGGCAGCCGGCCCACACCCAGCAGAAAGCCGCCGAGCAACCCGTAGAGCACCACCATCACCAGCGAGTTCACCGCCACCATCACCAGCGTGAGACCGTCGTTCCCGCGCGACAGGTGGCCCCAGATCAACACCATCGCCGTGCACGGCGCGATTCCGAGCAGGATGCACCCCGCCAGATAACTCCGCCACAGGGGGATCTCGAGCATCCGCACGCCCTCGTGCATCACCACCACCCCGGCCCCGTGCTCGCTGCCCGCCGGCAGGTCCAGCCCGAGCGGCATGCGTACAAGGTCGGTCGCCTCCTCCCCAATGAACGCGCGGAAAAGCACCCCGAGGAAAAGCGTGCAGATCGCCACCATCGTGAACGGCTTCACCGCCCAGTTCAGGAACAACGTCAGCCCCACCGCCTTGCCCGACCGACCCGCCTTCAACGCCTGCCCGAAATCGATCTTCAGCATGATCGGATACATCATCAGGAACAGGCAGACCGCAATCGGGATCGAAACCACCGGCGCGCCGTTCACCACAATCGCCATGCCGTCCAGCCTCTCCGCCAGCCCCGGCGCGATTTTACCCAGCAAAATGCCGCCCACAATGCACAGGGCGACCCACAGCGTTAGATGTCGTTCGAACAGGCTCATATCAATTGGTTCATTGGGCGTCGAGTTCGCTGCGGTAAACCGGCTCCACGCGCGGGCGCGAGGCATGCTCGCGGGCTTCGGCAAGCAGCACTTCGATCGCGGCGTCGAGCTGGGCGTCGATGCCCGCAGCAAGATCGCCGGGTGTGTTTTCGACCATCACGTCCGGGACCGCCGGGCCGAGTTCGAGATCGACACCGGTCTCGGGATGGAACCAGCCCCGGAACGGGATGTTGAGCGTGCCGATGTCGAGCAGCGGCGTGCGGGTGGTCGAAATCACCGCGCCATGCGTCGGCACACCCACCACCTTGCCGCGACCGGTGCTCTGGATCGCATGGGCGAAAACCTCCGCATTCGAGACCGATCTCTCGTTGATCAGGATGGTGACCGGTTTGTGCCAGGTGGTATAGACGGTGCGCTCACCCGCGTGGCCGATCCCGCCGTTGCGCGACACGGTGAACGAATGGCGCGGCTGGCTGAGGATGGTGAGCAGATGGTCGGCAATGAATCCGCCGCTGTTGTCGCGGATGTCGATGATCAATCCGTCCCTCCCGTGCCCCGCTGCGAAAACCTCGTGCTGGAACGTTTCGAAGCTGCTCTGGTCCATCCGGGCGATGCGAATGTAGCCGAGCTTCCCGTCCGATTGGGTCTCGACGTGCCGCCTGGTGCGGCGGATTTCCCCGGCACGCCCGAGTTCACGCGCTTCCCGGTAGGTGATCGGACGCAGGCGATACGTCTGTCCGCCATCGTCGTCACCGGTGCCTTCAAGGGTCAGGGACACTTCATCGCCGGAAGGCCCGTTGAACAAACGCGCGTGGCAACCGTGGGAAACCACGGCGCGCCCGTCCACCTCCAGTAAACGCGCTCCCGGCTCGATGGGCGGCTCGGCCAGTGCGGCCGGACTGCCTGGAATCACTTCGACCACGCGCGGCCATCCCTCCTCATCCGTCTCGAAGCGCAGGCCGGTATGGCGGGTGCGCTCGAATCGGGACACCGCGTTCGTCGCGACTTCCGGCCAGCGGTTCGTCCGCACGCCGAGGTGCGAGCTGTTGAGTTCCCCGAACATGCGCCGGACAACCAGCGAAAACTCCGAGGAATTCGCGGCGGCCTTTGCGTGGGGCAGGTATTTCAACCGGATCCCGTCCCAATCGAGCCCGTTCAGCGCGGGATCGTAAAAGCGGTCGCGGATCGTGCGCCAGGCAATCTCGAAACCAAGCGCGAGGTGCTCGCGACGGTCCCGCGGAATTTCGATGGAAAACGGATAACGCTCGACGTCCGACCGGCGCACCTTCGCCGGAGCCCCGTCGATGATCCAATAGCTGGTGTCGCCATCATCCATGCGCACCGGAATGCCCGCATAGCCACCATGGCGCTCGCGCTGGGCATCGTCCCGCGGCGCGATTCGGTGGGTCACTTCGTCGGACGATCCCCGCGTCTGGAACAACAGGGATTCGGAATCAGCCGCCCACACGAGGCGGGTCGGCGTGCCATCGCCGGAATCGAGCGTGATGACGCGCTGGTGCAGTTCTTCGAAATCAATCGTGATGGACTCGCCCTCCTCTGGCTCTTCCCCTGCCACGTCACCGTTTTCATCCAGCGCTCCTTCCGGTGGGTCGGAGTTTTCCGGATCGGTGGATTCGCCGGATGCTTCCTCATCATCATCTTGATACCACGGGTCACGCTTCATCGCCTGCTTGGCCTCGATCAATCGCGCCTCCCGCCTTGTTCGATGATGGTCGGCCAGCGAAAGGTGCGCGAGATGGATGCGGGGGGTGTCCCGGCGGCGCTGGCCGATGAACGCGATCATCCGGCCATCGGGTGACCAGCGCGGCGACCACATGCTGCCGGGATGGCGGCTCAGGTTGTAGGGCGGCACGCTGCCATCCGTCCGCACGATCCAGATGTCCCGGTTATATGTGTCGTCGCGGGTGGCCACGGCCATCCACTCGCCGTCGGGCGATGGATCAAAGTCGAAGGCCGTCCAGCTTTGATGAACCAGCACCGGCGGGCCTGAGGCCTCGACCGGCATCACCAGCAGGCGGCCGGACACATCGACAAACGCGACCTCATCGCGCTCCGGAATCAGCTTGAACGCATGCACCGGCACATCATCCCCCGCCAGTGTTTCCTGCTCGAACCCGCGGTTGCGCCACCAGAATTCCATGTCGTCGCCACGGCGGATGCGCACCAGGCGGCGGTGCGTGCCGCTTTCCTCAATCGCGATCACTGATTTTCCGTCACTGGTGAATCGTGGGGACTCGTGGCGCACCGGGCCGTCGGTCAGTTGGTTCGGATCACGCAGCACCGTGTCCATCGCAAACAGGCGGCCCTCCGCCTCGAACACGATCTCCAAACCGGAGGCGGAGAAATCCGCGTCACCGGTGCGGCGAACCGGCCGCACCTCCGCGTCGGGCTCGGTCCGCTCGCGATGGGCGAAGACGTCGATTTCACGCGGCCCGGAGTCTTCTTCCGGGTCCATCACCAGGAACCCGAATCCGCGCGTGAGCACCATGAAGCGCCCGTCTGCCGACATCGCCATCTCCAACACGCCGTCGTCCTCAAAGCGGGTCAACTGCCGGCAGGATCCTTCGGCAAGACAGCGGATCCAGACGTTCCACGTCCCGTCGCGTTCGGATAAATAGTAAAACGACCCGCCGGAGGGGTGCCAGAGCGGCGAGCGCGCCGGGATTTCCTCCGCCACCATGGATTCGAATGCCGGTTCGTCCGGGTCAACCAGCCAGATCGACGAACTGCGGCTGCCGCGATACCCCTTGCGGTATGGCGATTCGCCGCTCCGGCAGCCAAGCAGGCGACCGTCCTCCGGATGCATCGCGACGCCATGGAAATCGACATCGACGATCATCGACTCGCCCCCCGCGTCATCGCCGAGCGGAATGTCGAACAACCGCCGCCCTGCGGAGCCGGGAATGTCGCGCAAGGCACGGACCACGGCATATGCCCCGTCCGGCCGGATCGTTTCGAGCCGCAGGCCTTCCGAATGATGGCTGTGGCGCTTGATCTGCCCGCCGTCCGCTGGCATCGAGAACAAATGCCGCGGCCCGTCGCGCAGGCTGGTGAAATACAACGTCTTCCCGTCCGGAGAAAAACGCGGGTCGTTGTCGTCGGCGGGGTGGGTGGTCAGGCGCGTGGCCGTGCCACCCTCGCGGCCAACCTGCCAAAGATCGCCCCGCCATGAAAAAGCGATCCGGTCGCCATCCGGCGTCACGGCCGGACGCAGCGGCAGCGTCACCGGCGTTTTATCGGCCGCTGCAGCCGGGACGCACCAGGCCATGCATACGGCGATGGCGGTGAAAACGAATTGAAGCGTGCGGGGAATGGTCGTCTTGGGCGGCATGGAGGCTTCCAACATAAAGCTCATTTTACGCCGCAGCCGGAGCCTCTCGTTCAACGGATTGCCCCCCGCAACACTCAGTGGTGGGTCCGGATGTGCACTGCCTTCAACACCATCGCCTCCGCCATGTCGTAATCCACACGCTGGTTCGCGTGGATGCGGCATAGCGGGTCGCCCGCATGCACATGCTCGCCGGTCTTCACCAATTGATCGAAACCCACCGCGTGATCGACGCCGTCCGTCATCCGCGCCCGGCCCGCGCCGAGCTGCACCGCCGCCTGGCCGATCAGCCCGGCGTCCACCTTCTCCACCACGCCCGCCGTCGGCGCCGGCACGTCGCGGATCTCCGGGGCGCGGTGGATTTCCCCAAGGAGCGGAAGATCCTCCGGCTTGCCACCCTGCGCCGCCACCAGTTTGTCGAATCGGGCACGTGCGCTGCCGTCGTCGAGCAACCGCTCCAAGTCCGCGCGCGAAACACCGGCGATCTTTTCCGACAAATCGAGCACGATGTCCCGCAAATCCCCGGGGCCGCCGCCTTCCAGGCACTCGACCGCCTCGATCACCTCCAGCGCGTTGCCCACCGTCCGCCCCGTCGGTTCGCTCATCGCATTGAGCACGGCGTGCGTTTCCACCCCCATCTCGCGGCCCACCGCCACCATGGAATCCGCCAGCACCTGCGCCTCCTTCCGGCTGCGCATGAACGCGCCGGTCCCGAATTTCACGTCCAGCACCAGCCGGTCCAGCGATTCAGCCAGCTTTTTCGACATGATCGAAGCCGTGATCAGCGCCACCGACGGCACCGTGCCAGTCACATCGCGCAGCGAATACAACCGCTTGTCCGCCGGACAGAACCGGTCGGTCTGCCCCATCATCACCACGCCGATGTCCGCGAGCTGCGCGCCGGCCGCCCCGGAATCCAGCCGCACGTTGAAGCCCGGAATCGACTCCAGCTTGTCGAGCGTGCCTCCCGTGATGCCCAGCCCGCGCCCGGAAACCATCGGCACCCGGCACCCCGCGCACGCCACCAGCGGCGCGAGCACCAGCGACACCTTGTCCCCGATCCCGCCGGTCGAATGCTTGTCCGCCACCGGCAAGCCGTCCGGGTGTGAAAACCGGTCCCCGGAATCAATCATCGCGCGCGTCAGCGCCGCCACCTCGGCAGGCGTCATCCCGCGGAAATAAACCGCCATCGCGAAGGCCGACATCTGGTAATCCGGCACCTCGTCCCGCACGTATGCCTCGATCAAACCGGTGAGCTCGCGGCCGGCCAGCTCCTCGCCGTCGCGCTTGCGGGAAATCAATGTGGGAACGTGCATCCGGGATATCGGTTTTCGGAATGGATAGCCACCCGGCGGGAAAAACACCACACCAATCCACCGATTCCAAAGGTTTCCGGGTGACAGCCGCGGGTGGATCCCTTAATCATCACACCGCAATGTGGACGTTTTTGAAGGACCATTGGCGGGACGGGATCGAGATCCTGATCCTCGCGGTCTGCATCTATCAGATTTACCGCGCCTTCCGCAACACCCGTGGCGCGAAAATCCTGGTCGGCCTGGTCCTCATCCTCGTCTTCCTCACCATGCTGGCCATCGTCGCCGATTTCCAGGTGATCAGTTGGATCATCAAGAGCGCCGCCACCGTGCTCGCCTTCGCGCTGATCGTCATCTTCCAGCCCGAACTGCGGGATGCGCTGGCCCGCCTCGGTAGCAAGCGCCTTTTCTCATTCTCAAACCGCCGCCGCCTCGACTTCCTCGGGCGATTCACCGACACCGTCATCAGCCTCTCGAAAAAACGCGTCGGCGCGCTCTTCGCCATCCAGCGGGGGATCAGCCTCAAGGACTATCTGGAAAACGGCGTGGTGCTCGACGCCGCGTTCTCCCCGGAACTCGCCTACGCCGTCTTCAACCCGAAATCACCCCTGCACGACGGCGGCATGATCATCGCCGACGACCGCGTCGCCGGCGCGGCTTGCGTCTTCCCCGTCACCGAACGCGAAATGAAGGACCGCTCGACCGGCCTGCGCCACCGCGCCGCCATCGGCCTCACCGAACGCAGCGACGCGCTCTGCGTCGTCGTCAGCGAGGAAACAGGAAACATCTCGCTTTGCGAGAATGGCAAGCTCCAGCGCGGTCTCACCGAAGCCGAATTTCGCTCCCGCATCGCCGAAACATTCTTCTCGGAGAAACCGACTCATGAAACTGAAGCCACCGAAAAACCTGACGGCGAAGATCGCCTCCCTGCTCCTCGCGATCGCCGTATGGTTTCTGATTAAGAATCACATCAACTCCGGCGGCGGAGACGCCGCGCCGCGCGGCGTCCCCGCTGAGGAACGTTGATGCCTTGGATCTCCTGTTTCAGGCACCTTCCGCATATTCGTCTGAAATCGGTTGCACACCAACCCAGCCGGATACATCTATCCCAAACCAAACACCAACCCCACACCACAATGCTCCGCAAATTACTCGCCGCACTCACCGTGATCGCCCTGGCCCCGGCCCTGCCCGCCGACGAGGTCAAAATCGAAATCGACAGCAACGACCAGATGCAGTTCGACAAGAATGCGTTCGAAGTCGT